>NZ_CP115174.1:2203500-2512000 GCF_027625475.1 Sphingomonas abietis
TACAGTGCTGATCGACAGTCCTTTATCCGTACCCGCCTAATTCGTGATCGCGGGAGCCGTAGTCGCCTATGTCGGCACCGTTTACACAGACCGCGAGACTTCGAAACTGATTTATCGGGGATCGCATAAATATGTTTAGACGTCTATGCTGCTCCGCGAAGGCATTTCATATATATTTCGGAAATATTATTAAAGATTAAATTGTATACTCGTAAATATATATTTAGTGTCGTATTTGTCGGCAACGTTGGGTGCGTTGCGCAGAAACTCTCCCTTCATAAGCAAGGCAGCGCCGAAGTCTGCCTGTATCAACCTCGGTATCACCCAGTACCGCACCTGCTCTTCTATTTGGGTTCCCGCATAGGAGCCGGAGCGCCCCATCTTATCCTGAACGCCGGTCGACGCAAAACTGTCGGTTAGAGAATCCAGTTGCAATGCACGTGCCATCACGAAGACGCTCACCCGATTGCTCGGCGCCACTTCCAGCCTGAGTCCTAGCGAGCGAATATTCGATCGGGTAAGCGGTCCGTAGAGCCCCGCCGGCCCAAAATCGGTGCGCGTGGCACCATATAGGGTATCGAAACGGGTTATGTGGTTTTTGTTCGCATCGTTCCCGGTAGCGAGGTCCGCATGGAGCGACAGGCGCGGTCTCCAGGGCAGGGCGAAGGAATATCCGAGTTCCGCATGAGCAAGATAGGCTACGACCGGGAGGCTGTTGCGGTCGGTTGCAGCGCTGGTCGCGCGTTCGTGCCCGGATTGGCGGGCCGCCTCGATCTCGAAGTCGAGCTCTTTTATAGTATGCGCGCGGAAGACTCGGGCACCGTACGTCAGCAGATGCCGCCCCTTGTTCGGGTGGGTCGTCGACCGCGCCTCGGCCAGTCCGTAAAGATAGGCCTCCACCGAGACGTCTTTCAGCACGTGCGTCTTGGTAAGGTCGGCGCCGAAGAACTGTACGTTGGGGCTGGCCAGATCAAGATGCGGATCGTTGTCGTGCAGATCTTCGGACGTGGAAGGCAGGCGCGTGCTCGGCATTGTCCAGAAGAGAACGACACGATCGCCGGATTTGGCTCGCCAATCTTCTAGAATGCCAGTGTAGCTGTTGACACTGTCGGAATAGTCCGGACTGCCTATCAGGCGTTCGGATCCCAGTGCCAGCGTGAAGCGGCCGACTTTGACCTGCGTGCGGCTGCCGTCGCTTCCCATGTTTGGCAGCGACAACCCGACATAGACTTGAAGTGGCTCGAGTGCATTGACGTCGCTGGGGCTCACGGATGAGTTTTTTCGCTCGCCATAACCCCGCGCATCACGAAGCTCAGCGCCGATCAGGAAGATGTCCGGGTGATATTCCGCAAAGATATCGGTCCGCAGCGAGACGAACGTGTCATGATGCGCATCGGCCGGACGGAACTGTCCGTCTATGGTTTCGACACGCGAGCGGATCGTGGCGTTGAGTGTCAGGTCGTCCGGGTCACCCACCGCCTGCAACAAATGGTTGGGAGCGTCCGCGTGGGCTTGTTGGGCGAATGCGACCAGAGCCGAGACCGCGATCAGCGAAGCGCCCCAGCGCTGCCTCATACCGGTCTCTGATGGTATCGCCGAAGCACAACGGCGACTGCAACCAGCAGGGCCACCGGCACGACGAAGGGCATCGACATATATTTGTTCAGCACCGTACCGATGGCGGCCATGATGCAATATGTCAGCCAGGCTGCGCCGGGCAGGACGACTTCCGGTAGCGCGGGACGCTTGCTGCCGTCCGATGGCGCTTCTACATAGCGCCCAATCAGGGCATCCGAAAACTTCACCATGTTGTTGGTGACGACCAGTGTCTGAAGGCTTACCCCGCCGAAACGCGAGATCGCGATGCCCTGCATGCTCAGCGCCCAGGCGAGCAGCGGCAACTCGACGGGAAAACGCAGGGCCGGCCAAAGGCGCACCACGCTGGCCGCGACGAGAATGCACGCCATCAGGAGCAGTTCGACCGTCGGGCTCTCCAGTTTGTTGCGCACCAGCGCGGAGATGAAGCAGCCGATGAAGAAGCTACCGATGGCGTAGAGGATGGAGTAGAACATCGTCCAGTTGGAAGAGGCAAAATTCAGGCCCAACTGTACCGTATTTCCGGTCATGATCGCAGGGTAGATGTGCCCTACGTCCGTATATCCAATCACCTCGACGATGCCGCACACCGATGTGAGTGCGATAACGCCGAAGAGTGCCCGTCGCAGCGACGGGGCAGGCGCTGCCACCCCACCGCTCACGATCCGAACTCCGCGCGCAGGCTGGCGCCGTGCTGGTCGAGATCGGGGGCCGCGGTGCGCCTGTCGCTGTCAGGAAAGCCCGAGATCTTGATAGGGTTGCCCGGCATCTTCATGCCGCCCGCCTCAACTACCATGTTGCGCACTTTCGTCTGCTCCAGCGTCGCCGCCTCTGCGACCGTAAGCAGCGGGGCGACTGGCACACCCGCATCGTGGATCGCGCTCAACCAGTGCGCGGCGTCCTGCGTAGCGAAGATCGCTTCGAGCCGGGTTTTGAGCGCAGCCTCGTTGCGGTTGCGATCATCGTTCGTCCTGAACAGCGGATCGTCGATCAGCTCGTGAAGGCCGAGCATGTTGGCCAACAGGCTGAACAAATGGTCGTTGCCGCAACAGATGACGAACGGCTTGTCCTTCGCCTGAAATACGTCGAATGGCGCCATGGATGGATGGCGGTTTCCGATCCGCTCCGGCCCTTCGCCCGTCGCGGCATAGGCCATGAACGGATGCTCCATGAAGGCGAGGGTAGAATCGAACATCGCGATATCGACATGAGCGCCCTTGCCGGATCGCTCGCGCTCGAAGAGCGCGGTGGTGATCCCGGCGTACATGAACGTGCCCGCGCACAGGTCGGAGATCGAGGTGCCCACCCGTGTCGGCGGCCCACCGGGAAAACCGGTCGCATCCATCAGCCCGCTCATCGCCTGGATGACGGTGTCGTAGGCCGGAAACGTCGCTAGGGGACCGGTATGGCCGAAGCCAGAGGATGAGGCATAAACCAGCCGCGGATTGATCTTCGCCAGTTCCTCGTAGGAGAAGCCCAGCCGGTCCATCACGCCGGGCCGGAAGTTTTCGGTAAGAACATCGGCCTGTTTGACCATGCTGAGGAAGATCGCGCGATCCTCCTCAGCCTTGAGGTCAAGGACGATGCTCTCCTTGCCCCGGTTCACGCAGGCGAAATAGAGCGATTTTCCCCCCACATATGGCGGGTTGGAGCGGGTATCGTCACCGTGTACTGGCGGCTCGATCTTGATGACCCGCGCGCCCAGGTCGGCCATCAGTGCAGTGCCAAACGGGCCGTTCAGGACATGGGTGAGATCAATCACCAGCACGCCGGAAAGCGGACCTCGCGGGCGGGCGCCATCCACAGTCTGACTGGTCGTCATACTGAATCTTCCTTTATCTGAGCATCTAAGGTGCCGGCGCATCACGCGCTGGCTCTACGCGGGCGACCACACGCGCGATCACAGCCCGATGAGACTCGCGCATCGGGCTGTGATTTCGACGCGAGTGGATTACTTCTTCGCGGCGGTGGGGTTGAGTTTCTGGATGTGGCCGCTTTCGGTACCGACATGCGCGTCGATCACGGCGTTGATGAGTGCAGGCTTGCCGGAGGCGATCGCTTCGCGAAGAGCGGAGCGCATTTCCTCGGGCGTCTCGACATAGTAGCCCTTGCCGCCGAAGGCCTCGATCATTTTGTCATACCGCGCGGAGGACGAGAGTAAAGTCGGTCCCGGATCGGTGCCGCCCGACCGATTGACGTCGTCACCGCGATAGATACCGCCGTTGTTGAGGACCACGACCGCGACTGGCAACTGGTAACGGCAGATCGTTTCGATCTCCATGCCGGAGAAGCCAAATGCGCTGTCGCCTTCCAGTGCGACAACCGGCTTGTTCTGGGTGGCGGCTGCTGCAATCGAAAAGCCCATACCGATGCCCATCACGCCCCACGTGCCGCTGTCGACGCGGTGGCGGGGAAGGGACTGGCTGATGAGGTTGCGCCCGGTGTCGAGCGTGTTGGCGCCTTCGCTCACCAAAATGACGTCAGGGTGCTCGGCCAGCACTTCGCTTACCGCGCCGATGCTGCTGTAGAAGCTCATCGGGCTGGGATTGGCTGCGAGCCGAGCGGCCATCTTCTCAGTGTTCTTGGCCTTGTGCGCCTCGATGCTTCCCAGCCAGTCCGCCGGAGCTGTGACAGGCGTAGTGGCGAGGCCCGCACGCAATGCCGCAACGCTTGAGGCCAGATCCCCGGCGACCGGGGCATCGACGCGGCGATTGCTGTCGAATTCCACTGGATCGACGTCGAGCTGAATAAGCTTGGAATCCGCCGCCCATTGCGGCGGTTTGCCGTGCCCCAGCAGCCAGTTCAGCCGGGCACCCACCAGCATGACCACGTCGGCCTGCGCGAGGACGAGCGAGCGGGCTGACGATGCCGCCAGCGGGTGATCGTCGGGCACCAGCCCTTTGGCCATGGACATCGGCAGGAAGGGAATGTTCGTCTCTTCGAGGAAGGCCCGGATATCGTCCTCGATCCGGGCATAGGCGCCGCCCTTGCCGAGGATCACGAGCGGACGCTTGGCCGCGGCCAGTACATCTAACGCGCGCTGGATAGCGATGGGCGAGGGGATCAAGGCGGGGGCTGCGTCGATCACCTTGATCAGCGATGCCGCGCCCGCATCCGCAGGCATGGTCGCGGGTAGCACGGCGGCTGGGAGATCGAGATAGA
Source organism: Sphingomonas abietis (assembly GCF_027625475.1). Classification (NCBI taxonomy): domain Bacteria; kingdom Pseudomonadati; phylum Pseudomonadota; class Alphaproteobacteria; order Sphingomonadales; family Sphingomonadaceae; genus Sphingomonas; species Sphingomonas abietis. The sequence continues at coordinate 2,208,259 of NZ_CP115174.1, forward strand.
CCCCGCCCGGGCGGCCCGACATGGCGGCGCGGATCGCGCGGGCAATGCCGATGCCGATGTCTTCCACCCGCTCGATACGGTAAGCCGCCTTGGCGAACGGCTTGGCCGCCTGCATCTGGTCGAGTTCCTCGTAATCGCCCTTCTGCAGGTCAACGATTGCGCGGTCGCTCGATCCCGAGATCAGGATCATCGGAAAGCCGTTGGTCGTGGCGTTTGCCAGCGCAACCATGCCGTTCAGGAAACCAGGCGCCGAAACGGTGAGGCACACGCCCGGCCATTGGTTGAGGAAGCCGGAAATCGCTGCCGCCTGTCCGGCAGGTGTTTCATGCCGGAAGCCGAAGAAGCGGATGCCCTTTTCCTGGGCGAGGCGTGCCAGATCCGTGATCGGAATGCCGACAACGCCATAAATTTCCTTGATATCGTTCAGCTGCAGCGCGTTGACGACAAGATTGAAGCCGTCGATTTCCTCTGTGGTGGAAATTCCGTCTGTCATGACAAAGGTCCTTGAATAAATAGGATCGGCCGCAAGGGCAGGCGAGGGGCACCCGGAGGCCGCTCCTGCATGCGCCTGCCCCGGCCATCGGTGTTCAGATGACGCCTTTTTCCTTGAAATCGGCGATCTGTGCATCGTCGTAGCCAAGCCCAACGAGAATCTCGTGATTGTGCTCACCCAGCAGCGGCGAGCCGGTGATCTTGGGCGTGAAGGCCGAGAATTTGGGCGGGCAGCCGACAGTCAGGTATGATCCGCGTCCCTTATGCTCAACCTCCACGATCGAGCCGTTCTCGCGCAGCGAGGGATCGTGCAGCAGCTCCTTGGTCGTTAAAATCGGGCCACACGGAATTTCGAGTTTGCGCAAGATTTCGACCGCTTCGTGCTTATCTTTGTCAGCGAGCCACGCCTCGATCGCGTCGAATACGTCGAAAATGTGAGACTTGCGTGCATCCTGCGTCGCGAAGGCGGGATCCGTGACCCATTCCGGCTTTCCGATCACCGCGCAAACGTGCTCCCAGCCCCAGGGCTGGAGAATGATATACATGTAATCGTTCGGATCGGTCTGCCAGTTCTTGCACTTGAGCATCCAGCCGGGAACACCACTGCCGCTCGCATTGCCACCGCGCGGCACGGTATCGCTGAACGGGGTATGCGGATACTGCGGATATTCGGTCAGTTCGCCCGTCCTCTCGAGTCGCTGCTGATCCCGGATTTTGACACGAACGAGATTCATGACCGCATCTTGCATCGACATGTAGACGCGCTGGCCCTTGCCTGTCTTTTCGCGATGAAGAAGTGCCGCCAGAAGGCCGATCAGGAGGTGCATGCCGGTGTTACTGTCGCCCAGCGCGGCAGCGCTGATAAGCGGCGTTCCGTCGACAAGGCCGGTAGTCGAAGCAGCCCCGCCTGCGCACTGCGCAATGTCCTCGTAGACCTTGAGGTCGTTATAGGGCGAATTCTCGGGGAATCCCTTGACCGTGCCGTAGATCAGGCGCGGGTTGAGCTCGTGGAGATGCTCCCATGTGAAGCCCATCCTCTCGAGCGCCCCGGGAGCAAAATTTTCGACAAATATGTCCGCTCCGACGATCATCTGTTCAAGGATTTTCTTTCCCTCAACAGTCTTCGTGTTCAGCTCGAGGGAGCGCTTGTTGCTGTTGAGCATCGTGAAGTACAGGCCATCCTGATCGGGGATGTCCCTTAGCTGTCCGCGCGTGACATCGCCCTTGCCGGGCAGTTCGATCTTGACGACATCGGCGCCGAACCATGCCAGCATTTGCGTACATGATGGTCCAGCTTGCACTCCGGTGAAGTCGATCACTTTGATATTTTCAAGAGGAAGCATGATATACCTTTCATGTACGCCGGAAAGCAAAGTCGGCAAAAATCCGTGGCCAACTACGGTATGCCAGCCAGCTCCGAGGCGGCACATAAGGGAACACCCGTATGTTTCGCCCGCAGCCTGACAAGCTACTCGGTGTGCGCCGGGTTATCCGCCTGGAGGTGAGGTGTCCTTCGAACGTGGCTTGCCGCCATGACGCTGCTTCTGCATACCAAAAGGCGATGCGAGGCGGCGTCGGGCCGCTCGCGCACTCGCAGTGAAAGATGTGTGCTGGTATGAACGCTGACTTCGAACAGGCAACTGTCACTGGTGCAACGATCATTGCGAAGCTTTTGCGCGCCGAGGCGGACAAAGTCTTTACTTCAAAGCGAGAAATTCCGCCGGAGATGGTAGAGGCATTAAATGCGGAAAATGTATCGATCGTGAAGTTGCCCTCGGCTGCTGCTGCTCTTCAAGCGGCGATCGGGTACGCATCTACCTCCGACAAGGTAGGATGCGCGCTTTTGATGAAAAGCGATATAACCGCTGGTGTTCCCGCTATAGGGATAGCGTGGGAAACCGATAGTGCTGTTCTGGCGATAGGTCTCCAAGATGAGCACAGTACAGTCTTGAGCCCATCCCTGACGGATATAGTGCGGCCGATCACCTGCTTCGCTGATATCGCCTCTGACCTTGATGGGATAAACAAACAGCTTCGGCGAGCGCTGCGTGCCTGCCATCTGTTAGCCGGCGGTCCGGCCTATCTTGAAGTGAAAAATGAGGCGCTACATGACGATGTCGCCGCTAGTTCGTCCTGTCGTCGCTGGGAACCAGAAGCTTATCGTCTGACGACCCGCGATCAGGGGAGTGACTTGGATATCGAGTCTCTTTCGGTTCTGCTGATGGGAAAGGCGAAGCCCTGTGTAATATTGGGAGAGCAGGTCGTAAGGTGCTCCGCTGGCAAGCAAGCCGAGGTGTTTTGCCGCGAACTTAATGTTCCGGCGATCATAGATGATGGCGCCTGGGCTGGAGTCGGATCGCGAGAGGCTCATATAGTCGATCGTGCTCGGCTTTATGCCTTGACCCAAGCTGATCTCATCGTGTCGATTGGTTGCGGTAAAAACGGCTGTTCATTTCCCCTGCCGAATGTGCCGCTGATCGAAATCGACTTGGACGCTTCCAATCTGGGAGTCAGGCAAGACATTGCGGCCGGCGTCGCGGGAGATTGTGGCCTCGTGATGGAAGGAGCGCTGGGAATGCTCGGCCACGCGGAGGATGATGGCGCCATGGAGCGAATTGTCTGGGTCGAGCAAATACGCGTTGAGGAGCAGAATCTGGCTGCAGTCAGGCAGCAGGAATCTGAGGCCTGTTCGCCCAAGAAGTTTTTTATTGATAAAATCAGAACAAGCCTCAGCTCAGATAACATTGTTATTGATGGCATTGGATTTTCTAAATTGGAGGGCGGCTCTGTTTTTAATAACGTTGAGGCGTGGTTTCGAGTAGGCAATCGGAGGCCATCAGATTTCGGGGTGTTCTTTTCCATCGGCGCGTGCATGTCGAACCCCGGCAGGACAATGATTTATTTGGTATTCGACGACACTCTGGAAGACGCTTTGCATATGATGGACGAAGCGGGAGTGACAGGAATGGTTGGAACAGTCATAACGAATGATGCAGGTGGGTCGAAATTCAAACACGCATTAAGTTCATATTCATCTTCTATTAGTGTGAATTTTGAAAATATCCGACATCCAGATGATATCGGAGCGGCGCTCTCGCGCGCGCGACTTGACGAGGGTTTAATCTTGGTCGGGGTGCCGAGATGACCTCTCGTCGGGAGGCGATGGCTAGCACTACTTTGGCACCTTTAGATTGACGGCGTCTGCGAGACGCTCGTTACAGTGAGGGCAGCGCAGTGGCGGTGGCTGGGCGAAGAGGTTGAGGATCGCCTGCCTGATGGCCGGCATGCTCGGCTGTGGCGGCGGGCCCCCGACTCTTTTTTTTCCGTCCCGCTGCCGTTAGGCGACGGGATTGGAGGAAGGCGTAGGCGATCATCGTCATCAAGGCATGTCGGTGTAATCCCGTCCAGGATCTGCCCTCGAAGTGGTCGAGGCCCAGTTCCTCCTTGAGCTGCTGATGCGCCTGCTCGCAGATCCACCTCGCCTTGATCGCGGCGGCGAGCGCTTTGAGCGTGGCATCGACCGGCAGGTTCGACACGTAGTATTTCTGCTCCCCAGTCGATCTCCGCTCGCCGACAAGCCAGACCTCGTCACCGGGCATGCATTGCATGCGGTTGTCGAGCATGCGGTGCTTATGGCCTTCGGCGATACGGACACGACGAGCGGCAAAGAGGCACGTCAGACGGCCTTTGATGCCACGCCGCCAGCTGATCTTCCGCCATTTCTCGCCGGACAGCATCGCCTCGGCCGAGACCGGCGGCCGGTCGGGCATGTGGTACTGGCGGCGCCTGCCCTTTGCAGCGACCGGGAAGACCAGGCCGATGTCGGCGGGATAGACGTTCTGCCGTCGCGAAAGCCCTACTGCCCAGAGCAGGCCGCGCTCGCTCAAAGCCTGGCGGAAAGGGCCGCTCGATCCATATCCCGCATCGGCGAGCACACAGCCGAACCGCACGCCCGAGGCGATGACGCGGTCAATCTCTTCGATCCCGATCTCGGGTTTCGTCAGTGCCTTCTGTCGGTCGAGCGGGACACGCGCCCGCGTCATGCGCTCGGCATTCCCCGTCCAGCTCTCGGGCAGGAAGAGCCGCAGACCTATCATTACCGGCACCTCGCGCGAGGCGAGCGTCACCGACACCAGCGACTGACAGTTGGAGGTCTTGCCGAGCGAAGATGCATATTGTGGCGCAACGCCGACAGAGTGCTGCCCCTTCTTCGGCAACGCCGTGTCATCGATGACGAGAAAGCCAGCCGGATCACCGACCAGGCGATCCGCCTCCTTCAACAAGGCCGCCTCGAGCGGGACGCTGTCCCACACGCCGGCAGCAACGAAATGATGAAGCTGATCGTAGCCGACATCGCCACTCCGGGCGGCCATCGGCTGCACGCTCTTGCGGTCGCCAGGGCCGATCAGGCCGGCGATGTAGAGCGGGCACATCCGGCGCCGCGCTGGATGCGAAAGCCCCGTCAGAAACGGCTCAAGCCATCGCTCCAGATCGAGCCGCCAGCCTTCGTCCACCACCATCGCCGTTGATCCGTCAGCCTACACTGACAAACGGGAATCAACGACGATTCCAGCTGGTTCCCTCAACCTGCCAAAGTAGTGCTAGAAGCCCGAGTCTTTTCAGCACTGTGCCTGATTACGCATGTCCGGCAGAAGTCAGGGGCAATTCAGAACGGCTGGGAGGCACGCTCTTAAGAACCTGGCAACCATAATGCCTTTGAGGTGACCGTCCACAAGCGATCGGTTGGAATGCCGTGCGCCGTCGGCGCGTTTTCGAAACTGAGAACGAGATCACGATGGTGCAAGCGCGCGAAAACATTGTTGATATTGTCCAGAATGCCAACGTTGACAATGGCTTGGACGTTTCCATTCGCGCCGAGGTCGAGCGTTTTCTGGGAGTTGGGCCGCTGTCAGCGAACGATCCCTGGATGATGATACCGGTGATTACCGTATCGAACATGGAGATCGGGCTGACGCCCGGCGTTCCGTTGCGCGACACCCCGACACCCCGACACCGCGCCGTTCACCCCGCATACCCCTTTTCGGACCAAGCCGCCGGTTGGTATGCCAATCAGGAACAGGGCCCGCGCGAGGAATCCGGTGCCAACGAGAATGGCAAGGATGAGGAGCGCATAGACAGGCTCTCAACAAGTGGACGCCCGGCATGAAGTCGGTCAGACCAAGGACGGTCGGACAGTGACCGTGCGGTGTAGAAGGCTCGGGCGGCGCGAATCTCCAGATGTCGACGCATTGCCAGCCACTGGCTGTCGCCGAGATGAGCAAAAAACCGCCCAAAATTGGGTCGAAGACGTCAGCACTCTGGCCTGACTTTCGTCGCTGCGCGTGCCAGGAGCACCGCTACCGCGCAGGAGGCGAGGCGGGTCCGCACACTGTCCGAACGGCTTGTCAGGACGATCGGCGCGCGCGCGCCGAGCACGACGCCCGCCGCGTCCGCGCCTGCCAGGAAAGAGAGTTGCTTGGCCACCATGTTTCCCGCTTCCAAATCAGGGACCATCAGGATGTCTGCTTTCCCGGCGACGGGCGAGACGATGCCTTTCTCCCTCGCCGCCGCCTCGCTGATCGCATTGTCGAAAGCGAGGGGACCATCGATGACGGCTCCGATGATCTGGCCGCGATCGGCCATCTTGCACAACGCAGCGGCGTCCAACGTGGTCGGCATCCTAGGATTGACTGTCTCGACCGCCGCGAGCAGCGCAATCTTGGGCAGGGTGATGCCGATCACGTGGGCGAGGTCGATAGCGTTGCGCAAGATGTCGGCCTTTTCCTCCAGTGTCGGTTCGATGTTGATCGCGGCGTCGGTAATGATGAGCGGTCGGGGGTATCCGGGCACCTCCATCAGATAGGCGTGGCTGATCCGCCGGTCAGTGCGTAGCCCCGCCGTCGCCGATACGACAGCTGCCATCAACTCGTCGGTGTGGAGCGAGCCCTTCATCAGTAGCTTCGCGTCGCCTGAGCGGACTTGCGCGACCGCCTGGACAGCGGCGGCATGGCTGTGGGGGGTGTCGATAAGGGGGAAGGGCGCGATATCGGCGTTGGCTTTCCGCGCGGCGGCTTCGATCTTCGCGCGCGGCCCGATCAGGATCGGCGCAATGAATCCGGCCTCGGCGGCCTCCACCGCCGCGGTGATCGCGTCTGGGCTGCACGGATGGGCGATGGCTGTGGCGAGCGGCTCCCCCGCCCGAGCCAGCTCCGCGAGCCGGCGGAAGTGATCGTGACGGACGATGCGCACTTCCGGTAGTGCGACGCGCGGGCGGCGCACCTTCGCTGAAGGCGCCTTCACCTCGGCCTGGCCGGTGATAACCGTCTCGCCCTGCTGGTTCACGCATCGGCAGTCGAGCAGCACAATGTGATGCTCGGGGTGCTTCTCGATCACCGTGACGGCTGCGGTGATCCTGTCGCCGAGGCCTACCGGGTGGCAGAAGCGGAGCGATTGCCCCAGATAGATTGTGCCTGGCCCCGGCAACTCGGTGCCGAGGATCGCGGAGATCAGTCCGGCACCCCACATGCCGTGGGCAATCACGTGGTGGAACATGTCCGTCTCGGCATAGGCCAGGTCGAGATGGGCTGGGTTCACGTCTCCCGATACGGCGGCGAAGATCTGGATATCGTCGGCGGTGAGCGCCCGAGTGATGCTCGCGGTTTCGCCGATACTGATCTCGTCGAAGGTGCGGTTCTCGATGAGGGGGCGACGTCCATGGTTTAGCGCTCCAGTACATAGCTGCCGGACGCGTCGGCGAGCGGGGGATAGCCCTTGTCCGGCGCGCCGAGCGGGGGCGGCACGACCGGCTCGCCCGAATGATCGCCCAGCCATTCTCCCCAGGCCAGCCACCAGCTTCCCTCGCGCGGCTCGGCGGCCGCTGCCCAGTCATCCGGTCCGCGGGCGGGGCCGTCTTCCCCGCGCGTGGCCATTCGGTAATGACGATGCGGATGACCAGGCTCGGAGACGATGCCGGCGTTGTGACCGCCGCTGGTCAGCACGAAGCGGATCTCGGCGCCGGTGAACATGTGCAGCTTGTGGACCGAGCGCCACGGCGCGACATGATCGCGTTCGGTGCCGACCATGAATACGGGTTGCCGGATCGCCGACAGCGATATCGGATGGCTGGCGACCGGATAGCGGCCTTCCGCCAGATCGTTGTTAAGGAACAGCCGCCGCAGATATTGCGAGTGCATGGCATAGGGCATGCGCGTGCCATCGGCGTTCCAGGCCATCAGGTCGTTCATCGGCTCGCGCTCGCCCGCCAGATAGGTGGAGAGGATGCGCGACCAGACGAGATCGTTCGATCGCAACATCTGGAAAGCCCCGCCCATCTGGCTGCTGTCGAGATAACCCTGCGCACACATCATGCCGTCCAGCAAACGGAGCTGCGCTTCGTCGATGAACAGGCCGAGCTCGCCCGGCTCGCTGAACTCGGTCTGCGCCGCGAACAGGGTGAGGCTCGCCAGCCGCTCGTCATGGTCGCGCGCCATCGCCGCCGCCGTGATGGCGAGCAGCCGCGCCACCTTGCGCGCGCCCTTGGCGGCCAGTTCCATCTGTCGACCAGGCGACGAGAGGAGGTGGACCCACCAGTCCGAAGAGGATTGCGCCATCGTCGCGGGTGACAAACCGGAGGTGATCCGAGCTGTTGCGGCGGAGGTTGCGCGATCCATTATATCGGCCAGCCCGTGGAGCGCATCGGGGGCGGCTCGTTCCGAGGGATTCGCAGTCATGGCGTTTCACTCCTGGCGTTGCCGGCCGCACGCCTGCCGTTCGCGGCGCGCTGGCGCACTCCGTAATGTCCCTAGCTCACGAGCGATTCTTGCCACTTGTTTTGCATTCGCAACCGGCCCGAGCCGGCGCATGACACATACGTAGGCTTACGCATGTCCGGCGCCCTGGCCGTCCTCTAGGGGCTTCGGCAGCCTCAGTTTGGAAGGACGGAACGATGGATCGGGATATGGATGAGCGGACGACGCGCTCCGGCTTCACGTTCCACGTGCGGACGGCGACGGACATCGACGATCCCTTGCTCGCGGACTTCTTCGCGCATGTGAGCGAGGACGATCTGCGCTTCCGCTTCCTGTCCGCAATGCCGCATGTCAGCGAGGCGCAACTGCGCGCGATGACCCATGTCGATCATCGCCATACGGAATCCTTCGTGGCTTTCACGCAGGATGGATCGCTGCTAGTCGCCACCGCGATGCTCGCCTGCGATCCGGCGCTCGCCCATGCCGAGGTCGCCATCGCGATCCGCGCCGATCACAAGGCGCGCGGGATCGGCTGGGAATTGCTCCATTATATCGCCGGTGTCGCGGCTGCGCGCGGCATCCAGACGATCGAATCGCTCGAAAGCCGGGCGAATCATGCGGCGATCGAGGTGGAGCAGGATTCGGGATTTCGCATGGAGAGTGTTCCCGACGACCCTACCGTCGTGCGCGTGGTCAAGACGCTGTCGCCGGCATGAGGCTTGGTCAGGTCGTCTCCCGCTGCGCCGTCGCCATCGCGGCGGCGTCCGGACTTGCCATGGGCGCATTGGCCCAGGAGGCAGTGATCGGAGCCGGGTCGGTCGCGAACGCGATACATGCCCTCAAAGCCGGCGAGTTCCTCTGGGCGCCCGAGGTCGCGCCGAGCGGCCCGGTGCTGGTGATCGTCAGTATCGAGACCCAACGCGCCAATGTCTATCGCAACGGTGTGCTGATCGGCGTGTCGACCGCCTCCATCGGCAAGGCGGGCCACGAGACGCCGATCGGCATCTTCACGATCCTCCAGAAGCAGATGGAGCACAAATCCAACCTGTACGACGACGCACCGATGCCGTTCATGCAACGGCTGACCTGGGAGGGTGTGGCCATGCATGCCGGCAACCTGCCGGGCTATCCTGCCTCCCACGGGTGCATCCGTCTGCCGCTTGTCTTCGCCTGCGACCTTTACGGCGTGAGCAAGCTGGGCATGACGGTGGTCGTCACCGACGGCGCCTCAGTGCCACGGGTGGCGCCGACGCCCGATATTCTGAACGATATGGCTGGTATGGCCGAGACCTCCGATACGGCCTCCGTCTGGCAGCCGGAGCGCGCGCCAACCGGGCCGCTCTCGATCGTCATCAGCGGGGCTGACAGGCGCCTGCTGGTGCTCCGCAACGGTGTCGTCATCGGCTCGACCCCCATCTCGATGAAGGAGCCGATCATCGCACCCAAGGCGTTCAGCCTCCGATCGGTGGAGGGAAGCGTGCTTCACTGGATGCAATTGCCTTTGCCTGGCGAGGCGGTGACGGATGCGGAGCCGGCCGATACATCGAAAATGTGGATCCCCGATCCCTTTCGCCGGAAGCTCGCCGCGATATTGGCCCCCGGCGCCACGGTGGTCATGACGCCGGATACGCTGGCGCAAGGGGATACCGGCCATGCCCTGACGGTGATCGCCGGGCAGGACGAGAAATAGGCCCGGGCCGCTATTCATGGGCGAGAAGCAGTGGCACGCGCGCCTCGCGGAGCATCGTCCGTGTGGCGCCGCCGAACAGCGCCTCGCGCGTCCTGCTGTGCCCGTATCCGCCCATCACCAGATAGGCCGGATGTCTGCGGCGACATTGTGTGACGATCATCGAACCAGCTGCCTCGATCAGCGCGTGCCTGGGCAGCGCGTGACTGACGATACCGTATCGGGCGAGGTAGGTGACCCCGCTTTCCGCGGGGATGTGAACCGACCCGTCGTCGACCTCGAACAGAGCGATCGAGCGGGCGCGCGTAAGCAGCGGGATGGCGGCGCGCATCGCCGCGATGCAGGAGCGCGATCCGTCCCACGCGATCATGACATGGCCTTCGACATCGAACCCGTCCAGCGATTCGGGAATCGCGAGGATCGGCCGTTTCGCGCGGACGATCAGCGCATCGCTGAGTCCGCCGACGCGATGCGTGAGCCCTGATCCGCTGATCGTGCTGGCGACGATGAGATCCGAGAGCGCGGCCGCGCGCACCAGGCATTCCTCCGGATCGCCGAACGCCTCGATCCAGTCGGCATCCACGCCTTCGAGCGCGAGATAGTCCGCGACCCGCTGCTGGTTACTCGTTTCCCGCAGGCGTTCGCGCTCGGTTACCACCTGGGCGATCCCGCCGAACGGATCGCCAGCCGGGTCAGGTACGACGAGGTCGATGCACACCAGCCGCCCATCGACCGCACGCAGGCTGTCGAGTGCTGCGCGCAGCCGTGCATTCTGGCCGGCATCGTCGTGGACGGGAAGCAGGATCGTTCTCATTGTCCGGTCAGGCTTTCAGTGCGCGAGGAAGAGGGGGACGCGTGTTTCCCGAAGCAGCGTTCGCGTAACGCCGCCAAGCAGCGCCTCGCGCAGTCGATTATGGCCGTATCCGCCCATCACGATATAGTCAGCCCGGCGATTGCGGACCTCGGCCAGCAATCGCGCGCCGACATCGTCGTTGCGCTCTCGGATGAGATCGACAGTCGCCCGCCCGCCATGCCGGGAGAGATAGGCCGCAGCATCCTCGGCCGAGGCGTCACCGCACGGCTTGCCGACTTGCACGATGGTGATCTTTTCCGCCAGAACGAGAAGCGGCGTCGCAGCGCGCAGCGCGGCGCCCGCCGCGTCGGATCCGTCCCACGCCACGAGTCCGTGGCCCTTCACATCAAGGGACGTCGCCGTGTCCGGCACCGCGAAGACCGGCGTTTTCGTATCGTGAAGCAAGTGGTCCGCAACGTGGCGCATGTCGGGCGAAAGGATCGTGTCGAGGCCGCGATTGACAACAATCAGGTCGGCGAGGGTGGCTTCGCGCGCGAGACACTCGCTGAGTTCGCCGGTTATGTCCCGCCAGTTCCAAGGCACGTCCTCGCGCGCAAGTCGCGGTTCAAGCCTGCTGCGATTGGCCGATTCCCGCTCGCGCTCGTCCTCAAGGATCATCGCTGTCGCACCATAGAAGTCACCCGCGACGTTCGGCAGAATGGACACGTCGAGGCAGTTGAGATGGCCATTCAGCCCACGCGTGAGGTCAAGTGCGACCTGCAGCCGCGCCTCTTGGCCGGGATCATCGTGAACGAGGAGCAGGATGGTCTTCATGTCCGTCGCCTTTGAATGTGTTCGCTTGCTGTATGCGGGGCACCGGGTGCGCGCTCTATCCGTGATGTTACGGAAGGCACGGTCCATCCGTACAATCCCGGGTGTCAGCCCTGCTCACGACCGCATAGAGGCCGGCGGTTATGGCCAATGCATTCGTCCGAAGGATGGCATAGACCGTGATGACGAAGTCACTTTGTCGGAAGGAGCGCCACAACTTGCTCTCATGGCCTGAGCGATCGAGCTTGAGCTGCTACGTGATCGCGTTCGGTTTCACGCTTGCAGCTGCGCTCCTGAGGTTGGCATTGGCGCCTATCCTGCTGGAGCGCGAGCCTTTTCTGTTCTTCGCGGTTTCGGTCGCCGCTGCTTCTTTGTGGTGCGGGTGGCGTCCTGCGGCGATCGCGGCTTTTCTCTCGGCCGTGACGGGGACATGGTTGTTTCTCGACACGCAGGCCTTGCACGCCGTGGATGTCGTCGAAATCACGGCATTCCTTTCGACCTGCGCTGCCGTCACCATCGTCGTCGAGATGATGCGGCGATGGCGTGCCCGCGCTGACGCGCATGCAGCCCTTGCGGAAGGGCGTCTCGATGCGGCGAACCTCCTCGCCGAGGAACTCGACCTGCTGATCGACGGTAGTCAGGGACAGGCCATCTACATGCTCGATCCTGCGGGCCGCGTGACGATCTGGAACAAGGGCGCCGAGCGCCTCAAGGGATGGACCGAAGAGGAGGTTGTCGGCCGCTCCGGCGCCATCTTCTATCCCGCCGAGGCGATTGCGGCAGGCAAGCCGGAAGCCGATTTGACCAGAGCGCGATACGAGCGGCGGTTTGAGGAAGAGGACTGGAGAGTTCGCAAGGACGGCTCCGAGTTTCTCGCAAGCATCTCTTTCACCGCGCTCCAGGACGAGACAGGCACACTGCGTGGCTTCGCCAAATATGTGTCCGACATCACTGAGCAACGTGCGGCCGAGCAGGCGTTGCGCTCGAGCGAGCGGCATCTGCGCTCGATCCTCTCTACCGTCCCGGATGCGATGATCGTGATCGATGAGAAAGGGCTTATCCTCTCGTTCAGCACCGCCGCCGAGCGCCTTTTCGGTTACAGCGAGGAGGAGGTGCGCGGGGCGAATATCAGCCGATTGATGCCGTCGCCTGATCGAGAGCGACACGATAGCTATCTCCGGCGCTACCTTGCCACGGGTGAGCGCCGAATTATCGGCATCGGTCGCATCGTTTTCGCACAACGACGGGATGGCACGACCTTTCCCATGGAGCTGTCGGTTGGAGAGGCGTTCGGCGATGACCAGCGCCTGTTCACCGGTTTCATCCGAGACCTGACCGAGCGTCGACAGGCCGAGGAGCGGCTGGAGGAGGTCCAGTCGGAGTTGATCCACGTTTCGCGGATCAGCGCGATGGGCACGATGGCCTCCACGCTCGCGCACGAGCTCAACCAACCCATCACCGCGGTCGCCAATTATGTCGAGGCGGTGCGCGATCTGTTGGCCGATCCCGATATGGGCGACATGCCGATGATCCGCGAGGCGCTTGATGACGCCGCGAAGGAGAGCATGCGCGCCGGCCATATCGTCCGGAGGCTGAGGGACTTCGTCGCGCGGGGAGAGAGTGACAAGACGGTCGAAAAGCTGCCGGCGCTGATCAACGAGGCCGCCGTGCTCGGTCTGATTGGGGCGCGGGAGAAGGGGGTGCGTCCGCATTTCGATCTCGATCCCGACGCGACGCCCGTGCTTGCCGATCGGGTCCAGATCCAACAGGTGCTGATAAATCTGATCCGCAACGCGATCGAGGCCATGGCCTCTACCGCCCAAAAGGAAGTAACGGTCACCAGCCGGAACGACGAGCGCGATATGGTCCGCATCACGGTCAGCGATACCGGGCCTGGCGTCGATCCGAAGGTCGGCGCACAGCTTTTCACCGCCTTCATCAGCACCAAGAGCGAGGGCATGGGGCTCGGGCTGTCGATCTGTCGCACGATCGTCGAGGCGAATGGGGGGCGGATTTGGATGGAGCCACGTGATGGCGGTGGTACACATTTTCACTTCACCGTGCAGAAAATGCATATGGAGATCAAAGATGCCGGATAAGCGGCTTGTACATATCGTCGATGATGAGGAGGCGATCCGTCGCTCGGCCAGCTTCATGCTCAGGACATCGGGCTTTGCGGTCGAGACCTGGGAGTCGGGCGTGACCCTGCTCAAGGGAGTCCGTCACGCCGATCAGGGCTGCATACTGCTCGACGTCCGCATGCCGGAGATGGATGGGCTCGAGGTCCAGCAGGCGCTGGCCGAGCGTGGCGTGACCATGCCGGTCGTGATCCTGACGGGGCACGGCGATGTATCGATCGCGGTACGGGCGATGAAGGCTGGCGCCGTCGACTTCATCGAGAAACCGTTCGAGAAGGCCACATTACTCGGGGCGCTCGACGCTGCGTTCGGACGCCTGGAACGCGCCACGCAGCGCGATGAGCGGGCGGCAGACGCCACGGTGCTGCTCCAGGCGCTGACGCCGCGTGAGCGCGACGTCCTGGCCGGCCTCGCCAACGGGTTGCCGAACAAGACCATCGCCTATGATCTCGGCATTTCGGCCCGCACTGTCGAGGTCCATCGGGCCAATCTCATGATCAAATTGGAGGTGCGCAGCCTTTCGGATGCGCTCCGCATCGCCTTCGCCGCCGGCCTCGGTGCCTGATCTCTGACGGGTCCATGAGTCATATCGACGCGGCCGGGATTTAGCGCTTCGGACGTTCGAGGGCTTCGTTCCGTCCGCTGCTCCATGCGATGGGATACCACCGGTTCCGTAGCGGCGGGTCGAAACGGCCCCCCTGTGCCGGTGCGTCGGGGGGCGGCAAGAAGGTGCCGTGATCCGGGTGTTTACGTAAATCGCGCCGGCCAGAGCCCCGCTAAGCCGCAAACTGGTATCCCGCCTCTTCTTCCGATCGGACCGTCATGATAGCTCCCACACCCGCCGCATCGCCCTCGTCGCGCCCTCGCATCCTGCTGGTCGAGGACGACAGCGCGGTGCGGCGTTCGTTGCAGCTCCTTCTGCAGGCGCGCGGCTGGGATGTCCGTGCCCATGCGAGCGGTGCCACGATGCTCGAAGATCCGGCATGGCGGCAAGCGGCCTGCATGGTCGCCGATTACCAGTTGGCGGGACTGGACGGCTTCGAGGTGCTGGCACGCCTGCGCGCGAAGGGCTGGGCCGGCCCGGCGGTCCTGATCACCGCCTATCCGTCCGCCGAACTCACGGACCGCGCGGCGGCCGGTGGTTTTGCCCAGGTGATCGAGAAGCCGTTTCGTGAAGGCGCGGTCGCCGACGCCGTTGCGCGCCTGACCCGGATGCATTGAGATGCGGAACGAACCCATCAACAATCGCCTGCTGCTGTCACTTCCTCCCGAGACACTGCAGCGGCTCATGCCGGAGATGGACCTGATCCAGACCGAATCCGGCGCGGTCATCGATCATATCGACGGTCTCATCGAGCATCTCTATTTTGTCAATCGTGGCATCGTCTCGCTGGTCAAGGTGATGCATGACGGCCGATCGGTAGAGGTCGGCGCCATTGGCATCGAAGGCGTGACGGATTCGAATGCGCTGTTCGGCGTCGATGTTGCGATTACCGAGACGATGGTCCAGGTGCCTGGCAGCGCTTTCAAGATCGGCCGCGCCTTCCTCAGTCGTGAGTTGGAGAATGATCGCGCATTGCGGCGCATGATGGAGCGTTATTGGCGCTTCGCCTTCGGCCAGCTCGCGCAGACCGCCGCCTGCAATCGGCTGCATACACTTGAGGAGCGCTGTTGCCGCTGGCTTCTCACCAGCCACGACAGTGCGCTCGATGATTCGTTTCCGCTCACCCACGAATTTCTGGCCACGATGCTGGGCGCGACGCGTTCCAGCGTGTCGCTGACCGCCAAGGTTCTCCATCGCGCCGGCTGCATCGATTACACGCGCGGCATCGTCACCATCGCCGACAGGCTGGGCCTCGAGGAGACCGCGTGCGAATGCTACTCCGAGACCGCGACCGAGATGAACCGGCTGTTCGGCCCGGACACCCGGCCACCGCACTGAAACGCCCGCCGACGAAAATGTGCTCGACGCTATGTTGGGAATCGAACAGACGAATGTCGATCCCGTAACGATCTTGCCTTCGATGCAGCCGATTCGATCGGGACGTGGGCCCAGCCCCTGGCCCGCGCAGTGCTGTGAGAGAAAGCTGGAGCGTATGCGTAATGAGCAAGGATGGGTCGGAACGGGGCGCTGACGAAACGGCGTGGATTCATCGCCAGAATATCGCCCGCTATCGTGCGCTGCTTGCCAATCCCGGCCGCGCTGACGATCACGATCAAATCCGTAAGCTACTCTTCGAGGCAGAGGAAAAACTGCGCGTGCTTGATGCGGATTGAGCGCCATTGTCCGCATGACGCGTTAGTATATACTATAGCGCTACACTTCCTTTCTCTTAATTCCGTTTGTAACGTTACGGAAAGAAGAAATGAATGAATTCAAATAATATGGGCAAGAAGTCCGCTGAAATCCATTTCGACCTGGCGCGATCTATGATCGCCGCCTCCAAGAAAATGTGGAATGGTACACGTATCTGGATCGCGTACTGGTGGAATATCTTTATCGATGGCTGTTGGCTGCCGCGCGATTTGAGTCGACGTGATTGACGGCGAGGTGGGAGGAGATCTTTTTTATCTTAATTCAGGCGCGCGGCTTGTGGCGATGGCCTCTCCTCATCGATGGGCGCCCCGGCTCCCGCCGGCGGAAAACGGCCGGACTGTTCGCGGCCGAGTCGATCGTCGCATCTTTATCTTCCGATTTTGTTGAGCGCGTTGATACGAAGTGGAACCAAGCGGCATGCAGGGCCACCGCCAAGGCCGTCGCCACGCAGATGAGGAAGGCCGTGGTGCCGACGATTAGGCCGGCGGCCTTCGCCATGGCCGACAGCAGGATAACTCCGAATTGCCCGATCGCCACTACGAGATAAACCATGGGCGTCTCCGATCCGGATGAAATTGCCGATGACGGCGGTCAGCGAGCGCGGGCACTGGTCTTGCGCGCCCCCCAAACGGGCGGAACGCTGATCAGCAGCAGCGGCAGGGACGCGATCAGAAGCGTCCCGATGCCAATCAGGCGATAAAGGAGGACGCCCACGATACCTCCGGCAAGGAAAAAGCCAATGGTCTGAAGATGCAATCGCAGCTTGGTGACCAGTTCCTCGTTTTCGCCGGCCTTGTCACGTTGCCGGCGCTGATGAACCAGCTTGGCAAGTTCGATGCCGACGTCGGTTGCCATTCCCGAGACGTGGGTGGTTCGGATGCGCGCGTTGGAGATGTGGGTTACGACCGCGTTCTGGAGGCCCATGAGGAAGCTCAGGCCCAGGATCAGGAGCGGCACGCCTGACACGAGTCGTGGCAAGGCCACTTCCGTGAGCCATAACAGCGCCAGCAGCAGCGCTTCTGCGATGACGACTCTGGCATAGATCGGCCTCATCCCACGTCGCAGTCCGGCGTCGATCACGAGGGTGGACGCCATGGCTCCGCCTACGAACGTCATTACGATCGACAGATACCCCAGACCCTGCAGCCATCGGCCATAAGCGAGCAGGCTGGAAAGTGCCGAGACATTGCCGGTCATATTGGCGGAGAAGAAACCAACGGCGTGGAAGACCGCCGCATTAAGGCCGCCAGCGACGCTGGCGAGCACGCTCGCCAGCCATCGGTCGATGCGCTCATTACGTTTATCGCCTTGTCGGATCAGCATGAGCCGATCCTAGCGGGTAGATAGTGCGTTCGATATCCGTCCGAAGCGTGTTGCAACCGATTATCGCCCGGCGGCGGGACAGGCTCGCAAATGCGGCAGCCACTTCGTAGCCGCGGGCGAGGGCATCGAGCCCTTTTCCCGCGGCCGCCACGCGAGCGGGGGCGACGCTGTCGATCCATTGTCGGCGCATTCGCCTTCCGTCATCCCCATCTCGCGCTCAATCCGACCACGTCCAGTTCTTGACCTGCGGGAGATCGTCAAACTGTTCGCGGATATAACGTTCATGCTCGGCGAGCAGGCCCTTGCAATGGTCGAGCAGGTCGCCGCTTGTCGCGATGGCACCCGGCACGTAGCGCAACACGTCGAGGCAGAGCTGGAGCCGGCTGATGCCGTTCAACACCACCATGTCGAACGGTGTCGTGGTGGTCCCTTCCTCGTTGTAGCCGCGGACGTGGAAGCGATCATGCGCGGAGCGACCGTGCAGCAGGTCATGCACCACGCCTGGATAACCATGGAAGACAAAGAGCACGGGCGCGTTCGCCGTGAAGATGTCTACGAACTCGGCGTCGCTCATCCCATGCGGATGTCGGTCCGGTGGGCATAGCCGCATCAGGTCGACGATGTTGACGACACGCACTTTCAGATCGGGCGCGTAGCGACGCAACAGCCAGGCGGCAGCGATCGTCTCCTGTGTGGGGATGTCTCCGGCGCAGGCGAGCACGATGTCGGGCTGTTCGGGCTGGTTGCTGTACATGTCCCAGATGCCGGCGCCGCGTGCGCAATGGGCTTGGGCTTCCTCCATCGTCAGCCACTGGAGTTGCGGCTGCTTGTCGATGACGATGAGGTTCAGGTAGTTGCGGCTTCGGAAGCAATGATCGGCCACCGAAAGCAAGCAATTGGCATCTGGCGGAAGATAGACGCGCGCCACTACCGGCTTGCGGTGGATGATCGTGTCGATGAAGCCCGGTCCCTGGTGGCTGAACCCATTATGGTCGTTGCGCCAGCAGGTAGAGGTCAGCAGGTAGTTCAGTGACGGCACGTCCGCGCGCCAGGGAACCCTGCGGGCATGCTCGATCCATTTGGCATGCTGCATCGCCATCGAATCGATGATCATCGCGAACGCCTCGTAGGTCGCGAACAGACCATGGCGCCCGGTGAGCGTGTAGCCTTCCAGCCAGCCGTGACAGCAATGCTCGCTGAGCACTTCCATCACGCGCCCTTCGGCCGAGACATGGTCGTCGCCCGGTTCGATCCGGCTGACGAGGCAACGGTCCGAGACCTCGAACACCGCACCCAGCCGGTTGGAATTCGTCTCGTCGGGACAGAACAGGCGGAAATTGTCAGGATTGGCTCGGTACAGGTCCCGCAGATACTGGCCGAGCACGCGGGTGGATTCGATCCGTTCGCGCGCGCGCTGCTTGAAGCGGATCTGATAGGTCGAATAGTCGGGTAGCGCCAGCGGCTGGGTCAGCAGGCCGCCATTGGCTTGAGGGTTGGCGCCCATCCGCCGCTCGCCCTCGGGCGCGAGCGCTGCGATCTCGGGCTGGAGGCGGCCGTCCGCATCGAACAGCTCTTCCGGGCGGTAGCTGCGCATCCATTCCTCCAGGATGCGGAGATGGTCGGGATTGGTCTTCACCTCGGCCACCGGCACCTGGTGCGCGCGGAACGTGCCTTCCACCTGCACGCCGTCGACCTCCTTGGGACCCGTCCATCCCTTCGGCGTGCGCAGCACGATAGCGGGCCAGAGTGGGCGGCCGCTCAGCCCATTCGTGCGGGCATCCTGCTGGATCGCGCGGATGCGCAGCACCGCCATCTCGATAACGTCTGCGAACTGGCGATGCACCGTCATCGGATCGTCGCCCTCGACGAAGACGGGCGCATAACCTTGGCCCTCGAGGAACTTGGCGAGATCCTTGTCGCTGTGCCGCGCCCATACGGTCGGCCCGGATATCTTGTAGCCGTTGAGGTGCAGAATCGGCAGGACGGCGCCGTCGCGCACGGGGTTGATGAAGTCGATGCTCTTCCAGCTTCCAGCGAGTGGCCCGGTTTCGGATTCGCCGTCGCCGACGACGGCGGCGACGAGCAGGTCGGGATTGTCCATCACCGCGCCGAACGCATGGACCAGCACATAGCCGAGCTCGCCACCTTCGTGGATCGATCCGGGGGTGGGCACGCTGACATGGCTGGGCACGCCGCCCGGAGTCGAAAATTGCCGGAACAGGCGCAGCATGCCGGCCCCGTCCCGAGTCACATCGGGGTAGAACTCGCTGTAGCTGCCTTCCAGCCAGACGTTGGCGATCAGCGCCGGCCCGCCATGACCGGGGCCGGCCATGTAGATCGCGTCGAGATCATATTTGCGGATCAGCCGGTTCAGATGGACATAGACCAGGTTGAGCCCCGGTGACGTGCCCCAATGACCGAGTAGGCGCGGCTTGATATGATCGGTCGTGAGAGGCTCACGGAGCAGGGGATTGGTGGACAGGTAGATCTGCCCGACATTCAGGTAGTTGGCGGCACGCCACCAGGCGTCCATCCGCGCCAGTTCGTCTTGATCAAGCGATGCGGGTCGGGGCGCGATGATCGTTTCCACGCTTACGTCCTTCCTGATTGCTGTGTCTTCTGGCGCGTTCAGCTTCCGTCGCCGATCGACGCGAGGGGAGGGCCGGTACGGCGCTCTGCGGCTAACATGGCGCACACGCGCCGCGCGCGTTCCTGGACATCGAAGAAATACTGCCCGGCGAACCGCTCCGACAATCCTTCGATGATCCCGCCGAAATGAAGATGCTCACACGACGCCATTTCGAAGGCATTGCGCAGATAACGGGTCGACAAGTTGCGGAGCGATTCAACTTGGCCCTGCTCGTCGAGCCACACCTCGCGCGCACCAGACGTCGTGATACTGAGCATATGCCGTCCGCTTAACACGCCGGTCGCGGCACGGTCCTGGATCTGGCGGGCCGTCACCTCCGCCCCCAGAACGCGATCAATATAGCCCTTCAGGATCGCGGGCGGCATCGCGAACCACACTGGGTAGACGAGCACATACATTTCCGCGCCGCGGATCGCTTCGATCTCCGCACGCACGTCGGGCGAGAGGCTGATCCCGCCTGCTATGGGCCGCTCCTCCTCCTTAAGCAATGGATCGAAGGCCAGCGCATAGAGATCGCGGACCTCTGCCACCTGCCCACATGCACGAACCGTTTCACAATATCGGTCCGCGACCGATGCGTTGAAGCTGTCCGGAGACGGATGGGCGCGTATGACGATATGCCGGATGGGGGCAGGGGTTTGCTCGGTCATTCGTCTCTCCTCAGTTCATCCGCCTCGCCGCGTTGTCGGCGGCAACGGCTGCACAGATCGAGCGGGCGCGGTCGTCGACCTGCGCCAGGTTCGCGTCGACATAATCTTGGTCGAGGCCCTCGACCGTTTCGCCGAAGTGGAGGTCGTCATAAGCTTTCATGCCAAAAGCATGCCGCAGATAGCGTCCAAAGACGTCGCGCAACGAATCGATCTGATCCTGCTCATTGAGCCAGGCCTTGCTCGCCCCCGATGAGGTGATGCTGACCAAACTCTTGCCGCGCAGCAGTGTGTCGGCGGTGCGATGCTGTACCTGTGCCGGCGTGACGCCTGCCCCGAGCACGCGATCGACATATCCCTTCATGATCGCCGGTGGCATGCCGAACCAGATCGGGTAGATCAATACGAGGACGTCGCATCCACGGATCGCGTCGAGTTCAGCCTCCACGTCTGCAGACAGGTGAAATCCGGTCATTCCCGGTCGCTCGCTATTCTTCAGCAGCGGATCGAAGCCGAGCGCATAGAGGTCGCGAACGATCGCCTCCTGCCCACAAGCGTGCACGGCATCGCAATAGGCATCTGCGACCAGTCCGTTGAAGCTGGCCGGATTGGGATGCGCCAGGATCACGGCATGGCGGGGTCGGAAATATGCGAGTGGCTTCGACATGCGGACTCCTTTGCTTCCTGCTAGCGTTTGTGGACGCTTCCTCCTCTTCGGGAATCTACGGAGGTCGGGTCGCGACGGCTCTACGCACTATTGCGGATGGCCGGGACCCGGGCATTGTCCGGTACATAGCGGCATCGAAGGAACTGCCGATGCACGCCTCGCAAATCCCGTCGCCACTGCTGTCGCCAACCGCCCGGCAGTGGGTTCACGATCTACGCAGTTTATTCGGCGTCGTAGCATCGGGGTGCCATTCTCTTGGTGACCTGCCTCCCGACAATCGTTCCCGCCGCCCGCTCGACGCTATCGAGCGGGCGGCGGTGCGCGGCCGCACATTGACGGCGGATATTCTGACGGAACGCAAAGGCAATCCGGGCAGCCTCGACGTCCATCGCCGGCTCGCATTGCTGGAGCCCATGCTGCGTGTGATCACGGGCCGTACGGTTGATCTACGGCTGGACGCGCGAGAGGCTGGCTCTCTCATCCGTATGCCCGCCGAAGCTTTCGACACTGTTCTCGGCGAGCTAGTCGTCCATGCTTACAGGAACCTGCGGACGCGAGGCCGCATCCTGGTGCGGGCCCGAAGCGTAGCCGGGGCCATGCGAATTGCAGTCGCCCATAATGGCCGCGGCATGACAAACTTCTCGGCGCCCGGGGCGGGTGGCGGCTCGTGCAGCGAGGCGGACGCCCAGAACATGGGACTGGGGCGCGTCCATCGCTTTGCGGGCGAGGCCGGTGGCCGATTACGCGTCCGCAGCCAGCGCGGGCGAGGGAACGTTGTCTGGCTGATGCTGCCGCTGGAATCCGGCCGGCTCGTCCCTCTCGCGCCTATCAATTCTTTTCAGGGAGGTACCTGTGCGGACCGATCGCGAATTGCTGCATGATATTGCGGCCGAGCTCCGGTGGGAGCCAAGCGTTACGCACGATCATATCCACGCTACGGTTTCGGATGGTGTTGTGACATTGTCCGGTATCGCTTCCAGTTTCGCCGAAAAGGTCGCCGCGGAGAAAGTGGCGAGGCGGATTTCGGGAGTTCGTGCCATCGCAGACGAGATCGGCGTTGGACGTGTGGCCGGCGACGATCATGACGATACCGGGATCGCTTCGAAAGTGGCATCGATTCTTGAGTGGAACGTTTCCGTGCCAGCAGGTCGCATCCGGATCGAGGTCGAGAAGGGCGTCGTCACACTGACGGGCCGGGTCGACTGGAAATTCCAGAGCGAAGCCGCGCGAAAGGCGGTCAGCGGATTGAGCGGCGTGACAGGGATTGCCAATCTGCTTGAAATTCACAATCCCGTCTGTCCCGGCGACATACGCGACGGCATCGCGGCGGCCTATCAGCGCCTTGCCGCGCTCGACACGGAGGCCGTATCGATCGACACGGATGGCAGCGCGGTCGTCCTGCGCGGCCGGGTAGGCAGCCATTATGAACGCGATGTCGCGGAACGTGCGGCTTGGGCGTCGCCCGGCGTCACCGAGGTGCGCAACGACATTGTTGTGGCAGCTTGATCGGTCGCGTTCTCGACGGCAATCGCCGGGCATCTGCTTGATTTCCGCCGCATGACTTAGAAAAGGGCCGGCCGCCGCCCTCGCTGCTGCCTCTCCAATCCGGCGTCGACGATATCGCCTGACGCGGTTCTGACGGGCTTGCTCGACAGCCCGTCCGAGGACATGACGGCTTATACCGAAGTGGTTCAGGACGGCATGCTGGACCTTCTAAATGGGGGCAAGCTGCGCAGAATTTTTTGCCCGGCACTTCGCGATGACTACCGGCCGGCTCTTACGGACTAAATACTCCGATGCTGCCTGATAAGGCTTTCGCCCTGCATCAGCGCTAGATCGAGACGGGCACGATGCGGCTTGATCGATAACGACATACCGTTCCGGTATGTTTCTAAACGAAGACAATGTTGGCGTGCCGGGGTTTAAGAGCGCATCTGTCGGGTGCCGGCATGGTCCGGCATCACAGGACGCAAACTATGTTTTCGTTGAAGACCGCCTCTCTTTCCTTCGTCGTCACCGTGAACCTGCTGGCTGCGCCGGCTTTCGCCGAAGCGGCCGGCATCCCGAGCTTCCGGTCGATCGAGTTCGGTCCCGACCCCGCCGGGATGGTGGACGACGTGCGCGCCAACCTGGCCGCCCGGCTTCCGGCAGGTAGCTCAATTGCCGATGCACGTGCACTTCTGCGCGGCGCGGGTGCGCATTGCCGGGCGCCGAAGGCGAGCGGCGGAATGCGCTGTCGCTACAGCGACATCCAAATCCAGGACGATATCATGCAGGATGTCAGCTGGACGGTGAACGTCGGGACGGTGGACGACAAGGTCCTCTCCTTCACTGTCACGCGCGACCCGGCCTCCGACTAATCGCACGATCATTCTCCCATGGGCGCCGCGGAACCCCGCTCCCTGATTTCGTGGCCGTTCCCCGTGGCGAGCCGCAGGCCGTTCCCTGACAAGGGAACGGCCTGCTGTGACGGACTTGTCGATGCCTTCTTCTCGCTGAAGACGCTCGCGGCCGCTTTTCTGGCGTATTACATCTCGCTCCGGATTGGACTGGCGCGGCCTTACTGGTCGGTGATCACCTGCTACATCGTCGCCCAGCCGCTGGCCGGCGCGCTGCTTTCAAAGGGCCTGTTCCGCCTGATCGGAACCGTCGTCGGTGCCGGCATGGCGATCGTCCTGGTGCCAAACCTCGTCAACACGCCCGAACTGCTGACCCTGGCGCTCGCGCTCTGGCTCGGTGCCTGCACTTATGTCGCAGCGCTGGACCGGACTCCGCGCTCCTACATCTCGCTGCTGGCCGGCTACAGCGCGGTGATCGTCGGCTTTCCGTCCGTCGACACGCCCGGCGCGATCTTCATCGTCGCCCTGTCTCGCGTGCAGGAGATCGGTATCGGGATCGTCTGCGTCTCCCTGGTGCATGCGCTGCTGTTTCCCCGCCCCGTCTGGAGACAGGTGCGCGAACGCCTGGACCTGATCCTCGCGGATGCCGAAGCCTGGTCGCTCGACGCGCTGGCCATGCCGGTTGAGCCGGATGCAGTACTTCGGCAGGACCGACGTCGGCTGGCGAATGATCTTCACGATCTTCATTTGTTGTCGGTCCATCTCCCCTACGACATGGCCAGCACCGTCATAGAGCCTGCCAGCTTGCGCAGCGTCGAGATGCAGCTCGGCAGGCTTCTGCCGCTCGCCGGCGCGGTCGAGGATCGTATCGAGGCGCTGCGGCAACGGGATGCCTATACCTCGCCGCTTACCGATCTGGTGGAGGACGTGCGCGACTGGATCGTGCGCGAGGCGCCGGGGGACGGGCACCCGCTGATCGAGCGGGCCCGTGCACTGGAACCTGCGCTGAAGGCGCCGGAAGACTGGGTGCAACTGGTGCGTCTCAGCCTGCTGGACAGACTGGCCGATCTGATCGAGACCCATGCCACCGCACGTCGGCTGCGCAACCGGCTTGTCCGTGGCGCTTCTTCGGAGGGTTCGGATGCATCCATCCGCCCCGGCGACACGGGGCGGCGGGTCCTCCATCGCGATCATAGGATGGCCTTGCGCGCCGCATCGGCGACGACGCTGACCGTCCTCGCCGGCTGTGCCTTCTGGATCGTCACCGCTTGGCCCGATGGCGCCACCGCAGTCGTGAGTTCTGCAATCATCTGCGCACTGTTCAGTCATCTGGACGCACCGCTGGGTGTCGCACGGCGCGTCTTTTACGGAACGATCGGAGCGGCCATCGCCGCAGGCTTCTGTGCCTTCGTCCTGATGCCGCGCGCCACCGATTTCGTGACGCTTTGCCTGGTTCTGTCGCCCTTCCTCTTCCTGCTCGGCTGGCTGCTCGCCCGGCCTGACAGGGCACCATACGGGATCGGCGCCGTGCTGGCCTTTCCGGGATTGGCAGGCCTGAACGCGGACTATGGCGGCATGTTCGGCACATTCGCGAACCAGGCGATCGCGCAGGTCCTCGGCTCGCTTGCGGCCTGCCTGATGCTGGGCGCGGTGCGCGCTACCGACGCAAAAGGAACTGCACAAAGGCTGGCACGGGCGGGCTGGCGAGAACTCGTCCGCAAGACGGAGATGCGATCGGAACCCGATACGCCGGCTTGGATCAGCCGTACGCTGGATCGCATGGTACTGCTCAGCCCGCACCTTCCTGATCTGGTCGAAGGCATGTCGGAGGAACGGAACCGGCTGCGCGACCTGCGGATCGGTATGGCGCTTGACGATCTCCAGCGTGCCGGGGCGAACATCGGCGAGCGGCAGGCACGCTACATCGACCTGTTGAAAAGTCGGTTGCGTGACTGCTTCGTGTCCGCGCAATGGATCGGTGTGCTGAAGGCCGATCCTGCTTTGCAGCGTACGCTCAACCAAACGCTTGCAAACGCTAATCTCCTGCCACCGACGCCTGGCAAGCGTAGCCTGCTGCTGGCGCTCGTAGGTCTTTCGCGTAACCTGTCGCCTTCGGATTAATCTTCGTTATACCGATGGGGATCTATGACAATTGATCCGGCAACTGCGATACTTTCTGGCCGTTGCGGTAGAGCGCAGCTTCACGCAGGGGGCCCGGCTCCTGAATATGGCGCAGGCGCCGCTCAGCAAGCGTATCCAAGAACTGGAAGACGAATTGTCCGCTCAGCTGTTCGATCGCGACAGCCGTCCCATTGCGCTGACGCCCGCCGGCAGGCTGCTGCAGGAGGAAGCGCTTCGCGTCGTGCGGGGGCTGGATCAACTCCAGGCGACGATGCGACGTTTCATCGCCGCCGAGCGTCCGCGCTTTGTCATCGGGCTCGTGCCCTCCACCCTCTATGGCCGCCTGCCCGAGATCATCGCGCGGCTTCGCGAGGAGACCAGCGGGATCGACATCGTCCTTGCCGAAATGGACAGCCTCGATCAGGTGGCAGCCTTGAAGGACGGGCGCATCGACGTCGGCTTCGACCGGATCATCGTGGAGGATCCGCTCGTCGTCCACATGGTCCTGCGCGAGGAGCCGCTGGTCGCCGCGCTGCCCCACGGGCACGAATTCCTCCTGCGGGGCGGCAGCGTGGGGCTGGCCGAAATCGCAACCCTGCCGCTGATCGTCTATCCCGGAACACCGCGCCCCAGTTATGCCGACCTGACCTTGTCTTTCTTTCAGAACCGCGACCTGATGCCGACGGGCATCATCGAGGTGAGGGAATTGCAGACGGCGCTGGTGATGGTGGCGTCGGGCGCCGGCGCCTGCCTCATTCCGGAATCGGTCCAGCGCCTCGCGAGATCCGATATCGGTTATGTCACGATCGACGAACCGGTGACGGCTCCCTTCCTCCTCCGCCGCCGAATAGGGGAAATCCCGGATACCCTCCAGAAACTGGTTCGCCTCTACGATTGAGGTGTCGGTACGGGCAGTTCACGCCTTTCCTTCTGCAACATACCTCTCCGGTATGATGTCAGAGGAAGACGATGTTGGCCTGCGTGCCGGCGGCGGCGCATTGCCGGCCGTAAGCCGGCCGTAAGCCGGCCGATGCCGGACCACATTTGGGCTAGTCCAGGAGGAGGATGACATCATGATCTTCGCGAGTACCAACCCCTATACCGGCGAGGTCGTGAAGACATTCCCGGTTGCCACCGACGAGGACATCACATCGGCGGTCAGCAGGGCCGATGCGACTTTTCAGGCGTGGCGCGGGACCAGCTTCGTCGAGCGCGCCAGGGTGATGCAGGCGGCCGCCGACATTCTGCGCCGCGACATCGATAGCTATGCGCCTATCCTGACCCTTGAGATGGGCAAGCTCATCGCGGAGGCGAAGGCGGAGGTCGAACTGTCGGCCGCGATCTTCGAATATTATGCGAAGAACGCCGAGACCCTGCTCAGGCCGGAAAAGCTTCCGGTCGCCACGCCGGCGGAGGGCGAGGCGATCCTCGTTTGCGAACCGCTGGGCGTGCTGCTCGCGATCGAGCCGTGGAATTTCCCTTATTACCAGATCGCCCGCATCATTGCCCCGCAGCTGTCGGCCGGCAACACGATGCTGCTCAAGCACGCCGCGAACGTACCCCAGAGCGCGCAGGCGTTCGAGAAGCTCATGGCGGAGGCGGGGTTGCCCGACGGAGCCTTCATCAATCTGTTCGCGGACCATGAGAAGGTCGAATTGATCCTGAGCGATCGTCGCGTCCACGGCGTAGCGCTCACGGGATCCGAAGCTGCCGGCGCCGCTGTCGCCGCGACCGCGGGCAAGGCGCTCAAGAAATCGACCATGGAACTGGGCGGATCGGATGCGTTCGTCGTGCTGAAAGACGCCGACCTCGAGAAGACCGTCAAATGGGCGGTGTTCGGCCGGCACTGGAATGGCGGTCAGGTCTGCGTCTCGTCGAAGCGGATGATCGTCGCCGACGAAATCTATGACGACTTCCTCAAGCGCTATACGGAGGGTGTCGCCGGGCTGCGGATGGGCGACCCGTTCGATCCGGACACGACGCTTGCCCCGCTCTCATCGCAGAAGGCGGCGGACGATATCAAGGCCATGGTGCGCAAGGCCGTCGAGCATGGCGCGACCGCGACCGAGGTGGGGTCGCAGGCACCGAACCAGGGGGCGTTCGTCCGGCCGACGATCCTGACCGATGTCGGTGAAGACAATCCCGCCCGTTACTGGGAGTTCTTCGGACCAGTTTCGATGATCTTCCGCGCCAGGGATGAAAATGACGCCGTGCGCATCGCCAATGACTCGCCTTATGGGCTCGGTGGCTCGGTGTTCACGTCCGACACGGCGCACGGCGTGGAGGTTGCGAGAAAAATCTCCACCGGCATGGTGTTCGTGAACCACCCAACAATGGTCAAGGCCGACCTGCCGTTCGGTGGCGTCCGCAATTCGGGCTACGGTCGCGAACTGCTCGGGCTCGGGATCAAGGAGTTCGTCAATCACAAGCTGATCAATGTGGTCGACATTGACGCCGCCTTCTGACGGCCAGCACAAGGATCCTATCATGCAGAAGACCATGAAGGCGGCCGTCGTCCGTGAGTTCGGCAAGCCGCTCGTCATCGAGGAGGTCGCGATCCGAATGCCCGGCCCCGGACAGATTCTCGTCAAGATCGCAGCAACCGGCGTATGTCATACCGATCTTCATGCGGTCGATGGCGACTGGCCCGTCAAGCCCAATCCGCCCTTCATTCCCGGGCATGAAGGCGTCGGCCACGTCGTCGCGGTCGGCTCCGGCGTCACCCATGTCAAGGAGGGCGATCGCGTCGGCGTGCCGTGGCTATACACCGCGTGCGGGCATTGCGTGCACTGCCTTGGCGGCTGGGAAACGCTCTGCGAAAGTCAGGAGAATACAGGCTATTCGGTGAACGGCAGCTTCGCCGAATATGTGATCGCCGACCCCAACTATGTCGGCCACATTCCCGATGGCGTCGGCTTCGTCGAGATTGCGCCGATCCTGTGCGCCGGCGTCACCGTCTACAAGGGGTTGAAGGTCACGGACACTAAGCCCGGCGACTGGGTCGCCATATCCGGCATCGGTGGCCTGGGTCATATGGCCGTGCAATATGCCAGGGCCATGGGCCGCAACGTCGTCGCGGTCGATATCGATGACGCCAAGCTGGCCCTGGCGCAGGAACTGGGCGCGACCCTGACGGTTAATGCGCTGCACAATGATCCGGCGGCGTTCATCAAGAAGGAAATCGGCGGCGCGCAGGGCGTGCTGGTCACTGCGGTATCACCCAAGGCTTTCCAGCAGGCGCTCGGCATGGTGCGGCGCGGCGGCACCGTCTCGCTCAATGGCCTGCCCCCCGGCGATTTCCCCCTGTCGATCTTCGACACGGTGTTGAACGGGATCACGGTGCGCGGCTCGATCGTTGGGACGCGGCTCGACCTCCAGGAATCGCTCGATTTCGCAGCGCATGGCAAGGTCAGGGCGACCGTGTCGACGGATACGCTCGACAACATCAACGACGTCTTTTCACGGATGCATCATGGCCAAATAGAAGGACGTATCGTGCTCGACTTCGAGCAGGAGGCTGCCGCGATCGGGATGGAAGCTGAGCGGGTCGCGTCCGTTGCATGACCGGCGAAATGCGCTTGGCCATCATGCTTCTAATGGGGTTCGTACCATCGTCAGAAAGATCCATGGATCGATGGTCGCTTAGGGTGGCGGACCGCGCGGCGCTCCCGTCAGCGCCGCGCGGCCCGTTTTTCCAAACGGGTGGGGAAATCTCAAAAGCGAAGTCAGAAGTCGGCACGTGGAGCTTCGCCCCGTTGATCGATTATCCCAGCCGCTCCCTCTGGAGAAGGGCGGCCCCACCAAATGTGCATCAGAGTGCAATTGAGCAATTGACGCTGATTGACAACTTCGTGTTCCACGAGCAGCACACATGTGCTGGTGCCAGCCGAACATTTAGCCTAACATCAGAGCTTCGAGTTCCACGCTCGATATTGATGAGGATTCCACATGGCTGAGAAGCCCACGAACGTCGCGCAACCGCAGTATAAGGTTGAGTATCGTGAAATCCAGCCGTTCGGAACCCCTCAAGAAGCTCCCGCTGGCGCTTGAGTACAATGCTCGCTCTCAGAGCGTCGCCATCCTCAATCAGATACTGGTTGATACGATGACTCTGCGCGACCTGTATAAGAAACACCACTGGCAGATGTCGGGAGCGACCTTCTACCAGCTCCACCTCTTGCTGGATAAACATTACGAGGAACAGGCCGCGCTCGTCGACATGATCGCGGAGCGCATTATGGCGCTGGGCGGCATCAGCATCGCGATGGCGCCGGATGTGGCAGAAGCCACGAATATTCCACGGCCGCCAAAAGGTCGCGAAGATGTCCCAAGCCAGCTCGCACGTTTGCTGGAAGCACACGAAATCATCCTGCGCCAAGCTCATGAGGGTGGCGATGCTGCGGACGAGGCTGGTGATGACGGCACCAATGATCTGCTCGTAAGCAACGTTATCCGTACCAACGAGCCGCAGGTCTGGTTTATCGCGGAGCATCTCGCCGAGACGGAGCTCGTTCGTTCCGATAAGTGACGGAGGCTTCATGCGGCGGCTCGGAATAGCCCTAGATCGATTCTGCCGGGACTGAGCTTGCCTGCGGCTCGTTCAAGGGCTCCAATGCTTGATCGCAAGTTGAGTATAGAGCGGGTCCCCGCAACCAAAAAAACGCATAACCCCCGGCTCACCACGGCCGGGGGTTTCGTGCGTCCGGACCCCAAGCAGCCATGACCGCGCAGGCCGCGGCGCGTCTTCTTCACCAGATCCTTAAGGAACAGCGCGTTCATCGTGCCCTCGCTTCTGTGTTGTCGTTGGCAGCCTCATAGAAATACGGATTGGCAAGCCACTCGCCGACCGCCGCTTCGCGCCAACCCACGCAGCGTGTGCTGATGGCGATTTGGCGTGGGAAGGTCCCGGCTTCCATCTTCCTGTAGACCGTCGATCGCGTGAGGCCGGTTCGATCGAGCACGGCGCGGATCCGGAGGATGTGATCAGGTGGCTCTGCCATCGGCACTCATGCTGTCGAGAGGGGTGACACTACAGGAATGGAAAAAAATCCAGACCGCAAGAGAGCCGAAATCTGGGCCGCGACAAGAGAGTACAGCTGCACACAGCAACGTATCAAAAGCGATGGAAATATTTTTTCTACGCCCGACGACCGGATTGGCGAGAGCCATTCCAAGCGGTTTGTTACGCCGTTGTTGTGGGCCGCCGGGGAAAAACTGCCGGACGCCAGTGCGCCTGGCCCGAACATTCCAGGTCCGCGAAGCCCGTCCTGATGGCCGAAGGTCCGCTTAAGCAGAGTTTTCCGGTGCGCCGAACCAGCGCCTCATGACCTCCTGAACCTCGGCGCAGGAGGGGGCCTCCTCGCACGCCCAGGCGATGATGCCATCCGGCCGTATGAGCGCTGCTTGAATCCCCATGCGCTCGTGGGGCGTGGTGCTGACATAAGCAATCCGGTCGACCCACTCGCCGGGCAACCACTGCAGCACCGATCCGGCGCTGAAATCCAGAAGCAGTCCGCGTCCGGCCCTCAGATGCTCATTGACCCTGCTACCATCGGCAAACTCGAAATCCGGCGCACTGCGACCGGCGAGTGGATGGCTTTCACCCAAATCGTAACGGAGCCCCACGCCCCAGACGCGCTCGGCAAAATAGGTCGCACCATCGCCCGTGGCGATCACATCCCGAACGATGGCCTCCAGCGCGCGGGAACTGGCGCTGGGACGCATGAGCGCCACCTGCGCCCGCGACCAGTCGAGGATTTGTGCACCTACTGGCTGCCGTTCGCTCGCATAGGTGTCGAGCAGTGCGTCAGGGGCATCGCCTCGGATCGTGGCGGCCAGTTTCCAGCCCAGATTCATCGCGTCGCCGAGGCCGAGGTTCAGCCCCTGACCGCCCAGCGGCGAATGCACGTGCGCAGCATCGCCCGCCAGAAGCACCCTGTTTCGTCGATACATCGTCGCCTGATAGGCTCGGTCGGTCCATGTGGTGGCGATCTCAAGGCTGATGATCGACACGTCGGCGCTGGAGACCTTGCGCAGCACAGCTTCGATATGATCGCGGGACGGTATGATACGGTGGGAGACGCCGCCGTCGAAATCGACCATCGCGATCGTGCCTGGAGCAGCGTAGTTATACATGCCCGCAGGTGTGTAATGGCGACCGGGCGTCAGCACGCTCGGATCGGCCAGTACGACCTGCGCCGAATAGCCGGTGAACTCCGGATTGGTGCCGGTGAACGCGACCCCCGCCGCCTTGCGAACGGCGCTGCGCCCGCCGTCGCAGCCAACGAGCCAACGGCCTGCAAACATCTCGCCACCGGCACGGACGATGACGCCTGCATCCGATTCTTCGAAAGTCTCGAAGCCGCAGCTGCGACGGATTGTGGCGCCCAGCCTGGTCGCGCGTCGAGCCAATACGGCCTCGATACTGGCCATGTCCGCGGCCATGCTGCCGACGGCCCCGGGCAGGCGGTACGGCCACTGCGCGGTATCTATTTGATCGCAAAAGAATGGGATGCCGGCAAAGTGGCCGCCGGGCGCGCATTTCTGCTGCATCCAATGAGCGTTCGCAGGCGTCTCTCGCCGGGGAGAGCGTTCCTGTATCTCGTCGAGCAGATCGCGGCGATCGAGACTTTCGATGGTCGGGACCGACAGCCCGCGCAGCCCGAATGGCAAGCTTTTCAGCGCCGTATTCGGATGCTCAGCCTGTTCAAGCATCAGCACCGAGACGCCGGCGAGCCGTAGCTCGCCGGCAAGAAATAGTCCGACTGGACCAGCGCCAGCGATGATGACGTCGTAGAATGCGGTGTCGAGCGTGGGCATATACGGTCCTTGGTCGCTGTCCGACCGGAGCGTTTCTCGAGACCGAGCACCACGCGGACGAACCGTGAGCTGCCCAGGTGAGCATCCCATGTCCGTCGCGGGGATCTTCTGCACGAGGCCAAAGACCAGAGCCTTCGTTACCGAAGGGACTTGGGCTTACCAAACCAAGTCTGCCTTTTCCGACCTGCGAGTCATAGCCGCCTGGCGGCTCGCTTACAATGTCTCCTATGCGGATGGGTGGCGATCGGCCGCCCGCGTTCGAGACCTGCGGGCGAGGCCTCGGCCTTTTCGGAGAGGCGCCCATTGCCGGTCATGGAAACGCCTTGGGATGCGTCCCAATTGGCGACCGTCAGCTGCCCGAGGAGCTGGGCCACCGCCGCTCACTCGGAATGACTTCGGCTGGGACATGGCAGCTACCGACGAGCCAGAGTTGAAAGGCGGGTTCGGGAATAAGTGCCATGGCTGTGATACGACCGCTGCACCCCGGGACGAGCCGAGGCAGTCGAAGATGTTGAGAACCGCGTCCGGCGCCGAGCGAATATGATCATTCGAAAACGACGGCTGTGCGCGTCCGTATCTGCAAACTGTCACAACCCGTCGGTATCGGCGATCGTTTTCCGACGACCGACCAGGGATCGCCGCCGTTGCAACTGCTGCTTGTTGAAGATGATCCGCTGATCGCACGGGACTTGGCGGAAAAGCTCGGCGTGCTGGGGCATCAATGCCGGCATTGTGTCACCGGGGCCGAAGCCAGCGGCGTCTTCACCCAAGGCATGTTTGACGCGATCATTCTCGACCGGATGCTGCCCGATATCACAGGAACCGGACTGCTCCAGCTTCTGCGTGCGCAGGGCCCGCTGCCACCGGTCTTGATGCTTTCGGCACTCGGCAGCGCCAACGACAAGGTCGAAGGGCTCAATGCCGGCGCAGACGACTATCTTGCCAAGCCCTATAATGTCGGCGAGCTCAATGCGCGCCTGGCCGCGCTCGTCCGCCGCGGACCCCATGTCCAGGGCGACGTGATCAGCCTCTCGATCGGCCAGCTTCGTCTTGATGGCGCCACACATAAGGTTCGCTTCGGGGCCGAGCACGGGCATCTCAACCGGATCGAATTTTCGCTGCTGCTGTTCCTCATGCGTCATGCCGATCGACTGGTGACGCGCGCCATGCTGTTCGAAGGCGTGTGGACCCATTCCTTTCAGCCCGCCCCCAATCTGGTCGACAGCAATATCTCGCGGCTGCGTCGACGCCTCCTCGACCTGGGGTGCGATCCGATCGCGACCCGACGCGGCGAAGGTTATGTGCTGCTGACGGACCAATGCCTGTGACCGGCCCGCTGACCGGCGAGCGGCGGGGCGGCGAGCCGCGCATCGGCCGGCTTTCGCTGCGGATCGGGGCGGCGGTGGCGCTGGGGATGGTGGTGGCGGCGCTGATCGTGCTCGGTCTGACCAGCCTGCAATTTTCTCGCGAACTCGACGCGTCGCTGTACAAGGAGATGGGCAAGCTGATGCCGCCAGGCGCGCCGCGGGATACCGCCTCGGTCGCCGCGCGCGTGATCAAGCGCGCCGCATCCCGCTCGACGTCGATGAAGATCGCCCTTTTGTACGATGCATCGGGGCGCCGCATACTCGGCCGGGTGGATCTGCCGCTTCAGCGCGACGGGCTGGTGACGCTCAGCTATCGCGACGGCGATTCGAAGCCCAAGGACGGCCGCGCCTATACGATCCGACTGCGCGACGGGGCGCATCTGAGCGTCCTTCATCACGACGAGATGAAGGAAGTGGTGCGCGACATGCTGCCCGCGCTGATATTGTGCCTGGCGCTATCGGGCGCGCTGATGGGGATCTTGGCCAGCCGCGCGATGGCACGGATGATCGGGGTGCGCCTGGCGCTTACCCGCGCCACTGCCGACGCGATTGCGGCCGGGGATCTGTCGAAACGCATCCCTGTCGATGACAAGGAAGGGATCTTCGCGGCGCAGGCCGAAAGCTTCAACAGCATGATCGCGCGCATGGAGGAGATGGTCGAGGGGCAGCGCCATTTCGCCAGCCATCTGGCCCACGACCTGCGGACACCGCTGACGCGCCTGCGTGCGCTCCTGACCCGCGACGCCGCCGACCCTGCCGACTTTGCTCTCATGCGGTTCGCCGCCGAACGCGAATGCACGGCCATCATCGCCACCTTCGAGGCGCTGTTGCGGCTTTCCGAGATCAAGGCCGGGCGGCATGATGCGCCGCGCGCGCCGCTGATGCTGGCCGAACTGCTTGAAGACGTCGCCAATACGATGGAGCCGATGCTGGCCGAGGCCGGTTACGGGCTCGTTATCGGTCCATTCGCGCAGGCGGCCGTGATCGGTGATCGCGATCTGCTCCTCCAGCTTTTCATGAACCTGCTCGAAAACGTCGCGCTGCACACCAGCCCCGGCACCCATGCCCGGATCAGCATGCGCCACGAGAACGGAGAGGCGATCGTCATGCTGGCCGATGACGGGCCGGGTTTGCCCGAGGCCGACCGCGCGCGCGTGCTGCGTCCGTTCGAGCGAGGACAGGACAAGGGCGGCTCGCGCGGCAGCGGCCTCGGGCTCGCGATCGCCCAGGCGATCATGCGCTTTCATGATGGCAGCATCCAGTTGCGCGACGGCGCTCCGGGGATGATCGTGGAGATGCGTTTTCCCGCCTCGGCCAAAGAAACCATGCCTGTGCCGACGCACCTTGCAGCTTTGTCAGGTTCGGTCGAGCGATCTGTCATACCGGCTGCGTAGGCGCCCTCCCAATCGATTGATGGAAGGGTTCTACCGATGCGCTGTCCGACACTATTATGTGCCACTTCATTGTTCGCTTTGGCCACGCCCGCGCTGGCGGCGACCAACGCGTCCGACACGACGCGGGCCGATGTCACGGCCACCCAGGACATCACGGTGATCGCGCACGCGCTGCCGCTGGCGCCATCGTCGACGCCGCTGGACGTGACCCAGCCGACATCGGTCATCCAGTCCGGTTTCATCGCCAACAATATCGCGCCGCTGGCCAGCATCGACGATATCATCAAGTTCCAGCCCAGCGTGTGGAGCGAGAACCCCAACGGCCCCGGCATCGGCAAGGCTGAAACCATGGCGATCCGCGGTTTTCAGGATGGGCAGTATAACGTCACCTTCGACGGAATCCCCTTCGGTGACTCCCAGGATCTCCACCACACCACCTCGTCGCTGTTCATCGCTCACGCGCTACAGCAGGCACAGATCGATCGCGGGCCCGGCTCTGCAAGCACGATCGGCAAGGCGACCTTCGGGGGCACGGTGGGCTTCCTGTCGAAGGATCCGCTCGAGCATTTCGATATCGATACCTATGGCACGGTCGGCAGCTACGACACGCTGTCGGGCGGCGGCCGGGTCGATACCGGCAACATCGGCGGTTTCCGCATGTATGTCGAAGGCCAGCATGAGAAGACCGACGGCTATCTCACCGGGTCCAACGAGCATCGCGACAATCTGATCGGCAAGGCGATCTACGAGATCAGCCCGACGACCAAATTGACCGCGATGGCCAGTTGGAATCGCGAATATCAAAACACCACCCAGGGCGCCACGCTCCAGCAATATGCCCAATATGGCGACAATTACGGCCTCTGCGACAACAAGGCCGCGATGTGCTATTATGGCTATCAGCCGAGCCGCTATTCCACCGACTTCGAATATCTGCGTCTTCAGACCAGCGTCGGCCCGGTGCAGATCGACAACCAGGTCTACCATAACGGCTTCACGCACAAATATACCGAGTCGAGCGACGCTTCGGATGACAATATCGCCGACAATGGTGTGACGTTCTACAGCCCGACCACGATCGGCAAGAAGGTCGCTACCTATTCGAGCGACATCAAGGGCAAATACACCAATGCCGTCGTCAGCAGCTGGGGCGACACGCTGCGCTTCCAGGCGTCGACCGCATGGGCCGATATCAAATGGGGCGTGTGGTTCGATTCGCAGCATGACAGCCGTTATTCGGAAACGGTCGACATCACCCAGAGCAGTACGCCCGTCACCGGCAAGACCGGGACCGCTTATTCCTATAATTATGCCGATCTGGGAACGACCTGGCAGCCCTATCTCGAAGTCGATTTCCACCCGGTCAGTGGCCTCACGATCAATCCCGGCATCAAATATACCAACTACAAGCGTGACCTGCACGCGACGCTCAACAAGAAGGGCCCCAACGGCTATACCAGCATCGATTACGACGCCTGGCAGCCCTCGATTGCCGCCAATTATCGCATCACCAATGGCTGGTCGGCCTATGCGCAGGTGGCGCGCGGCTTCCTGGCGCCGCCGATCGCCGTCTTCCAGGTGGACGATCCCACCGAACTCAAGCCCGAACTGACGTGGAACTACCAGATCGGCACGGTCGTCCACGGTCGCCGCTGGAGCCTTTCGGCCGACGCTTATTATATCGATTTCTCGAACTCCCTCTCGGCCCAGACGACCATCGTCGACGGCACCTCGGAGAGCAGCTACGTCAATGCCGGCGGCGCGATCTACAAGGGGCTCGAATTCGAGGGCCAATATGTGCTGGCCAAGGGCCTGTCCCTCTACGGCAATGCCACGCTCAACTCGGCCAAATATAAGGACACCGGTGCCAGGCTCGAGGAGGCGCCCAAATGGACCGCCGCGACGGGCATCATCTACGAGGACAAGCACGGGCCCTTCGGATCGCTGATCGGCAAGTGGGTCGGGCCCCGCTATGGCAATGACAACGGCAATGTCGCGATGGGCGCCGGCTATCTCGACGGCAATGTCGCCGTTGCCGCCGGCACGATCGATGATCCGACCAGCCGCATCGGCACCACCTTCTCCGCCGATCTCGCCTTCGGCTGGCACTTCGAGCATGTTGCCGGACTGCTTCATCAGCTGACCGCGTCGGTCAAGATCGGCAATCTGTTCAACAGCCATGCCGTCACCGATTATGCCGGCACCCAATCGGCCGTGCAGTCGGGGCAGCAGGCGGCCTACAACCTCTACTGGCGCCAGCCGGGCCGCAGCGTGTTCTTCAACATCGAGACGCACTTCTGATGCGGCGCTTCGTACAGCGTTCGGTCGGCATGGTGACGGCGCTGGCGGCGCTGTCGTTGCCGGCGTCGGCGGCGATCGCCACGCCGGCCGGGGCGGCGCCGGGCTGGACACTCGATCGCGTCGTCGTGGTGATGCGCCACGGCGTGCGTCCGCCCACCAAGGCGGAGGCGTTGCCCGAAGGCCTGGCCTCCGCCCCATGGCCGGCCTGGGATGTGGGCTGGGGCGAGCTGAGCCATCATGGGGAGCAGGCCGTCGCGCTGCTCGGCACGTTCGACCGCGCCAGCTATGGCGGGCTGCTCGGATCGGGATGCCCGGCGGTTCGCGCCGTGGCGGATAGCGATCAACGGACGGTCCGCACCGCCGAAGTCTATGTCGCGGCGTTGCTGCCCGGCTGTACGGTCAGCGTGGACCACAAGGCGACGGGAGAAACCGATCCGCGTTTTTCGTCGGCGGGGGAAACGTCCTCCTTGTCGAGCGACCAGGCCCTGGCTGCGGCGAACGCCGCTCTGCCGCGGGGCGGCACGGCGCAACTCGACCATGATCTCTCCCCGGATTGGACCAGCATCGACCGCATTCTCGGTTGCCGCGCACCCGCCTGCATCGCCGCGCATCCGACGTCGCTGTCGACGACCGGCGGCAAGGTGAAGCTCGGCGGCGCGCTGGCGCTGGGGGGCAGTTTCTCGGAGACGCTGGCGCTCGAATATGCCGACGCTCAGCCGATGACGGACGTCGGCTGGGGGCGCGTCACCCGTGACGAGATCACCCGGTTGCTGGCGCTGCATTCCTGGGAGTTTGCCGTGAAGGCCCGGCCGCCGCTGATCGCGCGGGCAGGGGCCGCCGCACTGCTTGACCAGGTGGCGACGGCCTTGTCCGCGCCAGACGCCCCCGTCTTCAGCGTGTTTGTCGGCCACGATACCAATATGGCGTTGATCGGCGGCGCGTTGGGACTGCACTGGCATGCCCCGCAATTTGCGGTCGATGATCCCCCACCCGGGGGCGCGCTGATCTTCGAGCGCTGGCGAAGCGCGTCGGGCCGATATCGGCTCGTGCTTCGGTTCCGTAGCCAGTCCTTGGAGGAGATGCGCACCCTGGCGCCGCTGACCCCCGAAGCGCTACAACCCGTCATCTTCGCGCCATGCGATGACGGCATCGGGTGCGACGCCCCTGGCCTGCGCCAAGCTCTCTCTTCTGTAGAAGCGTCGCGGCGGTAGCGGCAGGAAAGCGCGGGATGGCGCGATCGGCCCGCTACACCTGTGAACGCAAACCGGGGGCAGGGCGCCGATCGGGTTATGACGTGCGACCGGCCGGTCGACAAAGGATCGCGCGTTCGCGTGGACCCCTGACCCTCGCCGAGGGTACAGAAATATGATTGCCCCGGCTCCCCGCTTATTGCGAGGAGCCGGATCGCAGGGCCGCCATGCCGGTCATTCGAGGTCGATCTCGACTGTCTCATAAGCTGCCGTTCGCGCGGGTAATCCGATACGGCCCGGATCGCGCCGATAGCGGCCTGCCTTTCCAGCTTAGTCCGATATCCTTCCGATTTACCAGATGATCGACCGCAGCATGGAAGATGGGCATCGCGGCGCGCCAATCCGCCTCGCCATTTGCGGACGCTTTTGCCGCTATCTTCCGTGCGACCTCGCTTGGGCATATCGTCGCGCTCGCCCCACGATCGGCAAGCAGGGTCAGCACGGTGGCACTTGCGACGTCGATCCTCATTTTGATTTTCGGCCGGACGTCATAAGATCGGGCTTGGGTGGCGGCTTCCACCCTGGCGGATGAACCGGCCGCTGCCGGCTTGTGCCAAGCCCCATGGCACCCGGCTGCTGGCGAACCAAATCCGACGTGTCGGCCTGTGCGGCCTCTGCAGCACTCGCTCCACCTCGCATCAAATTGATGCGGTCACGGAGGCGCCGCGCCTCCTCGAAATCCAGGGCGCTTGCCGCAGCATTCATCCTGCGTTGGAGATTCTCGATGGTGTCGGTCATCACCGCGCAACGCGCGACCGCGGCTTTGGGTGGCACCGCACCCTTTTCTGCCATGCCGACGATGCGACGTCGTTCCTAACCATCGACAGTCTGCGCCGCTCATGCGGATGCGAGTTCGGCGCTTCAAAAAGCGCTGGCCTTGGCAGGTTATAGAACGATGGCTCTGCGAAAACCGGGAAGCAACGTGTTCAGGCGGACATGGCGTGACCGAAGGCTCGATTGCTCGGTGCTCCGTCTCGTGAGCATCGACCATGTTCGACACCCCGTGGACGCAGCCACGGCATGCTGAATTGCCAAGAAAGAATTTATCCGGGACGATAGGCAGAGTCATCGAGCGACATCGGAAAGGCTCCCCTTGGCGCACTATCGGTGCAGGAATGACATGCGATGACGATTTGTCCCGCGCAAAAAAGACGCCGGCGCCGAGACATTGCAATCGTTTGCATTGCTGCGATAACGACAAGAAAAAAGGGGGGAGAGAGATGCGGTTCAACACGTTGATGGCTGCGCTGATATTGGCAACGGTGCCCGGCCTGGCTGTGGCTTCGCCGAGCAACTCCTCGCCTAATACCGCCACGTCCCATCTCGCCGGCCC
The DNA here is from genome assembly GCF_027625475.1 of Sphingomonas abietis. Taxonomy (NCBI): domain Bacteria; kingdom Pseudomonadati; phylum Pseudomonadota; class Alphaproteobacteria; order Sphingomonadales; family Sphingomonadaceae; genus Sphingomonas; species Sphingomonas abietis. Next base: position 2,248,476 of record NZ_CP115174.1, read on the forward strand.
TAATCTCGCCGCTCTGAGAGATCGCGCGCCCGAGGACGAAGTGGTCTATTTCCTGCTGCCGGACAGGTTCGCGAATGGCGATTCTGCGAATGATCGCGGCGGCGTCGCTGGCGATCGCATGCTGAACGGTTTCGATCCAAGCGATTCCGGTTTCTATCATGGTGGTGATCTCAAGGGCGCGATCGGGCGTCTCGATTACATCCAGTCTCTGGGGGCTACGGCGATCTGGATCGCGCCGATCTTCCGCAACAAGCCCGTGCAGGGATCGGGGGCACACGCTTCCGCCGCCTATCATGGCTATTGGATCACGGACTTCACCCACGTCGATCCGCATCTTGGAACCGACCAGGATTTCGCGGCCTTGGTCCAGGCTGCCCACGCGCGCGGCATGAAGGTGATCCTCGATGTCGTGATCAACCACACGGCCGATGTCATCCAGTATCGCGAATGCCCTCGACATCCCTGTCTCTATCGCAGCCGCGCCGACTTTCCCTATCAACGCCGGGGTGGCGTCGACGGCACGCCGATCAATACCGGCTTCGAGGGCGATGCGGTCGGCAGCATCGCCAATTTCGCGCGTCTGACGAGGCCGGATTACGCCTACACGCCCTATGTGCCCGCGGGCGAGGAGCATGAAAAGGCGCCCGAGTGGCTCAACGATCCCATCTATTATCACAATCGCGGCGACACGACTTTCTCGGGTGAAAGCGCGACGATGGGCGATTTCGGTGGCCTGGACGATCTTTTCACCGAAAATCCGCGCGTCATCCAGGGCTTCATCGATATCTACGGCGCCTGGATCGATCGATATGGCATCGACGGCTATCGCATCGATACGGCGCGGCATGTCGATCCCGCTTTCTGGAACGCCTTCGTACCCGCGATCCTGGCCCGCGCGAAAGCTGACGGGATCCCGAACTTCCACATCTTCGGCGAGGTCAATATCGATCGCATGGATCCGGGCTATCTTGCCCGATACACGCAGGTCGATCGGCTTCCGGCGGTGCTCGATTTCGCGTTCCGGCGCGCCGTGATCGACACGGTGGCAGACGGCAAGGGCACCGAAGAACTCGCCGAACTGTTCGCCGACGACGCGCTGTATCGCGGTGGTGAAAAGACTGCGCACCAGCTCACCACCTTCATCAGCAACCACGACAATGGTCGCTTTGCGTCGCTCGTGCTGAAAGCCCTTCCGGGAATTGCGGGGGACGAACTGATGCGCCGTGTGATCCTCGCTCATGCGATGCTCCTCACGCTACGCGGCGTTCCGGCCATCTATTATGGCGATGAGCAGGGTTTTTCCGGGGGCGAGGATCGCGCCGGTCGCGAGGACATGTTCGTGAGTGGGGTGGCCAGCTACAATGAAGAGCATCTGATCGGTAGCGGAGTTAGCGGACCAGGCGAGCATTTCGGAACGGACGGTCCCATGTTCCGGGCCATCGCGGAACTCGCACGTTTGCGCACCAGCCAAGCGGCGCTGACCAGGGGCCGCCAGATCACGCGGGCATCGCAGGATCAGCCAGGTATCTTCGCGGTATCCCGGTTCGATCCGGACAGCGATCGCGAGATCGTCATCGCATTCAACACCTCGACGGCGCCCATTCACCGCAATGTGCAGGTGAATGTGGGAAGCCGGGATTTCACGGCTCTGCACGGCGCATGCCCCGCAAAAGCGACGGCGCCGGGCAGCCTGACCATCGATCTGCCACCGCTGGGTTATATGGTTTGCGCCGCAGCACCCGCGGCACGGAACGGCTCGCGTTCCGCCGCCGGACCTGCGTAGAACAGCGGGCAAGAGAGGCGGCGCAGATATGAACAAGCCGGTTACGACCTTGGCCGACATCGCCGCGCTGGCGGGGGTGACGCCTGCGACGGTCTCGCGTGTGCTTTCGGGGCATCCACGGATCAGCGAGGCCACGCGCGGTCGGGTGATGGAGATTGCGACGCAGCATGATTTTCGTCCCAACCAGACGGCGCGCAATCTCAGGCTCGGGCGCACCCACGCGATTGCAGCCGTCGTGCCGCTGGGCCATCAGAGCGCCCAGCGTGTCTCGGACCCATTCTACACCACGCTGATCGGGCAATTGATGGACGAACTTGCCCGGCGCAACCATGCCATGCTCTTGTCAGCAGTGGCGCCATCCGATGGTGGCTGGCTTTCCGAGATCGCGCGGAGCGGTCGTGCTGACGGCATCATTGTGCTCTGTCAGTCCGACCAGGATGCGGTGCTGCGCGACGCGGCACGCACCTATCGTCCACTCGTCGTCTGGGGGGAAACCCAAGACGAGCCTTATTGCTGCGTCGGCACCGACAACCTGCTCGGTGGCAAGGCGAGCGCGCGCCATTTGCTCGAGGGCGGCAGGCGCTGCATCGCCTTCGCAGGCATGATGGATACGCCCGAACTGGTCGCGCGGTACGAGGGGTATCTCGAGGCGCATCGGGAATTTGACGTAGAGCCTGGTCCCCATATCCCCGTACCGTTCGCTTTCGAGGCGCAGGCGCGCGATCTCTATACCGCCCTGGATCGCTATCCCAGTATAGACGGCATCGTGGCCGCGTCAGACATGATTGCGATGAAGGCGCTGCACGAACTGTCGGAACGCGGCCGGAGCGTGCCGGGCGATGTCGCCGTGATCGGCTATGACGATGTCACGGTTGCCGCCCATACGGTGCCGCCGCTGACCACCATTCGCCAGGATCTTACGCTCGCGGCCTCGCTGATGGTCGATTTGCTGTTCCGTCGGATGCAGGGCGAAGACGCACCCTCGGTGCAGATTCAACCGACCGTCATCAAGCGCGAGTCGGCGTGACGGCTTGACGCGGAATTTTCGTGGCGCCACTGTGCAATCGATTGTTCAATAAAAAAACAACGTGGAGGGGTAGGGATGAGCATAGCCTTGGCTGGCCGTAAGGGGCTGGCTGCGATCCGAGCATGTTTGCTCGCGACGGCCCTGGCCATCCCTGCGATCGCTGCCGCTGCGCCCAGTTCGGACGTGACGATGGTTCCCGTGAGCGACGGCGTGGAGCTGCACCAGGGGCCGATCGTGATGAAGGTGACGGCGCTCACCAACGACATCGTTCGCGTGCGGATCGGCCGTAACGGCACGCTCCCCGAAGATGCGAGCTGGGCAGTGCCGGCGGATGTCCGTGGCGAACATGTTTCCGTGACCGCGGCGCCAGACGGTTTTGCCACTGCCGATCTCCGTGTCCGCTTCGATCCCGGCACCCTGCGGATGACGATGGTGACCGCCGACGGCCATGTCATCGTTCGCGACGCGCCGGATCCGGTGAGCTTCTCGGGTACATCCTTTACCCTGCGGCGTGAGGCACCTCAGGGCGAAAGCTATTTTGCGCTGGGCGACAAGACAGGGAGTTCGGCAGACCGGCGAGGACGTACCTTCGTCGACTGGAACACGGATGCTTTCGGTTTCTCGAGCAGCGACGATCCGATCTACAAATCGATACCGTTTTTCATCGGAGTCGGTGGAGACGGCGGCAGCTACGGTCTGTTCCTGGACAATACGTGGCGGTCTTGGTTCGACTTCGCGCATCTCGATCCCAAGACGCTCGTCATGGGCGCGCCGGACGGGCCGATCGACTATTATCTCATCGCTGGGCCTTCCACCGCGCAGGTCGTCCGTCGCTATACCGATCTGACCGGACGGACTCCGCTGCCGCCGATGTGGGCGCTGGGCTACCAGCAGTCGCGCTACAGCTACATGTCGGCGGACGAGGTGCGGCAGATTGCGCGGCGTCTGCGCGACGAGAAGATGCCGACCGACGTCATCTGGCTCGACATCGACTATCAGGATCGCAATCGTCCTTTCACGACCAACCCGACCACTTTCCCCGACCTCAAGAAACTGGTGGGCGATGTCGGAAAGGACGGCATCAGGCTCATCGCGATCACCGACCTGCACATCGCCAATCTCCCGAACCAGGGCTATGCGCCCTATGATAGCGGCACTGCCGGCAATCACTTCGTCCATCGCCCTGACGGCAGCGTCTATGTCGCGCCGGTCTGGCCAGGGCCGTCGGTGTTTCCTGACTTCACGACCGTCGCGGCGCGGCAATGGTGGGGCACGCTGTTTAAGGGACTAGCCAGCGACGGCATCGCCGGTTTCTGGAACGACATGAACGAACCGGCTGTCTTCGACACGCCCACCAAGACGATGCCGCTCGACAATGTCCACCGGATCGACGGCGACGGTTTCGCATCCCGCACGGCACCCCACACCGAAATCCACAATGTCTATGGCATGGAAAACGCCCGTGCGACGGTGGAAGGGCTGGAGACGTTGCGTCCCGACGAGCGACCGTTCGTCATGACGCGCGCCAGCTATGCCGGCGGCCAGCGCTACGGCGTCACCTGGACGGGCGATAACAGTTCGACCTGGGATCACCTGCGCCTGTCGGTGCATCAATTGCTCAATCTCGGCCTTTCCGGTTTCGCCTATAGCGGCTCCGATGTCGGCGGGTTCGCAGGTGGCCCGAGCGCCGATCTGCTCACCCGATGGTTCGAGATCGCCGCGTTTACGCCGATCTTCCGCGATCATTCCGCCAAGGATACGCCGCGTGCCGAGCCTTGGGTGGACGGGGCGGACCAGCTGGCGATCCGGCGCCGTTACGTCGAGGAGCGCTATCGTCTGCTCCCCTATATCTACGCCCTGGCCGATCAGAGCGCGCGGGTGGGCGATCCGCTGATGCGTCCGCTGTTCTACGATTATCCGAGCGCGATCCATGCCTCCTGCAATCAGGACATGACGTTCACCTTGGGCGGGAAGCTGCTGGTCGCGCCGCCCTCCAATCCCGAATCGCCCCAGCCCTATGACGTCTGCCTGCCGACCGGCGGGTGGTTCGACTATTGGACCGGGCTGCCCGTGCAGGGCGAAGCGAGCGTCAACGCCGATGCGCCGATCCAGTCTGCCACCCAAGCGGCGCTGCCGCGGCCGACGCAGGCGGAGGTGAAGATTCAGGAGGTGCCGCGGCTCGATCTGCTGCCGGTGTTCGTGCGGGCCGGTACGATCCTGCCGCGACAGCCTCTGGTGCAAAGCACGAGCGAAACGCCTGACGGCCCGCTCGAACTGGATGTCTATCCGGGCGATGGGTGCAGTGGCATGCTCTACCTCGATGACGGCCACAGCCTGGGCTATACGCGAGGTGATTTCCTGCGGCAGGAAGTTCGCTGCACCGTGACCCCGGACGGCGTTTCGCTACACTTTCTCGCCCGTGAAGGGCGCTACGCTCCGTGGTGGCACGCCATAGCGGTGACCCTGCATGGCTGGAAGGGGGGTGCCCATGTCATGGCCAATGGGAAGCAGGTCGCTGCCGAGACGAAATCCGGTGATCAATTGAGCTTCACAGTACCGGATAGCGAGAATGACAGCATTGTCACGGTGAACCGGCACTGAGCCATGTAACGGGCGTGGCTCGGGCCGTTGCACGAAGCACACATATCGAGATTTTTCTGCAAGGCCTCTTGCAAGGCCAAATTCGCCCAAGTAATCGATTGCACAACCATAAAGCGCGTAGAGCGCAATCGAGTTGGGGGAGAATGCGATGATCGACGCGTCCTGGGGTTCCCGTGTGTTCACGGGCCGTGGCAAGACTTTTCTGAAATCGGGTACGGCTATCCTCGCGGTTGCGATGGCGATCCCGGCTTTCGCGCAAAACGCCCAGCCGGCTCCGGAAAGCGGTACGGTCGCCATCGGCACGCCGGATGCGCCGGCAGCCGTGAGCGAAATCGTGGTGACCGGCTATGCGCGCTCGATCCAGCACGCGAACTCGATCAAGAAAGATTCTGTCAATATCATCGAGGCGATCTCGGCCGAAGACATCGGTAAGTTGCCGGACGTCTCGATCGCCGACTCGCTGTCGCGGCTGACCGGCGTTGCCGTGCAGGAAGCCGCCGGCCGCGCCAAATATATCTCCATCCGCGGCTTCGGGCCGGACTATACGACGACGACGCTCAACGGCCGCATGATTGCGACGGTCGATGATAATCGCCGGTTCGATTATGGCCAGTTCCCGGGCGATCTGTTCCAGCAGATCGAGGTCATCAAGACGCCCTCCGCCGATCTGCTGAACTTCGGCCTCGCTGGTACGGTCAATCTCCAGACCTATGATCCGCTGACCCAGAAGAACACGGTCGCGATCAACGCCCAGGGAGAGGTCGGTAAATATGGCTCGCTGAACCCCGACGGCACGAACAAGGGCTACAAGGTCTCCGCGATTCTGATGCACAAGTTTGCCGACGACACGCTGGGCGTCTCGCTCGGTTTCTCGGCGATCCAGGATCCGACACAGGATTATCACTGGGCGACCGGCGGTGGCAGCGGCAATTATTATGGCCCGACCAACCCGGATGCCGCGGGCAATATCGGCCCCGACGACATCCAGAATTATGTGAACACCAACACGCTCTACCGTCAGTCCGCCTTTGGCCATGTCGTGTGGAAGCCGAATGATCGCTTCGAGATGTCGGTGGACGGCCTCTACACGCAGAGCAAGATCAACGAGCTCTCGCGTGGCTGGGAAATGCCGCTGGCGAGCTGGAGCAAGGACACGCAGGTTCCGAACACGGAAACCTCGTCGGGCGGCTATGTCCAGTCCGAGCAGTGGATGGTCGATCCGGTGCTTCGCAACGACTATAATACGTCGCGCGCCAAGACGTTCGAGGTCGGCGCGAATATCAAATATGCGGTCACGGACAGCATCAAGCTGATGGTCGATGGCAGCTATTCGCACGCCAAGCGCCATGACAACACCTACGAGATCTACAGCGGCACGACGGATGGCGGCCTCGCGCTGGCGACGATCACGCGCAAGAATGACGGCACCTACGGGGTCGACATTTCGGGCAAGGATCTCGCCGATCCCGCCCAGGTGTCGCTCACCGATCCGCAGGGCTGGAACCAGGTTGGTTTCAACAACGTGCCTGACCTGAAGGACACGATGAAGCAGCTTCGGGCGGAGCTGAAGGGAGAGATTCACTCGGGTTTCTTCAAAAGCTGGCAGATCGGCGCCAATTATAGCGACGAGAAGAAGATCTCGAACTATTCGGGCTATTATATCTGCCTGCCCGGCGCGGCATCGGTGGCCGGCTGCGGAACCAATGACGGCGGTCAGGTCACCTACGTCACCATTCCCAGCTCCATCATCAAGGGCACCGTCGAACCTTATGCTGTGACGGGCACCCAGTTGATCGCGATCGATCCGGTTGCCGCGCAGGATCTCCTGCGGACCTCCGAGCAATCGGAGGCGAGCAACGTCGCGCGCGACTGGACGGTGCGCGAGAAGATCGTGACCGGCTATCTGCAGGCCAATTATGATACCGATCTGAGCGGCAAGCGCGTTTCGGGCAATATCGGTTTGCAGATCGTCCACACCGATCAGACATCGGTGGGCTATGGCGCGATCGACGCGACCAATGTCGCCGTCCAGCGCGGGGGTGACAGCTACACCGATTTCCTGCCCAGCGTGAACATGAACATCGAGATGGCGCATAACTTGCTGCTCCGCCTCGGCGCCAGCCGCACCCTGGCTCGCGCAACGATGGATGACGAGAATGCGTCTTATTCGGTGAGCTCCTGCGGCACGCAGGGATGCACCACCGTTCCGACGATCAACGGGAAGATTCCGGTCCTTCAGGCGCAGGGTGGCAACCCGGTGCTGCGGCCTTATTTCTCGAACAATGTCGATATCTCGCTCGAGAAGTATTTCGCGCATGATACCGGAAAGGTCTCGGCTGCGGTCTATTTCAAGGATATCAGCAACTTCACGACGCAGAACCTCAATCTGAACAGCGGCAACGTCAATAATGGCGGCCCCACGAGCAACACCACCGGGACGCAGGATTGCTCGGCATTTTCGGGCCTGCTGACGACGCCGCTCACACCCCAGCAGACATTGTCCTGCTACTCGACCGCGCCGACGAACGACGGCAAGGGCTATGTCTTCGGCTATGAGCTGAGCGCGACGTTCCCGCTCAAGACGCTTCTGCCGGCTCTGGATGGGTTCAGCGTCATTGGTCAGTACGCCCATACGGAAAGCGAGATCAAATTCAGCAACGGTTCGCGAATTACCTTGCCGGGCCTGTCCAAGAGCATCGTGCAGGCGCAGATCTTCTTCGAGAAGTGGGGTTTCAACGCGCGCGCGTCGCTGACCCATCGCTCGTCCTATCTCGGCGACTATCAGCTGTTCAACGCGCAGGTGACGGCCAACCTGACCAAGCCACAGACGACGCTGGATGCCCAAGTCGGCTATGATTTCCATTCGGGTGTGCTGAATGGTCTGTCGATCTACGTGCAGGGCCACAACCTGACGAACGCGAAGTCGGTCTCCTACGTCAACAACGACCCGAAGGAGGTCAACATCCGCGACCAATATGGTCCGACCTATCTGGCGGGGGCGACCTTCCGCTTTTGATCTCGGGCGAATTTTCAATGGCGGTCCGTCGTCACGGCGGGCCGCCACTTGTTTTTGCTCGGCGGGCCCCATTCCTGCAAGATAGGATGATGTTGAAGCGCCGGCCGGGCAGGAGATGGCAATGCGCGGAGATCGCGAAGTGAACGAAGGGCCGTTCCGCATCCTCATCGTCGGCGGGGGCACGGCGGGCTGGATGTCGGCCGCGATCATGGCCCGGCTTCTGCCCAAGCAGCATTATTCCATCACGTTGATCGAATCCGAGGAGATTGGGACGGTCGGGGTCGGCGAGGCGACCATCCCGCAGATCCAGCTGGTCAACGCCGTGCTTGGCATCGACGAAGACGATTTCATGCGGGCAACGCAGGGCACGTTCAAGCTCGGGATCGAATTCGTCGGCTGGGGAATCGCGGACAGCCGCTATATTCACGCCTTCGGCAACACCGGGCGGCCGATCGGGCGCACGCCCTTTCAGCATTTCTGGCTGCGCGGGCGAACGCTTGGCGAGCTTGCCACACTCGATAGCTACTGCCTCAATGCGGCTGCCGCCTATGCGGGCAAGTTTACGCGCGGCACGGATACACGATCCAAGACGCTGGGCGGCCTCGTCCATGCCTTTCATTTCGACGCGGGCTCTTATGCCCGCTTCCTCCGCCACTATGCGGAGCGCCACGGCGTTCGCCGCCTCGAGGGCCGGATCACGCATGCGACACGCGATGGCGACAGCGGCGACGTCGCGAGCGTCGCTTTGGGCGATGGCAGCCGCCAAGCGGCCGATCTGTATCTGGACTGTTCGGGTTTCCGAGGGCTCCTCATCGAGGAAGCGCTGCACACCGGCTATGAGGAGTGGACGCGCTGGCTGCCGTGCGATCGCGCGCTGGTGGTGCAGAGCGCAGGGGGCGCCGACATCACCCCCTATACCCGGGCAACGGCCAAGCAGGCCGGTTGGCAGTGGCGCATTCCGCTCCAGAACCGGATCGGTAATGGCCATGTCTATTGCTCGGGCGCCCTGGATGAGGACGAGGCCAGCTCTGTTTTGCTCGATGGCCTGGACAGCGCACCGTTGGGCGATCCGCGATCGCTCCGTTTCACCACCGGGCGCCGCAAGGCCTTCTGGAATCGCAATGTCGTCGCGCTCGGGCTCGCTGCGGGGTTCATGGAGCCGCTGGAATCGACCAGTATCCACCTCGTCCAGTCCGCCATCGAACGGATCCTGAAATTCCTTCCGAACGGCCCGATCCGCCCGGCCGATGTGGAGGCCTATAATGCCCAGACCATCTTCGAATGGGAGCGAGTGCGAGACTTCATCATCCTGCACTATCATGCCAATGCGCGGCCCGAGCCTTTCTGGCAGCAATGTGCGGCGATGCCGGTGCCGGACAGCCTGACCGCGAAGATCGATCTGTTCCGCGCCAATGGCCGCATCGAGCGCTTCCACGAGGAGCTTTTTTCCGAGGCCGGCTGGTTGCAGGTGATGGTGGGGCAGGGGATCGCGCCGCTGGGCTACGACCCGTTCGCCGATGGCCCAAGCGATGTCGAACTCCGCGAATTCCTGGCGCTTCTACGGCAGACGGTGAGCAGGAGCGTGGCGACCATGCCTGCCCATGCCGCATTTCTCGCCGAGCATTGTCGCGCTGCCTGAGAGCGCCTAGCTGCGCCCCATCAGAAAGGTATTGACGGTCAAGCGCGCCAACCGGGGATCAGGCGTGAAATCGAGATCGCCGGGCAGATCGGCACAATGGAGCAGATGGCCGCGATAGATCAGCGCGCGGTTCGGATGCGCCGCATAATGCCCTATCCGCTCGAACAGGGGCGTATTGCCCGAGATATAGGCGGGGCTTGGCAGGCCGTGCCGGGCCACGTCGCGATGAAGCGCCGCGTCATAATCGGCATGGCGGTCGGCCGAGATCGTTTCATAGCCGGTGCTTCGATGCCGGTAGAAAGCGGTGCCGCCCTTGTCGGCGCCGTCCAGATAATGCAGCAGCGCGATGCGCTCCGCTTCCCAACCGTCGAAATGCGGCAGGCGCTGGATCGGGGTGAGGTCCGCCGGCCGGGTCGTGACGATCGAATAGCCGGCTGAGATGATCTCGGGCGTGCGTGAATAGCCGAAGACATGGGAGATCAGGTCTTGCACGGGAGCGAGATAGGCCTCGATATCATGTGCCGGGACTTCGGCGCGGAGGCCGGGATAATGGCGACCCATCGGTCGATAATCCAAGGCTTCGGCCGCGGTGCGCATCCGATCGGGTTCGGGCACGAAATCGTCGATAATGATGATCGGCTGCCGTTCGCGGCCGATATGTTCGATTCGGATCGTGGGGGCGGTCGTCATGCGGATCAAGCGGGCTGCGCGCTGCCGACGAGACGACGGAGATAGTCCTCATGCGTCGGGAAGGTCTGTGCCGCGGCCTGCATCAATTCGCGCAACTTGCGTAACTGGGTCGGCGCATCGACGCCCGGTCGCGCGTCCGCAAGCCGATCGTAAGCGCGCGGGATCACGCCTTGTCCCAGATAGACCGCGAGCCAGCTCGGATTGCGGAACAACTCGTCATGGGGCGAGACCAAGCGGGCATCGGCGACGAAATGCTTGATCTTGTAGGCCAGTTCGTCCGGGATCGGGGCGTCGGCACATGCCTGCCAGAAGGGTTCCGGGCGCGAGTTCGCGTGATAATGCAGGATCAGGAAATCCCGGATCCGCTCCCACTCGGCGGCCGTGGCCCGATTGAACTCCTCGGCATGGAGCGGGGCGTGATGGCGATCGGGTAGCAGGCGCAGCAGGCGTTCGACGCCCATCTGGATCAGATGCAGGCTGGTCGATTCCAGCGGTTCCATGAATCCCGCCGAGAGCCCCAGGCTCACGCAATTATGGCTCCACGCCTGCCTGCGCCGGCCCGTCGTGAAGCGGAGCATGCGGGGCTCGGCCAACGGCTCGCCCTCGACATGACGCCGCAACACGGCCTGGGCCTCGTCGTCGCTGATGAAGCGTGAGCAATAGACCAGGCCATTGCCCTGACGATGCTGCAACGGAATGCGCCACTGCCAGCCCGCGCCGTGCGCCGTCGCCCGCGTATAGGGCGTAAGCGGCCCGTTATTGGCGCTCGGCATCGCGACCGCGCGATCGCAGGGCAACCAATGCGTCCAGTCTTCATAGGCGATGCCCAGCGCACCGCCGACCAGCAGCCCGGCAAAGCCCGAGCAGTCGACGAAGAAGTCGGCGGCGATCGCCCGTCCGTCGGCAAGCGACACTTGCGCGATATTGCCGTCGAGCGGATCCTGCGCGATCCCGGTTACGCGGCCTTCGTGGCGCACGACCCCACGGGCCTCCGCATGGCGGCGCATCAGCCGCGCATAGAGTCCCGCGTCGAAATGATAGGCATAAGCATGCGTCGACCGCACGTCGCGCATGTTGTCGAGCGGCGGTCCGAAACGATTTTCCTGCGCGAGCGCCTTGCACATCGAGTAATCGTCAAAGCGGGTGGTATCGCCCCGCAAATGCTCGCGGACCCAATAATGGTGCAGTCCCACACGATCGAAGTCGGCACCATGGGTGCCGAACGGGTGGAAATATCGATCCTGCGCCGTTCCCCAGCCGACGAACTCGATGCCGAGCTTGAACGTCGCCTTGGTCGCGGAAACGAACTCGGCTTCGTCGATGCCGAGGCTTGCGTTGAACGATTTGATCGGCGGGATCGTCGCCTCGCCGACGCCGACCGTGCCGATTTCGTCCGACTCCACGAGCGAAATCGCAATGGCCCCGTTGGTCGCATGGGCCAGCGCGGCCGCGGTCATCCACCCCGCAGATCCTCCGCCGATGATCGCGATGGAGCGAAGAGCGTCAGGGCGGTGCGTCATCTTGGTAATCCGCAAAATTCTGATGAGGGGAGGGATCGGAACACACTGATCGCTCTGTGGAATCGAGTGTAAATGTGGCCTCTGTCAGAGGCAAGCCGACGCACGCGACCCTGCCTGGAACGGCGAGCGCGCGATGGCCGATTTTCGCGTCGGCAACCAGATATATGAGCTGCTGTCATGTCCGCTCGCTCTGAGCTTCTGCCGGCTGGGTGGGCACCGGAACAGGATGATTTGATTTTGGCGACGATACAGCCTCGTCTTATTCGAGGGACGGTGCATGGGATAGGACATTGCCGTTTTGTTCGCCTATCGAGTGATGGGCTAGGTTGCGGGGGATGCCAGTGAGTGATTGACCGGTGACCTTTCCCCAGAGACGCTGGTCTGAAAACGTCCAAAGCCGGTCGATTAAACGTCAGCCGATCAAGCACGACCAGCCACCTGAACCCAAAGGCAGCTTCTCCACGGAGCCTGCCCGGAAGCTGCCTGTCGCACCAGCGTCCGGTATAGTATGACAGGTAGCCCGTCTTTAGGAGGCTGACTTCTATCCCAAGTCTCAGAACCGGAAACGTACACCGGCCGATGCCGACTCCTGATGGTCGTCGCTTCCGGTTTGCGACGCTGCATTGGCAAAAAAATCCAGACCACTTTCCAGGCGATAGTCGATGCCGCCGGACGCGGTGCCCACCAGCCGGGCGCGTGGGGCACCGGGCGCATCCAGGCCGAGACCGCCGCCGGCATACCCGGCCAGCGCATCGGTGTGAGCGCCCTCGATCTGGTAACGTACACCGAATGACACGAACGGACGGAACCGCGCAGCCGATGCCGCGCTGCGGCCGAATGAAACCGCGCCGTCTGTGAATCCTGCAACATGGCGGTCGTGCGAGACCGTCAGCGCAAAGGGGCTGCCACCAGTCTCGGACACGCCGCCGCGACTGGTACGGAGATAGGTCACGCCGAGCTGCGGGGTCACCGCCCAGTCACGTGGCAGGGCAATCTCGTAGCTCGCCTTCATGTCGCTGATCCAGCTGTGCAGGCCGTAGCGTCCCCTTGCCGAGCCCACCGGTAGGACGCGTGTCGTAGTCGCGCGGCTGCCGTCGTAGATGATCGCCGCGCTGAACCCAAAGCCGCTGGCCGTGTGCAGGCGGCCCTGCACACCCGCGACCGCGCCATTCGCCTTGGTGCGTGCCGCGAGCGCCCCGACCGTCTGGCGGTTGTTGATATAGCCGCCGAACGCACCCAAACTCCAGTTCGTGTCGCCATAGCCGATCCCGCTCAGGAAGCCGTATCCCTGGCTCCGCGCCGCCGATGTGCCGGCGCTTCGGTCTTCGTTGAGCTGGTGCCACTGCCCCAGCGTGGACGCCAACGTGTAGACATGCGCGCCCTCGCCGGTCGCAGCGAAGGATGGCCCGCGCGCCGCATCGACCAGGACCAGCGCGTTATCGACACCCATCTGGGTCGCCGAGGCATAGGCCTCCGGCGTCAGGCGGGCAAAGGCCTGCGGGTTGGAGGCGCCTGTGCTGGTCAGCAGGGCCGGCAGCGCGTCGAACAACGTGCTGGTCGAGGCCTGCGCTTCCAGCGTGGTGTTGGTATAGGCGATGCTGCGGCTGACCTGCGGGCCGAAGCCGCCGCTGTCGAGGAACTTGCCCAGCAGGTCGATTTCGTTGCCGCGCTGGACGACGAAGCCGAACAGGTCGGCCGGTTTGAGGACTGTCGTGTAGCCGCCGGTGATCCCGCCCGTCGCGGAGATCAGCGTGTATGCCGTGCCGGGCCGGAGCGTGCCGACCTCGACGAGCTGAAGCGTAGAGCCGGCGCCGATCGCAACGCTGCCGTTGACCATCAACTTGTCCGAAACGGCCGAAGACAGCTCGAACAGCGACGTGGAGCCGCTGGCGAGAGTGACGTTGCCGTTGACCGTCATCGTTCCCAGCGACGCACCCGGGCTGAGCGTGCCAGCGATGGTCACGTTGCCGTTGACGGTGCCCGCCGAGCCGAAGGTCGCGCCCTGGCTGACCTGGATTTGCGACGCGGTGATGATCGATCCAGCCTGGCCGACGAGGCGACCGCCCGTCAAGCCGAGCCCGGTGAACGCGGCGGTGCCGGAGATCTGCGCAGAGCCGGCTGACTGACTGTAGGTCTCGACATTGCTGATGTTGCCGAACATGACCGGCGCGCCATCGCTGCCCCCCGAAACGACGAGAATATCATTGCCCGCGCCGCCGTCCACCGAGCCATTGAAGCCGCCGGCGATGGTGAAGCGGTTGTCGCCCGCTCCGAATTGAACCTGATTCGCGGTCAACGAGCCGCCCGCCGCGACGACGATGTCGGTGTCGCTGGTGACGGTGCTGAAGGCCTGGGCGCCACTGAGCGTCAGCTGCCCGGTTCCTTCCGCCGCCAGCGTCTCGAAGCCGATGAGCGTGCCCGCAGCGAGTGTACGGCTGCCGGCGAGTTCGACGGTGGCGGTGTTAATGCCGGCTCCGCCATTGATTGTGCCGGCTAGCGTGCCGCCCGCGGCGAGCCAAAAATTGTCGTTGCCATCGCCAAGGTCGACTGCGCCAGCGAGCGTGCCGCCGTTCGCCACTGTCAACGATTGGTCGCCCGCGCCGAACGAGAGCGTCGTGCCGGGGCTGCCAAGCGTGCCGGTGACGGTGAGCGCATTGCCAGCCAGCAACACGGTCCCGAAATTGGTTGCCGTGCCCGACAGGCTGACCGGCGCTGTCGCCGTGAAGCGCAGCGTATTATTACCTGTCCCGCCGTCATAGCTTCCCGCCGCGTGCGTGGTGCCGAGCGCCAGCGTGTCGTCGCCGCCACCCAGCGAAACATTGGCGATGTCGCCGTCAACCACCAGCGTTTCGGCCGCGTCGGTTCCGGTCACGGTGCCGACGGAGTGGCCACCGAGCGAAAGGTTGAGGCTGTTGCCGCCCAGTGCGATCGACTGGAAGTTCTGGTCCAGCACCAGCGACAGCGTGCCGCTACCCTGCAGAGCGAGCCGCTCGAAGCCCGTGCGCTGGCCGATGCCGGTACGGTTGCCGGCCAGCACCACCGTGTAAAGATCATTGCCCGCGCCGCCGTCAACCGTGCCCGCGACGCTGCTGCCAACGCCCTCGACGAACTGATCGTCGCCATCTCCCAGCGAGACCGATCCCGAGATCGCGCCATTGTTGACCAGCAGGTCGTTGCCGCCGCCCAGCGCGACCGAGCCGGTAATAGTGCCATTGTTGACCACCGTCTCGGCCGCGTCGCTGCCAGTGATCGTGGTCGCGCCGTCACTGCCCAGCGTTTGACCGGCTGCGACAGTGAGGCTGCCGCCGGTGACGCCGATCGTGTCGGAATGAAAATTGCCGGTATAGATGACGTTGCCGTTGCCAACCTGATTGAAGCGCTGGAAATTGACGAACTGATCGCCGTTCACCGTGCCGCCGCCGGACGCATCGATGATCAGCGAGTTGAGCCCCTCGCCACCATCCACTGTGCCGGTAACGGTCGCGCTCGCCTGTTCCAGGAAGCTATCGTCGCCGGCGCCGAGGAAAACGTCGCCGGCGATCGTACCGCGGTTTTCGACCGTATCGTTACCGGCGCCGAGCGATATCGACCCGATGATGGTGCCGGTGTTGACGATCTTGTCCGCAGTATCGCCATAGCTCTGGATCGCGCCGGCGAGGTAGGTCGTGCCGTTCTGCACACCCAGATAGTCGTCATCGGCCAGTGTAGTACCGGTGCCGCCCCGGATCGTACCCGCATTGGTGAGGTCGAGCGCCATCCCGTTGGTGATGATCGCGGTGGACAGCGCCCCGGTCGCCTCGATCAAGCCGGTGCCAGCGTTGGCGATATGGGCGACGCCGTCACCATAGACGCCGATGGCTGAGGCCGGCACGGTAGAGGACGGAAAATAGGGGTTGCCCGGCTGGGGCGCGATGCCGCCAGCATTGGCACGGATCGTGCCAGAATTGGTAACGGTGACGCTGCTCTTGCCGACGCTGCCGTCGGTGACGGCGTCGTTGATGCCGATACTCACGGCTGTCCCGCCCGCAGTGCCCGTCTCGATCATGCCGCTATTGTCGAGCGTTACCGAGCTGGGCAGCAGTCCGGCATAATTGTTGATCGACAGCGACACCGCCGTGCCGCTCGCGGTGATCGTGCCCGTGTTGGTCATGGCGATGGACGGCGTCGCCATGACTGACGAGGACGCTGCGGGGCCAGCACTGCTGGTGTTGATTGCCGCATAGACCCCGCCACCTGTGATTTTCCCGTCGTTGGCGATCGCAATCTCGTCCTGCGTGTCCAGGTTGACCGTCAATTGGCTTCCGTCGTTCGCGATCGTTCCGCTGTTGGTAAATTCGAGCGCAGAACTCTGGCTGATCAAAATCGCGGAGTCCTCGAGCATATCTCCGCCAATCGTGCCGCTGTTGGCAAAGCGCTGGGTTGCGCCGAAAAAGCCGCCCGCGATCGTGCCTTGGTTCGTAAAGGCTGCCACCGCATAATCGTAGGTCGGAAGGATCGCACCCGAATAGGGAATGCCCGTCGTCACCATCCCATTGATCGTGGCCTGGTTGATGACACTGCCGTCGCCGCCGATGTAGACTCGGCCGGCAAAGGGATTCGTCGCGGTTATCATCGCGACGGTTCCGATCCCGGCGGCTTGGACCAGCGCGTCCTCGAAGTTGATGACGTTTGCTTCGCCGTCTAGCGCGACGATCCCGCTGCTGTTCAGAACATGGCCGAACGTGTCCTCACCGTCGCCGCCGTCTACTATACCAGAGACACCCGTCCCCGTACCGGTCTCCACGAATAGATCGGAAGCCGCCCCGAAGGTCACGTTGCCGGTGACCGTGCCGCCATCGGCGAGATAGGCCGTGTTGCCGTAGGAATATTGATAAGACGAGATATCGCCCACAATGGCGCCTCGGTTGATGATCGCCCCGCCCGACGAGACGTCGACCGCGGTGACGCCGCTGATCGTTCCAGTCGTCTCATTGGTCAGCGTCGCGCCATAGCCGCCCAACTGGACGGCGGTGGCTTGGCGGCTCTCAATCAACCCGCTGTTGACGATCGAGCCGGCCTGATAAAAAGCGCTCTGAACGGCGGTGCCGTCCACCTGGATCGTTCCGCTGTTCTGCAAGGTGTCGAAATAGGCCACGCCGACAGCACCGGAGCCCGGTGTATCGGTGATCGTACCCGCGTTGACGACATTTTGGGCATCGCTGATTCCGACACCGCCGCCCGCCAGCGTGATTGTTCCATTATTGGTGACGTTATGCCCGTTCAAGATGGCGATGGCCGGAAAATAGCTGCCTGCGGCGTTACTGGTCGCGATCGTGCCGTTATTGGTAACGTCAGCGGTTCCGGCGTTGATCGCGTAAAGTTGATTATAGCTGTAACCCTGCGCCCCGATTGTTAGGCTGAGCATACCATCGTTGACGATGGATAGTGCCTGAGCAGGCCCTGCAACACCCAGGGTCAGCTGATCCGCGGTCGGGATCGTCGCATCAATGAGCGTATGATCGCTGGTCGCGATGGAGCCGTTTAGCGTCACCGTGCCGTTGCCGGTCAGCCCGATCGCGGTGATGATCGGGGTGGGAGCGGTCAGTGTGAGTTGGGCATTGTTGTCGAGCTCGTAGGCGAGCGCCTCAAAGCTGGTTGGGAGCGTCAGGGCTGCGGCGGCATCGGCTTTCACGCGATAGCGTAACGTATTGTAGCCGGTGCCGGCATCGACTCCGCCCGTCGCCCCGGCGAAGGGTCGGCTCGAGTCGGTCCCGAGATTGACCACCAGCTGGTCGTCCCCTCCGCCCAAGCTGACGGCGCCGTTCACCGTGCCGCCCGCGTCGACGAAGATGTCATCGGACGAGTCGAAGCCGGACGTGGAGGCGAGATTGACGTCGCCGTTGATCGTGCCTGCGTTCACTACTCGAACTGAATATCCGACGTTGCCGACGCCGGTCCCGCCCGTGACTGTTCCGCCGGCGGCGTTGATCAGTGTTCCCGAATAGCCGAGCGCGACACCGGTTGCCCCGCCCGTGATCGTGCCGCTGTTGGTGAGCGTACCGGAAAGGTTCACACCCGTTGTCGCACCGCTGATCGTGCCGCTGTTGGTCGATGCGGCGTAATAATAGGAGCTATTGATCGCCGCGCCGATCCCGCCCGTCGAACCAATGACGCCGCTGTTGGCCAGGGTGCCATATGCCACCGTAGCAGCAGTCCCTGTAGCGGCGATGGTGCCGCTGTTCGTCAAGGTCGAGGCTGCCTGCGCCCCTGCACCGCCAATGGCTGTGATCGTCCCGATATTGATCAGCTCGGTGGGCGAACTCACCGCGAATTGGCTGGTCGCCGAGAGGTTGGCGGTGATGCTGGCCTGATTGGTGAAGGACAGGACCGAGCCGGTCGGCGTCGCGACCACGGCGGGTCCGTTTGTGGACAGGTTGGCCATGTTAACGACGCTACCATAGCCACTGAGCGCGATGCCGCCGGTACTGGCAAATGCAGGCGACAAGGTAATGGTTGCGTTGTTGCTGAGATCGACCCCCAGCAGCTCGAAGTTGGTTGGCAGCGCGACCGCGCCGAAGGTGGCGTCACTGCTGACGGCGATCGACAGCGTGTCCGTCCCCGCTCCCCCGTCAATGGCGCCCGTGATCGAGGAGATCCGGCCCGTGGCAGAGTCGAACGTCGCCAGCAACGTGTCATTGCCGGCGCCGAGCGTCAGATCGCCGTTGATCATGCCCTGGCGCGTGTCGATTACACTGTCCTGTCCAGCCGCTGCGGTCGATATAACCGACCCATTGATCGTGCCGGCATTGGTGAGCGATAGGGGGCCGCTCGTATTGATCGCTGTGCCGCCGCCGCCGAGGATGGCGCCGCCTGCATTGGTGACGTAAAGCGCGCCCGTCCCGCTCAGTGTGGCCGCCTGCCCGCTGGAGACGATCCGGCCCGTGTTGGCGATATACGCGCCAGATATGCTGGTCGCGATCGCAGCGTTGCCCCCGCCATCGACTGTGCCGGCGTTGTTGACCGCGCTTATGCCCCCCGACATGCCGCCGACGAACCCAGTTGCCTCGTTGGTGATCGACAGGAACCCGGCGAAGCCGCCGACCGGTACGGGAGCGACCAAGGCCGGCCCTGCCGTACCAGTCAGCGTTCCTGCATTGTCCATCGATACGCTGACATAGCCGTTGGGATTGCTCGGATCACGCGACACCGAAAGCGCCTGGGAACCCGTGACGGTGGCGCCGGCTGCGACGTTGATCGTCGCACTCGCGGAGGGATAGATGGTCATCGAGCTTCCGGGCGTGCAGTAGCTGACGGACGCGAACGCGTAGGGGTCGCAAGGCGCAGATGTCGGAGGCCCCGCTATCACCGCGATACCGGCTTTACCGGCGCCGTCGACCATACCGTCAATCGTCAAAACATCGTAGCTGGAGCTGACGGTAATGGCTGCCATGGCAGCCCCCGGATTCAAGGTCGCCCCCTGTGCCGCGACGACTTGTGTGTTGAACGTGTTCACGACCAGGCCGTTCGTATTGGTGCCGCTACAGTTGGTGGTCCCGTTTTCTTGGGTCGGATCCGGCGTGCACTGCGCGTGTGAAGCCGTCGGGAAGAAGAGTCCACATGCCAATGTGCTGGTGCCGATTGCGAGCGACAAACGGCAACGACGCACCGATGGCGTTAAACGGATCATATTGGCAGTCCCCTATTCCGGCCGGATGGCCGCCCCTACTTTTCCTCTGAGCAAATCCGATTGGGCTGTCCAGCACCGATCTTCGCCGGGCACGGCATGCAATCCGACTTATCGCCATCTATCGTCTTAAAATTGCCAAGCATTGATTGTAGGATTTTCGCACGGCGGCATCGTAAAAATCGGTCTCCGCGAACGGAGGTGTCTCAGTTTGAAATTGAAGGCGCCCGCTTCTTGCAAGGCCGCGCTTCGCGGGAGCCGGGGCTATCGCGTCAATCTTAGCGACGATACCCTCCATCGATCATAGGTGATCGGTGATCCCGGCCGCCATCGCGGGGGAGACGCGCAGCGTCTTATGGATGCGGCAAAAGTCGTAGAACGCGAAGTAAAGCGCCAACGCGCGGACGTGGTTTTCCAGCGTCTTGGAAAAACCGTTGGTAAGCCGGGGAAACCGACGCGTGACATCCGCGTGGTGAGGTTCTGGCGCTCAACATAGCTGGTCGAGGCGCGCGCGATATCGGGCTTGCCTTCACACGGATCATCATAGCGCCGATGCACGCGGCGGGGCTATGACGATCAGCTTCGTATCGACGTCCAGCACGGTCCACGTCCACACGTTGCCGGCGACTAACTTCACGACCCCGCGTTCGACAAGATTTTCCAAGCTGGAGGAATGACGCCGAGACAGTCGCCATCACCTCGGATGGTTGGAGGCACGGATTTGGGGGACGCAGGTCATCCTGCCGCTTCCTTGAAAAACATCAGGAGGTCGGCGGTCACGCGCTCGGCGTCGGTGATGATAATCGCGTGACCACTGTCGGCATATTCGATGTAGCGCGCCTGCGCGATCATGCGTGCGGCCGGGCGGCTGGTCGTGGCGGGTGCGACGTTCACGTCCTGCGCGCCGTGGAGGATCAGGGTCGGCACGGTGAAGGCGGCCATGTCGGCGCGGAAATCGGTTTCCGACCAGGCGCGCGCGCAGGCGATCGTCGCTCTGGGGGACGCCTGCATCGCCAGCTGGAGATACCAGTCGAGGATGCCCTGCGACACCGGGGGCTTGCCATTGCCGACGTTGAAGAAACCCTTGGCGAAATCGACGAGATAGCCCGGTCGGTCCTGCTCGATCCCGGCGACGAGTTCGTCGAACACGGCGCGATCGATGCCCTCGGGATTGTCCGCGGTCTTGAGTAGGATGGGGGTGACGGCGGCGACGAGCGCCGCCTGCGCGACCCGGGTTGTGCCGTGGCGGCTCAGATAGCGCGCGACCTCGCCGCCGCCCATCGAGAAGCCGACCAGCGTCGCGTCGTGGAGATCGAGATGATCGACCAGTTCCGCGATGTCGTCGGCGAGCCGGTCATAGTCATATCCGTCCCAGGGCTGGTCCGAGCGGCCGAAGCCGCGCTTGTCCGGCGCGATGACGCGGTAGCCGGCGGCGACCAGCGCGCTCGACTGATATTCCCAGAAAGCCGAGCTCAGTGGCCAGCCGTGGAGCAGCACGACCGGACGGCCCGTGCCCCAGTCGGTGTAGAATAGCGAAACGCCGTCCGATGTCGTGAAAGTGGGCATGGTCGTGATCCTGTTTATCGTGAAGTTTCAGCGGCCGCCCGAGACGGTCAGCATGGTGCCGGCGACGTAGGAGGCGGCAGGCGAGGCCAGCCAGGCGACCGCCTCGGCAACCTCCTGCGCCTCGCCCATCCGGCCCAGCGGCGTGCCGCTGCGAACCGATCGCTCGGCATCGGGCGAGGTCATGTCGGTGTGGATGACGCCGGGGGCGACGCCGACGACACGGATGCCTTCGCTCCCGACCTCGTTCGACAATCCCCGCACCAGCGTCTCGATCGCGCCCTTGCTCGCCGCATAAGCGACCAGTCCCGGCAATCCGCCGAGCCGCGCGGCGACCGAACCGAGCAGGACGATTGTGCCGCCTTTGCCGCCATGCCGCGTCGACAGGCGCCGAACCGCCTGCTGCGCGCAGAGCATCGTGCCGAGCACGTTGACGTCGAGCAGCCGGCGCAACGTCTCCGGTGTATGCTCGTCGATGCGGCGCTCTTCGCCGAGGATGCCGGCATTGGCGACGAGCAGCCGCAGCGGGCCGAACCGCGCGTCGGCCGCTTCGAACAGTGGCGGGATCGCGGCGGCATCGCCGATGTCGGCCTGGAAGGCGTCGGCCTGTCCGCCGGCGGCGCGGATCGCCGCGACCGTCTCGTTCGCGCCATCGGCGCCGTGGGTATAGCCGACCGCGACGGCATAGCCGTCCTGCGCGAGACGAAGGCAGGTCGCCCTGCCGATCCCGCGCGATCCGCCTGTCACCAGTGCCAGACCTGCGCCATTCTGCTGTCCCGCCACGATGCGTCTCCGTCAGCCGTTTCAATCGAGAATGATCTGGCCCAGCCGGGCCTGGAATATTAGATGGAAATGAGCGCAAAGCCTTTGAAGTAGGACTTCACAATCTGATGGCCGAGACCGACTTTCCCCAGTTCCTGCCGGCCTTCCTGGCGGTGGCCGAGACTGGCAGCTTTACCGCGGGGGCAGCCAGGCTGGGCCTGTCGCCGTCCGCCATCAGCCAGCAGATCCGGGCGCTGGAGCGCCAACTGGGTTGCGTGCTGTTCCAGCGCACCACCCGGAGCGTCCGGCCGACCGACGCGGGGCTGCAATATCGCGCGGCCGTCGCGCCTGCCGTGGCCGCGATCCGCGAGGCGGCCGAGGCTCTCGACCATCCGAATGCGGCGGCGCGCGGCAGGCTGCGCCTCACTCTGCCGCGTACCGCCTTCGAGACCGTGCTGCGACCAATCCTCGCCCGCTACAGCGCGCTTTACCCGCAGGTGACGGTGGAACTGTCGATCGATAATGCGCTCGTCGACATCGTGCGCGACGGCTTCGATGCCGGCATCCGCTTCGGCAATCTGATTGAGCAGGACATGGTCGCTGTGCGTGTCGCGCCCGACATGCGGATCGCGTTGCTCGCCTCACCCGCTTATCTCGATGCGCGCGGCCGCCCGACGCAGCCCCGGGATCTGGCGGAGCATGCCTGTATCGGCTTTCGCAGCGCGACCGCGGGCACGGTCGAGCCATGGCATTTGGCCAGGAAGGATAAGGCGGTGCGGCTCATTCCGAAGGGCCCTCTTGTCGTCAACAATACAGAGGCGCTGCTGGCGGCCGCCGAAGACGGCCTGGGCATCATCGAATTTGTAGAGGAACTGGCGCTGGACGGTATTGCCGCGGGCCGGCTCGAGAGCGTTTTGAAACCATGGTGCCCGATGCTGCCGGGATTCCATATTCATTATCCCGATCGACTTCGGACCAGCAGCGCGCTTCGCGCCCTGCTGGCGCTCTTGAAATCGGGTGCCGGGGGCTGAGCGCTGCCCCGTCCGTTGCGCGTATGGGCGATCGAGATGGTCGCCGGCGCGGTCGGTTCAAACACCTACTTCTATTATTCCAGCCGCGGGGTCACGCCGGCATGGGCATCGACGTGCCGCGCTGAAATTCCCTGCCGCAGGCCCGCTTCCTGGGTACACGGTTCGGGCTCCCAAGCGCGAACCGTGCACGTCGCGATCAGCCGACAGCGAGAGCGGCGGAAGAGGTGATCCGGCCGGCCTGTGCGAGCGCGCCGTCGATCGCATTGCGGCGCGCATCCTCGCCGCGGCCAATGCCTTCAGCGATGACGAATTCGACCTCCGCACCGACGAAGCTGAACACCGAGCGCAGCAGCGTCTCGGCATGCTCATAGGCGGCATAAGGCGAGTCCGCGCCATAGACATTGCCGCGCGCCAGCGCGACGATGACGCGCTTGCCCGACGCGAGCCCGACTGGACCGTTCTCACCATAGGTGAAGGTCTTGCCCTTTACCGCAATGTGATCGATCCACGACTTCAGCTGACTGGGGATCGAGAAATTGTAGAAGCCCGCGCCGATTACGACGACGTCGGCGTCGAGGAATTGCTGGACGTCCGTACCGCTCTCCAGCGCCTGGAACGCGGCGAGCGTCATATGTGGGATCGGCTCGGCGGCGAGATCGCGGTAGGTGATTTCGATGCTCGGATGCGCCACCTGGAGGCGCTCGACGATGGCCGCGGAAATAGCTCTGCTCGCGGAGCCTTCGCCGAGGATGCTGGAATCGAGATGCAACAATTTCATAGGAGATTCTCCGGTCTGGATTTGTGACCAAGAGCAGGTATGGGACCGGATGCGTGCCGCCAAGGACGCATATTTTCAGGACTAGGTCACATGGATATGCCTACTTCTCCAGGCGTGAGCGACAATTGCCGCAGGATGAGCAGCGTGCTCAGCCTCGTCGGCGACAAATGGACGGTGATGATCGTCATGGTGTTGGTTGAACGCCCGCGCCGTTTCAACGACATCAAGCGGACGATCGGCGGCATCTCGCAGCAGATGCTGACGCGCACTCTGAAGGCGCTCGATCGCGATGGCATGGTCAGTCGGACGGTCCATCCAACGGTGCCGCCGCAGGTCGAATATGCGCTGACCGGCCTGGGCCATTCGTTGGCCGAGCCGCTGCGTGCCTTGGGTGCCTGGGCGGGGGCGCATCTCGAGGAGATCGACGGCAACCGGCTGCGCTATGATCTGGTCAGGCGTGTCGCGCCCGACGCGGGGCGCTGACGGTCAGCGAACCCGCCGAGATCAGGAAATGGAAGGCATCGAACGCGGGATAAGGTGCGATGCCCTCACTCCGGCGCGCGTCCAGATATCGCGCAGGGCGTCCCATGGCGGATAGGCGACCCGCGTCACTGCGGCTCGTGGCGGTGCGCGTCGGGCGACCGTGGAAGCCAGCGCGCCCCTGAGCGCCGAGACCGCGAAGCGCAGATAATAAAGGTTGTGAGCCAGTCGCGGTTTGTATCCTGGGCTCCGATGGGAGGCGTCATGCTCGCAGCCTTCCTGATAACGCATGCGACTTTAGGCGTATCGCTCCGGCATTCTTTCGCGCCGATCCGAAATATTAACCGGCCTTTCCCTTAAATCTCGGGGAAAGCGCGAGGACGAATGAGACAAGCTGCAATCGACATGCCCGGCTCGGATACGCTGCTCGCGTGGTTCGATGTCAAGGAACGCATGATCCGGGTTACCGGCACGGGCATCTGGTCGATGGCGCTGCTCGATCGGCATATCGACCAGCTGAAGCGCCTCGTCGCGCGGTCGCGTGCCGGAGGAGGGGGGCTGCGGGTGCTGGTGGATCTCAGTGAGGCCGCCGTGCAGACCCCCGCCGTCGCCGCCCGCATCGCGCAGATGACCGACGAGATTTACGGCCCGGACGATCGGGTCGCCATCGTAGTCCCGTCCAGCCAGTTGAAAATCCGGATGCGCCATCTGGTACGCACGGCGCGCTCCAGGACGTTCCTCGCCCATGTGGTCGCGGAACAATGGCTCAGGGCTCATGACGAGGTCGCGCCGGCCCCTGTCGCGGCCGGCGACCGCGCGCGCCGGCGCCTGATCTCGCTGGTCACCACCATCGAGGCCGAAAGCGGTCGCCGGTTGGCCGTCCGCATCGTCAACATGTCCTCGACCGGACTTCTTCTCGACGGTCGCGCAAGCCTCCCGATCGGCGAACGGTTGCGGATCATCCTGCCCGATATCGGTGCCGTCGCCGGCCGCATCGTTCGGGTGCGCGACGATTTTGCCGGGGTGAAGCTCGACCAGTCGATCGCTGTGGAACGATTGCGGCTGGTTTAGACCGATCCCGATCGGACGGAAGAGGCGGCCCCGCATGCGCGGCCTTTCATCCCGGCTGAAGCAGAATGTCCGGTGCCGGCGATCCTAGAAGAACTGGACGTCACCGGTGGAGGCAGGCCTGGCGATCGGCGGCGCGACATAAGCCGTGTCGGCCACGTGGCGGCAGCGGGCGAGGCCGAGCGTCGGCCGGAACTCAATGCGCCGGGCGTTGCCGCCGCCGACATCCTCGCCGGTCAGGGCGATGCGTTCGTCGGCGAGGAAACGGCGTGCGAACCGGGCATTCTCGGCGCCGATGTCGCGAAACCCGTCGCGCATCGCCGCGCCGCCATAGAGCCGGGCGCGCAGCCGGCCACGCGCCGCGCCCAATTCCAGCATGGCATTGATGAGCACCTCCATCGCGTAGACGCCGTAGCGCAGCATCGATTTGGGATCGGTGGCACCGTCGCCGGGCTCGGCGAGCAGGAAGTGGTTGAGCCCGCCGACCTTCATCAGCGGATCGTAGAGGCAGGCGGCGATGCAGCTGCCGAGCACCGTCGTCAGCACGACATCCTCGGTCGACACGCGTGTCTCGCCCTGCAGGACGTTGATCCGGCGCAGCCCGTCGCGCGGCAGCGGCAGCGTCGTCATGCGCGGCACTCCACCAGCAGGCGCCGGGCGATCCGATCGAGCGGCAGTTCGAGGCCGACGGCACCGAGCGCCTTCGCCGCCGCCGGCATGCCGTAGACCACGCACGTCTCCTCATTCTGGGCGACGGTGAGCGCGCCGGCATCGCGCATCGCCTTCAGGCCGAGTGCGCCGTCGCCGCCCATGCCGGTGAGCAGTGCTGCCACCGCCGATCCGCCGACCGCCTTCGCCACGCTGCCGAACAGCCGGTCGACGGATGGGCGGTGGCCCGACACCTTGTCGCCCGCGACGAGGCGGCAGCGCCACGGCCCGTCGCCCGATATTTCGAGATGCCGCGCGCCGCCGGGCGCGAGATAGATCTGGCCCGCGACCAGCGGCGCGCCATGCGTCGCCAGCGCCACGCGGGGGCGCGACAGCCGGTCGAGCCTGGCCGCGAAGCTGGTCGTGAAACTCTCGGGCATATGCTGCACGATCACCGTTGGCGGGCACGCTTCCGGGAAGGTCGAGAGCAAGGCGATCAGCGCCTCGACGCCGCCGGTCGACGCGCCGACCGCGATGACCGCGTCGCCGCGCGGCCGATAGAGCGACGCCCGGGCGACGGGCACCGATGGCGCTTCGACGATGGCGCTACGCTGCCGCTGCCGCAGCCAAGGCAGCGCGCGTGCGGCGGCCTTCACCGTCTCGGCCAGCGCGGCCTGATAATCGGCGTTCATCGCGCCCGCGGCAGAGGGCTTGCCCATGCAATCGAACGCGCCGAGCTCCAGCGCGCGGATGCTGGCCTCGGCGCCCGTCTGGGTCAGCGTCGACAGCATGACCACCGGCGTCGGCCGCAGGCGCATGATCTTGTCGAGGAAATCGAGCCCGTTCATGCCCGGCATCTCGATGTCGAGCGTGACGACGTCCGGATCGAGTTCCCTGATGAGTCCGCGCGCCGACGCCGGGCCATCCGCGGTGCCGACCACTTCGATCTCCGGGTCGCGGGCGAGCGCGTGGGTGATGATCGCGCGCATCGCAGGGCTGTCATCGACGATCAGCGCGCGCACGCTCATTCGGTCACCTTGCGGAACATCGTCCGGCCGACGCATTCGAAGCGCGGCGCGACATTTGCCGCCAGCCGCTCGGAATGGCCGATATAGAGGAAGCCGCCGCGTTCGAGCGCATCGGCGAGCCGCGCCTGGAGCCGCGCCTTGGTCGCCGCGTCGAAATAGATCATCACGTTCCGGCAGAAGATGACGTCGAAACGCCGCCGGATCGGCCAGTCGCGCAGCAGGTTGAGCGCGCGGAACGCAACCGGCGCGCGCACGGCCTCCACGATCTCGATCCCGCCATCTTCGGCGGGGTGTGTCCAGAGCGCGCGCAGGCCGGCGGGGATCGTCCGGGCGGTGTCCTGCGCATACCATCCCTCCCGCGCGGCGGCGAGGCTGGACGCCGAAAGGTCGGTCGCCAGCAGACGGAAGTCGGTGCCGGCGAGGGTGCGCGCCGCCGCCCGGTCGAAGCCGAGCGCCGCCATCATCAGCGTATAGGGCTCCTCGCCCGAAGAACAGGCTGCGGACCAGACGCGCACCCGCCCGCCGCCGGCGAGCCGTTGTCGGAGCGCAGGCCATGCCTCGCCGGCGAAATGATCGATATGATGGTTTTCGCGGAAGAAGCTGGTGTGATTGGTGGTGAGCGCATCCACCGCCCGCGCCCGCTCCTCGGCATCGCTCTCGATCAGCGCGATATAGTCGGCGAAGTCGCGCAGGCCGCAGGCGCGCACGTGCCGGGCGAGCCGGCCGTAGACGAGCTGCGACTTGCTGGGGGCCAGGACGAGCCCCGCTTCCGCATAAGCCAGCTTCGCGATCGCCGCATGATCGGCCGTGCCGAACGCGATCTCCTCGTCGCGCAAGGACCGGGTTCCGCCGGCATCGCCGCCGACGCGCGCCGTCGCCGCGCTCATGCCGCGATCCGCATCGTGCGCCCGTCGCGCCGCCAGCGCCCGATGAGCGCATCGACATCGAGGATCAGCGCGACCCGGCCATTGCCGAGGATGGTGGCACCGGCAAGCCCCTGGATCGCCTGATAATTGGCCTCGAGGCTCTTCACGACGACCTGCCGCTGGTCCTGGATGGTATCGACCATCAGCACCGCCTGACCGGCATCGGATTCGACCACGATCAGCACCGCCTGCGTGGGATCGGTCTCGGCTTCCGTGACACCGAGCTGGTCGGCGACGCGATAGACCGGACACCATGTGCCCCGCACGTCGAACAAGGCGGATCGATCGCTCAGTCGCCGAACCGCGCCCTTGGCCGGGCGCAGGCTCTCGACGATGTGGCTGAGCGGGATGACGAAGGTCTGGTCGCCGACGGTCACGATCATGCCGTCGAGCACCGCGAGGGTCAGCGGCAGGCTGAGCGAGAAACTGGAGCCGCGCCCGAGTTCGGACTGGATGCCGATCCGGCCGCCGAGCGCCTGGACGTTCTTGCGCACCACGTCCATGCCGACGCCGCGCCCCGAGATGTTCGACACCGCCGTTGCCGTCGAGAAGCCCGGCGCGAAGATCAGGTTGTCGATATCCTCGTCGCCGAGCGTCGCTTCCGCCGCGATGATACCGCGCTCGATCGCCTTGGCGCGGACCTTGGCGCGATCGATGCCACGCCCGTCGTCGGTCACGGTGATGACGATGCGGCCCGAATGATGCACCGCGGACAGGCGGACGACACCTTCCTCGGGTTTCCCCGCCGCCAGCCGCTCGGCCGGCAGTTCGAGGCCGTGGTCGACTGCGTTGCGGATGAGGTGGGTCAGCGGCTCGCCGATGCGCTCGACAACGGTCTTGTCGACTTCGGTCATCTCGCCCTCGACATCCAGGCGGACGCGCTTGCCGGTCTCGGCCTCGAGTTCGCGGATGATGCGCGGCACCCGGCTGAACACCGTCTTCATCGGCTGCGCGCGGATCGCCATCGTGCTTTCCTGCAACTCGCGCGTCAGCAAGGCGAGGTCGTCCAGTTCGTCGATGCCGCCAAGCGCATGTTCGGACAGGCGCTGCGCCAGCATCGCCTGGGTGATGACGAGTTCGCCGACGAGGTTCACCAGCCGATCGAGCTTGTCGAGATCGACGCGGATGCTCTGGCCGGCAGCGGCCGCGCCACCGCGCGGCGATGCGGCGGCGGCCGGGTCCGAGCGCTGCACCGGGGGGAGCGGATCGGACGCTTCGGGCACGGCCGGGGCAACCGGCGCCGTGTCCGGAATGGGCCGATCGATGGCGACAGGCGGCGCCATGTCGTGCGGCGGCACCTCGTCCGGGGGAACCGCGATCGCCTCGCGCACGACGAGGAGTTCACCGCCGTCCATGAAGTCGAAAACGCCGCGGATATCCTCTTCCTCGACAGCCAGCGGCACGCGCGCCGTCCAGCCGACATGGCAAAGCTCGGGATCGAGCGCGGCGAGCCCGGGCAATGCCGCGCAGTCGGCGGTGATGAGGACACCGCCGAATGCCGCCAGTTCGCGCAACCAGAGCAGCGGCTCGGCGCCGTGATCGAGCGCGTCGGCGGCGGGGCGGAGGGTGACGCGCCAATAGCCTTCCGTCGGGATTTCGTCGGTGTCGTCCTGGTCGAGCAGCGTGTCGAAGCCATCGCCGATCAGGTCCAACAGGTCGTCGAAGCCGTCGCCTGCCTCTGCCGCGCCGTCGCCCGACGGTTCGTCGGCGGCGGCCGCGGGCATAGCTACGTATGCGGCCGGTACGCAGGCGCGCTGGAGCCGGTCGAGCATGGCGGCGTCGGCCGGCGGCGTGTCGGCGTCGCGGGCGGCGGCGACATGATCGGCGAGCATGTCGAACGCAGCCACGATCGCCGCGACGAGATCCGGCGTGAGCGGCAGCGTGCCGTTGCGGACGAGATCGAGCAGCGTCTCATAGGCATGGGTATAGGCCTGGAGCGGTTCGTGCCCGAACGCGCCGGCGCCGCCCTTGATCGAATGCACCGCGCGAAACACGGTGTTGATCACCTCGGCGTCGGGATCGTGGCCGCGAAACGCATCCAGGCTGCCCTCGATGGTCGCTAGGCCCTCTTCGCACTCCTGGAAGAAGATCTTCTGGATCTCGTCGAAGTCCATCTCGGCTGGTCCTTCAGTCGGCGGGCGCGAGCACGGCGTCGAGGCCGGCCAGCGTCGCCATATCGCGGAGCGGATCGCTGGGGTCGACGATCGCGAAGGCCAGGCCCTCGGCGGCGGCGGCGGCGCGCGCGGCGATCAGCACCTGAAGGCAGGCGAGCCCGATCCGCCTGACCTTGGCGCCGTCGAGCAGCAGCGGCGCGCCGCCTGTCAGCCTGCCGAGCAGCTCCTGCCGGAGTGGCGCGGCCGCGGCGGTATCGAGCGAGACGCCGAGCGCAAGGGATGTGGTCATGGTGCCGGCTTTCTGGTCTGAGGAATGACGGGGCGGCTCAGAAGGCCGACCAATCGTCCTCCGCCATCGCCACCGCCGCCCCACCGCGACGGCCGTTGCCGCCACTGCCGCTGGTCCGGGCGAGGCGCCGGCCCGCCTTGGCGGCGCGATCCTGCAGATGGTGGACAGGGCTGGCCGATTTCCCCACGGGCTCGACGCTGAGCGCGAACCGCGCGACCTGCCCGGCAAGAGCATCCGCCTCCGAAGACAGGGTGCGCGCCGCCGCGGTCGCCTGCTCCACCATCGCCGCATTCTGCTGCGTCACGCCATCCATTTCGGAGACGGCGGTGTTGACCTGCTGGAGCCCGGTCGCCTGATGCTCGGCCGACGACGCAATCGCGCCGACGAGCGTGCTGATCTCGCCGACCCGGGTGATGATCCGATCGAGCGCCTTGCCCGTTTCCGACACCAGGTCGACACCGACCTCGACCTGCCGGGACGAGGCGAGGATGCGCGTCTTGACGTCCTTGGCGGCCTCGGCCGAACGCTGCGCCAGCGCGCGCACTTCGGAGGCGACGACCGCGAAGCCCTTGCCGGCATCGCCCGCCCGCGCGGCCTCGACGCCGGCATTGAGGGCGAGCAGATTGGTCTGGAACGCGATGCCGTCGATCACCGTGATGATCTCGGAGATTTCGGCGGACGATCGCTCGATGCCGCCCATCGCCTCGACCGCGCGGCGGACGACCTCGCCGGATTGCTCGGCATCGTGGCGCGCCTCGCCGACGACGGTGTTGGCGCGATTGGCGCCTGCCGCCGTCTCGCGCACCGTGGAGGTGATCTCATCCATCGCTGCGGCGGTCTGCTCCAGGCTGGCCGCCTGCTGCTCGGTGCGCTGCGAGAGATCGTCCGAGGCCTGACGGATGTCGTGGGCGCCGTTCTTGATGCCCGACGCCGCCGCGACGACCGCCGACATCACTTCGGCAAAGGCCTCCATCGCAAAATTGAAATCGGTGCCGAGCGTTGCGAACGATCCCTCCAGCCGCGTCTCGATCCGCGCCGTCAGGTCTCCGCTGGCGAGGGCCGACAGGCCGGTGCCGACGCTCTCGACGATCATCGCCGCCTGCGCTTCCTTCTCGCGCTCCGCGATCTGCATACGCTGCGCATTTTCGCGGAACACGCTCATCGCCCGCGTCATGCGGCCCACGCAGTCCGCATAATCCGAGTAGCGGATCTCACCGTCGAGATCGCCGGCGGCGAGCGCCTCCATGCGGACCACGGTGTTGACATAGGGCGTGGAGATCAGCCGGCCGCTGATCAGCACGGTCAGCAGCGTGAAGAGAAGGAGCAATCCGGAGAAGCCGACATAGGCCATCGCCATATCCGGCGTCGCCTTGCTCGCGAGATAAGTGCTGCCGACGCCGAGCGCGGCGAAAAGCATGTGGAGGCACAAGAGCGCCTTGAACTTCGTTCGTATCGGCGCGCTTTTCTCGAACCAGCTCAGCATCGTGCAAACTCCGAAAAGCCATGAATAGACCGCTGCATGTCGTTACTATCGTGTAACGATATTGCATTATGGACGAATGTCGCGATTCGACGGCGTTAACGCGTCGATTTCCTGTCAAGCAAGCTATGAGCAACCTGCTAACCATTGCCTAATTCGATTTTAATACTTTGGTCTAATCGCGTTTTGTCGATAACCATTTCGATACCTGCGGCGACGATATCGAATATGGATCGTCAGGAATGGGGCGACGGACGAAGGTCGAACGGTTCGAATATCGGCGCCGAACATAAGCGGTGGCGCGGCGACGCCCGCATCGCGACACGCATCGGCTCGGAACTGGCGATCCGGCAGGAGTGGGCAGCGAGCATAATGACGACGAAGACGATCATGACAGTCGATGATTCGCCCAGCATGCGGATGCTGCTGCGGGCTGCCCTCAGCGATCTCGGCTATGCCGTGTCCGAGGCCGAGGACGGCGTCGCCGCGCTCGAGAAGTTCGAGCATGAGGCACCCGACCTGCTCATCACCGACATCAACATGCCGCGGCTGGACGGTTTCGGCCTGATCGAAGCGGTGCGCGACAAGCCGGATCTGCGCTGCCTCCCGATCCTGGTGCTGACCACCGAAGGTTCGACCGAGAAGAGGGCGCGCGCCCGCCAGGCGGGCGCGACCGGCTGGATCGTCAAACCCTTCCATCCCGAGAAACTCGCCGTGGCGATCCGCCGCGTTCTCCAGTGATCGACAGGAGCGCATGACATGATCCGGCAATTGATCACTTTCCAGCTCGGCGAGCAGATCCTCGGCGTCGACATCATGGCGATCCGGGAGATCCGCGCCTGGTCGCCGGCGACGCCGCTGCCCAATGTTCCCGCCTTCGTGCGCGGTGTCGTCAACCTGCGCGGCGTGGTATTGCCGGTGCTCGACCTGCGGCGCCGCCTCGGCTGGGGCGTGACCGAGCCGACGCCCCGCCATGTCATCATCGTGGTCAGCGTCGGCACGCAGCTGCACGGCCTGATCGTCGATGCCGTGAACGACATCGTCGCGCTCAATCCGGACGAGATGCAACCGCTGCCCGATGTCGGCGAGGCCGAGCCGTCCTTCCTCGAAGGGCTGGTCACGGTCGATGATCGCATGATCACGATCGTCGCGCTCGACCGTCTCGTCGATCCCGCGCCGCCGCCCGCCGCGATGGCGGCCTGATACGCACGCATTTATCGAAGGACAGCGGCGATGGCCGATACGAAAGTGCTGGTGGTCGACGATTCGCTGACGATGCGTGCCCTGATCTCGCGCGTCCTCGAGACGCTGCCGGGGATCAATGTGATCGGCACGGCGGACGGCGCGGCGGAGGCAAAAACCGAGGTGCTGCGGCTGAAACCGGACGTGATGACGCTCGATATCGAGATGCCGGGCATGAGCGGGATCGAATATCTCGCCGAACTCATGGAAGACCGGCCGATGCCGGTGATCATGTTCTCGACGCGCACCGAAGCGGGCGCCGCTTCGTCGATCGAGGCGCTGCGCCTCGGAGCGATCGACTGCTTTCCCAAGCCCAAGGCGGCGTCGCAGGCGGAGTTCGATGCGATCCTCTGCAAGCTCGGCACGCGCATCCGCACCGCGAAACATGCCGTGGTCAAGCCGACGAAATTGGCGGCTGTCCAGTCCTTCGATTGGAACGGCCGCATGCTGACCATCGGCATGGACGCCAGCGGCACGCGCAAATTATTCGAGCTGCTCGGCAGTTTTCCGGTCAATTGCCCGCCGACGCTCATCGTAGCGCATATCGCGCCGGAATTGATCGACGGTCTCGTCGAACGGCTGGACCGCCATGCCGCGGCAGCGGTGGTGAAAGCCGGCAACGGGATGCGGCCCGCGCAGGGCACCATCTACCTTACCCAGCCGGGACCGACCCATTTCGGCGTCGACCAATGGCCGGGCGGCCAGATCCGGCAACTGACGCGCGATCCGGTGTCCGGCGAGCGGCCGTCCATTTCCATCCTGTTCGCGGCGCAGGCCAAGGCCGCTGCCACCGATGCAGTGGGCCTGATGCTCACCGAGGCGGGCGAGGACGGCGTGGCGGGCCTCCGGGCGATCCAGCGGGTGGGCGGCCATGTCGTCGCACCGGCGCATCTGCTCGGCGGCGCGTCGGCAGACGGCGGCTATATTCTCCAAGGCGGCGATGCGCAGGAGCCCGTCGCGTGGGACAAGGTCGCCGCGACGATCCTCGGACTGTGCTCGCAATGAGCGTCACGGCGCCCGACGCGCCACGGTCGGCCGATCGCCGCTGCGCCAACCTGTCCGCCGACGCCGCCTCGGCGATCGCCGACGAGCTTGTCGGGCTGACCACCGCGCTTTCCGAACTGGCCTATGATCTTGGCAGCCATGGCGAGACCGTCCGCCGCCACATGGGCGCGCTCCAGTCCATCGATCTCATCACCCAAATCCACCTCAGTCTCGCAGATCTGCTTCGTTCGTCGGGGCCTTTCGAACAGCGCCTGGAGGGTGTCGTGGTCGAAGCGCTGGGGCAGAGGCTCCGCCAAAGCCTCGCGCAGGCTAAGCGTGGCGGCTCGCAATGACGATCGCCCGGAACCGAAATAACGGGCGGTTGCCGGCCTCCATCGCGTGAAAGGAGTCGATGCGGGACATCGATTCCGCGGGGCGGCTCGTCATCATCGAAAATAGGCCGGAGCCAGGGCGGATCGAGGTTCATCGGATCAGGCGAGGATCCGCGCCTGAAGCATGACGGTTGGAAACGAAACGATCACCCGATATCCTATCAATCCGAATGCCGATCCGGCGAAGCCCGCGTGACCACCGACAACCCGCTGGTTGCTTCGCTATATATATGCGGCCGAACCGGATGATCCCGGGCGAGCACGAGCGCAGCCGGGAAGCGTCTTACTTGTCGAAGGCGGCGACCTTTCCGGATATCCCAGCACATCGACCCAAATCCCGGGACAGCGATGTGCATTGTCCGGCAGGCCGTTCAATGGTCTTGCGGCATCGCGTCGACGTGGCCCAACGATGCTGAATGTTTTCGGCCTGACCGGATCGAGATGGCGCTCGCCTATGTCGACACCGAAGAGGTGAGGGCACATATCTCCGATCGAGATATAATCGCAGGCATCAGCGCGGCGGATCGTACAGAATGATATTCGACAGCCTCCAGCTCCAGTCATTCCTCCTGTTGGCGAGGGAGCGTCATTTCGGGCGGGCTGCGCGAAAGCTGTTTGTCACGCAGCCCGCGCTCAGCCGCCGTATCCAGCAACTCGAACTCAATTCCGGGGTCGCGCTCTTCAGGCGCGAGCGCAAACGCGTCGATCTGACCGCGGCCGGAGCCGCGTTCCTGCCGCATGTCGAAGCCATCGTCGAAGCGATGGAGGCCGCCCATCGGGCCGCGTTGAACGCCGCCGGCGCCCTGGCGGGTCGGGTCACGATCGGGTTCGACGGCGCGGGATCCTACACGCTCATTCCACGGTTGATCGAACAGGCCGCCCGGCTGATGCCCGAACTCGACATCGCATTCGTCGAGCTCAGTTCGATCGACCAGATGCGGGAGGTCGAGTTTCACCGGCTCGACATCGGGCTGGTCCGTCCGTTGCCGCACGACGCCGCGATCCTGACCGAGGCCGTGTTCAGCGAGCCGCTGGCGCTGGCGGTGCCGGCCGGCCACCGCCTTGCCGGACGGCGCTCTCCCAGGCTCTCGGATCTCGATGGCGAGCCGTTCGTCGCCTATTCCGAGGCCGGTCGCTATCTGCGCGATCTGATCGATGGCGAGTGTGCCGCCGCCGGCGCCACCCCGCATATCGTCCAGCGTATGTCGCGGACCCATTCGATCCTGGCGCTGGTCAGCACCGGACTTGGCGTCGCGATCGTCCCCGCGGGCAGTTCCGCCGCCGCGTTCGACAATATCCTGTTCAAGCCGCTGCCGATCGCGACCCGCGCCGAATGGCATGCGGCGTGGAGCCGCAAGGCGCCCGGAGCCCTGGTGCCCGCCGTGCTCGATCTGCTGCGCGGGCTCGATCGCTGATCGCCCGCCATCCATAATCGATGCGGAATGTGCATCGTCATCATGAAGATTCGCGTTTGGACCCGGCCCTCGGCGCGGGATAGCGCTCCCCCGTTACAGCCTGACTTGGGAGAGTCGTATGTTCGAGAAGCGCATCATTTCCGCCAATCCGCTGCAGGGCAATCTGCCCGCCGGGGAGGCCACGCTCGATCGGATCAGCAAGGTCACGGTCAGCCTCGCCTTCCTGCCGCTCAAGCGCCCGATCAGCGACGCCAAGGTGTTGACCGGCCGCCAGAAGCCGCTCACCGAAGTCGCCTTCGTCTTCGCTGAGATCGAGAGCGAGGGCGGCCTGCACGGTCTCGGCGTCACCTACTCCAAGCGCGCCGGCGGCCCCGGCCTCTATGCCCATGCCAAGGAGATCGCCGGCAACCTGATCGGCGAGGATCCGAACGACATTGCGCGGCTGTGGACCAAGCTGGTCTGGGCCGGCGCCTCGGTCGGCCGCAGCGGCCTCGCCACGCAGGCGATGGCGGCGTTCGACATCGGCCTGTGGGACATGAAGGCCAAGCGCGCCGGGCTGCCGCTCGCCAAGCTGATCGGCGCCCACAAGGACAGCGTCCGCACCTACAACACCTCGGGCGGCTTCCTGTCGTCGCCGATCGAGGAGGTGCTGGAGAATTGCGCGGCGTCGGTGGCAGACGGCATCGGCGGCATCAAGATCAAGGTCGGCCAGCCCGATCCGATGGCCGATCTGCGTCGCCTGGAAGCGGTGCGCAACCAGCTCGGCGACTTCCCGCTGATGGTCGACGCCAACCAGCAATGGGACCGGCCGACCGCCTTCCGCATCTGCCGGATCATGGAGCAGTTCAATCTCGTCTGGATCGAGGAGCCGCTCGACGCCTATGACGCCGTGGGCCACGCCCAGCTCGCCGCCGCCATGGATACGCCGATCGCGTCCGGCGAGATGCTGGCCAGCGCCGGCGAGCATCTCGAACTGATCCGGCTCGACTCGGTCGACTTCATCCAGCCCGATGCGCCGCGCGTCGGTGGCATCACCCAATTCCTCAAGATCATGACGATGGCCGAGCAGAAGCATATGAAGCTCGCGCCGCATTTCTTCATGGAACTGCACGTCCACCTCGCCGCCGCCTATCCGCACGACAGCTGGGTCGAGCATTTCGACTGGCTGGAGCCGTTGTTCAACGAGCGGATGGAGAAGCGCGACGGCCGCATGATCGTGCCGGCCCGCCCCGGCATCGGCATCAGCCTGAGCGATCAGGCCCGCGCCTGGACGGTGGCGACCGAGACCGTCACCAAATGAGCATCAGGCGGCCGCGGGACATCCTGCGGCCGCCGACCGCCCCACCGGCGCCGCCGACAGCGCCTGGGCCGCATAGGAGATAACGCTACAGCACGATGGCGGTCTTGAAGCCGGGCACGATGGCGTTGCGCCGATGGCGGTCACCACCCGGATCGAAGATGAACTGGATATCGGGCTGCAGGGTGAACCCGTGAACGATCGAGATCGCATAATAGCCCTCGATCACATATTCCCGCTTCCGCACCGCCACATCGCCGAGCCCATTATCGTCGACATAGCGCGCGGCATCGGTGATGCGGTGATTGAGCCGCGCGGTGCCGAAGGCGAGACCCAATTCGTCGCGCGGGCGGCCTGCGATCGGGCCGCTATAGTTGACGCCGAGGCTCAGCGCATTCTCGTTGTTCGGGCTCTGCGTCGACAGCACGGAGAGGTTGAGGAAGGCGGTGAGGCCGTGCGCGCCGTCCTTGCGCGGCTTGGTGAGCGGCTGGCGGACGTTGAAATAGCCACCCCATTCGGCATGGCGGACGAGCGCGCTGCCGCCGTGGAGCGAGCGGATCTCGCCGCGCGCATTGAGCACCGGATCATTCTGGTCGGCGTTGGAGAACAACATGCCGAGCGTATAGGTGCCGGTCAGCCCGTTGACCTTGGGCGTATAGACCAGTTCGGCCGGCAGCACGACGCCGGTCGCGCCCTTGAAGCCCACGTAGAAATTGCGCGTCATGTCGAGATTCTTGGGGTTATATTGGTAGACCCCGACCTTGAGCGTGAGGTTGCGCGCCACCTCCTCCTGCACGCGCACCGCCCATTGGCTGACCGGCGAGGTCGGCCACACCGTCGATGCGGCGCGGGTGTTGTTCCCCAGGCAGAAATAGCCGCTGATGAAATCGCAGCGCGCCTGGTTGAAGTCCTCGTTGAAATACATCCGGCCGAGCTTGACGTCGACGCCGCCCAAAATGCCGCCGCTGACCTTGGCGCGATACCAGAGCTGGCTGACCCGCCAGACCTCGCCACGGCCCTGGATCGATTGCGGCGTGACCAGCGTGTTGAGCCCGCTCTCGGCGTTGAAGCTGGTGCCGAAACGGCGGACGATGGTCGCCTGGAAGGTGCCCGGCAGGCCGAGCAGCGTCGGCAGGTCGGCGGTGACGCCGGCGGTGAACTGGCCGGCGGTGAGCGTCTTGTCGGTGGTGCCGCCGCGCACATTGCTGACGGTGTGGCTGACATAAGCGAGATTGGGGGTGAGGCCGATGTCTTCGAGACGATGGCGCAGCCCGCCCCAATCGCCCAGCAGATGCGCAGTGCTCGGCGCGTCCAACCGGGTGACCGGCGCATTCGGCGATTGGGTATCTTGCTGGGGACGCGCCATCGAGCCGTTCCGTCGCTTGTGCGGCGTGGGCACCGGCGGCGACGCGGCGGACGTGGCCGGCGCGACGACGATGGTCTGGGCGACAGGCACAGCTGTGCCGTCGGGTAAAATGAACATAAGCCCCTCCAGAGGAAGGCGGACCTTCGTGGGCCCGCTTCGTGTTTGACCCGGCGGCCGCTCGCCCCCGGTGCCGGCGGATGCCGGCCGTCATGCAGTCAGATGTGGATAGCTAGGCGGCGGTGGCGTCGCGCAGCGCGAAGCGCCGGATCGGGCCGACGATCATCGTGTAGCTGACGACGACCAGCAGCGCGTGGGCGGCGACGAAGGCGAGCGCGAGATCGAACGAGCCGGTCGTCGCGACGATGTAGCCGATCACGATCGGCGTCACGATGCCGGCGAGATTGCCGACCATGTTGAAGATCGAGCCCGACAGGCCGGTGACCTCGCGCGGTGCCGCGTCGGAGACGACCGCCCAGCCGAGCGCGCCAAGGCCCTTGCCGAAGAAGGATAGCGACATGATCGCGATCACCAGCGTCAGGCTGGTCACGAAATTGCACAGCACGATGGAGATCGCGCACAGCATGCCGATCACGATCGGCAATTTGCGGCTGAAGGTGAGGCTGTGGCCGCGCTTGATCAGCCGATCGGAGATGACCCCGCCGATGATCCCGCCGGCGACACCGGCGATCGCGGGCACCGCCGCGCCGAACCCGGCCTGCGTGTAGGACAGATGCTTGGCCTGAACGAGATAGACCGGGAACCAGGTGGTGAAGAAATAGGTCAGGCCGTTGACGCAATATTGGCCGATATAGATTCCGAGCAGCATCCGGTTGCCGAGCAGCTGGCGCACGATCGACCAGCTGAACGCAGTCTTCGGCGTCGCACTCGGCGCGTCGAGCTGGATCTGGGCGCCGCCGCGCATGATATGATCGAGCTCGCTTTGCGAGACATGCGGATGGCGGCGCGGCGCGTGGACAACCTTGGCGAAGATCGCGGCGCTGACGAAGCCGAGCGTGCCCATCACGAAGAAGACGTAATGCCAGCTGAAGCGATCGACGATCCAGCCCATCAGCGGCGCGAACAGGATCAGGGCTGCATATTGGGCGGAATTGAATATGGCGCTGGCGGTGCCGCGCTCGCTATCGGGAAACCAGGCGGCGACCAGCCGGGCATTGGCCGGGAAGGACGGTGCCTCGACGGCGCCGAGGCCGAGCCGGAGCATGAACAGCGCGATGACGGCAGAGGCTGGGGCCATGAAGGAGGCGAAGCCCGAGGCGAAGGTGCAGGCCGACCATCCGATGATCGAGGCGAGATAGACGGTCTTCGATCCATAGCGATCGAGCAGCGCGCCGCCGGGTATCTGTGCAAAGACGTAGCTCCAGCCGAAGGCGGAGAAGATGTAGCCCAGCGTCACCGGGCTGATCCCGAGCGCTGTCTTGATGGCCGATCCCGCGACCGATATCGCCGCGCGATCGGCAAAATTGATCGTGGTAAGAAGAAAGATGGTCGCCAATATCGCATAGCGCACATGGCTTTGCTGGACGATCGCCGGCTTCGCTTGCATTTCCATCAACCTCTCCTGGTCACCAATGTGATCCGCGTCGGCATTCTGCTGTGCCGCTCGAGGATCCGTTGTTTTTGTTCATCAATCCCGGCTCAGGGCACCATCCGTCATGCGCCACAGATGAAGGGGATTGCCGTCCCGCAAAGCGTCCGGCAGCAATGGTTGCGGCATATCCTGGTAACAGACCGGTCGCAGGAAGCGCCGGATCGCCAGCGTGCCGACGGAGGTGGTCCTGCCATCGGAGGTCGCCGGATAAGGGCCGCCATGGACCATCGCATGGGAAACCTCGACACCGGTGCCAAAGCCGTTGACGAGCAGGCGACCGGCCTTGATCTCCATGGTCGGCAGCAACTGCGCGACCGTTTCGCGGTCGCTGTCCTCCATATGGACGGAGACGGTCAGTTGCCCTTCGAGCGCCTCCAGCACATTCGCGAGCGCGGCGGCGTCCTTTACCCGGACGAGCAGCGACGCAGAGCCGAAAATCTCCGCTTGCAGCGCATGATCGCGCAGGAAGCGGTCCCCATCGGTAGCGAACAGCCGAGCGCTGGCCTGATAGCGACCGGTCGCCTCGGCACCGCGCGCTACGGTCGAAACCCCGTCGTGCCCGGCGAAGCTGGCGACACCCTGTTCGTAGGCAGCGTGGATGCCGGGGGTCAGCATCGTCTGCGGCGAAGCGCCTTCGATGCCCTCGGTCGCGCCCTTGACGAAAGCGGCCACGTCCGGCCCCTCGATCGCCAGGACGAGGCCGGGATTGGTGCAGAACTGGCCGGCACCGAGCTGGAGAGCGGCGGCGAAGCCCTGGCCGATCGCTTCGCCGCGCGCGGCCAGCGCTCCGGGCAGCAGGATCACCGGATTGATGCTCGACATCTCGGCATAGACCGGGATCGGCTCGCGCCGTTCGGCCGCCACCTTCATCAAGGCGAGGCCGCCGCTGCGTGAGCCGGTAAAGCCCACCGCCTTGATATGGGCATCGGCGACGAGGCCGGTGCCGATCTCGTTGCCAGCGCCATAGAGCATCGAAAAGACGCCCTCGGGCATCCCGCTCCTGGCCACCGCGGCGCGCACGGCCGAGGCAATCATCGCCGAGGTGCCGGGATGGGCATTGTGCGCCTTCACCACCACCGGGCAGCCGGCGGCGAGGGCGGAGGCGGTGTCGCCACCGGCGACGGAGAAGGCGAGCGGGAAATTGGAGGCACCGAACACGGCGACCGGGCCGATCGCGATATTGCGCAGCCGCAGATCGACGCGTGGTAGGGGCTGGCGATCGGGCATCGCCGGATCGATGCGGGCGTCGAGGAAATGGCCGGCGCGCACCACGTCGGCGAACAGCCTGAGCTGGCCGCAGGTCCGGCCGCGCTCGCCTTCCAGGCGTGGGCGTGGCAGGCCGCTTTCCCGCATCGCCCGCTCGATCAGCGCATCACCCAGCGCCACGATCTCGTCCGCGATCGTCTCGAGAAACGCGGCGCGCTGTTCGAGGCCGGTTTCGCGATAGGCCGGAAAGGCCGCCCAGGCGAGCGCACAGGCCTGCCCGACGTCCGTCGGCGTGGCACCGGGAAAGCCCGGCTCCAGACGCTCGCCGGTCGCGGGATCGACGGCGTGGATCATCGCCGCCGATCCGCGAACGGCATGGCCGCCGATCAGCATGTCGCCGGTCGGGCGGCCTTCCTCAAGCAGCACGACGGGCCTGCGCATAAGGCGCATTGGCCTTGGCGATCAGCGCGCTCAATTCGGCCTGCTCGGCTTCGCTGAGATCGGTGAGCGGCAGGCGCACCGGGCCGGCCGGGCGGCCGATCGCGGTGAGTCCGGCCTTGACGATCGACACCGCGTAACCGCGGCCCTTGTCGCGGATCTTGAGGTAGGGGAAGACGAAGTCGTTGAGCATCTTCACGACCGTCGGCTGATCCTTGGCGCGAACCGCCTTGTAGAAATCCACCGCCCATTCCGGCATGAAATTGTAGATCGCCGAGGAGTAGGTGGTGACGCCCATTTCGAGATAGGGCATCGCGAAGGTCTCGGCGGTCGGCAGCCCGCCGACATAGGTCAGCCGGTCGCCAAGCTTGGCGTAGACCTTCATCATCAGTTCGAGATCGCCGACGCCATCCTTGAAGCCGACAAGGTTGGGGCAGCGATCGGCGAGCTTCGCCAGCTCATCCTCATGGATCACGGCATTGGCGCGATTATACTGGATCACGCCGATCGACACCGACTTGCACACCGCCTCGATATGCGCGGCGAGGCCTTCCTGCTTGGCGCCCATCAGATAGGGCGGCAGCAGCAGGATGCCGTCGGCGCCGGCGCGCTCGGCGGCCTGGGCCAGTTCGATCGCCATCGCCGTGCCATAGCCTGCGCCCGCGATCACCGGCACGCGCCCGGCGGTCTCTTCGACTGCGGCGCGCACTACCTTGTCGACCTCGGCAGGGGTGAGCGAGAAGAATTCGCCGGTGCCGCCGGCGGCGAACAGGGCGGCGACATCGAAATCGAGCATCCACGCGCAATGCTCGCGGAACGGCGCCTCGGCGAAGCGATGCTCGGCATCGAAATGGGTGACCGGGAATGTCAGCAGGCCCTGGCCGATCGTCTGGGCCATTTCGCGCGGGGTCATCTTGGTCATCGTCATCCTCATTGCCACGGTGGCTGCGTCACGCGGCGGAGGGAGGTCCGGGAACGGGCATGAGGGGATATTCATCATATCATCCTCGATCCCGCGGGGCGGCTCCGGCCGTCCTCTTCCTGGAACGCCTTCCGCGCTCGACATCAGGGCTAGTCCTGCGGATCGATGTTGGCTAAGCCAAAGACTGTATCCGGCGATACAGGATTTGGATCGATGTTCGAGATGAGCCAGCTGCGCTGCTTCGTGGCCGTCGCCGAGCAGCTCCATTTCGGCCATGCCGCCGCCTCGCTCAACATGACCCAGCCACCGCTCAGCCGGCAGATCCAGCTGCTCGAACGCGCCGTCGGCGCACCGCTGCTCGAGCGCAGCAGCCGATCGGTCAGGCTGACCCCGGCAGGCCGCGTGTTCCTGCCCGAAGCGCGTCGCATCCTCCGCCTGAGCGAGAGCGCGATCCGATGGACCCAGCGCGTCTGGCGCGGTGAAGCCGGCACGCTGCGCATCGGCTTCACCGCTGCCTCTGGCTACGGCATGCTGCCCGACCTCATGTCGCGCATGCGCGACGCCATGCCCGATGTCGACGTGGTGCTGCGCGAGATGGTGACGAGCGCGCAGGTCGAGGCGCTCGCCGGTGGCATGCTCGACGTCGGCTTCGTCCGGCCGCCGGTCGATCTGCGTCGATTTTCGTCACGCACCTATCTCGTCGAGAAATTCGTGCTGGCCGTACCCGCCGGACATGCGCTGGACGGTCGCTCATCCGTCGATATCACGACCTTGCACGATCAGCCGTTCATCATGTTCTCGCCCGATGCGGCCCGCTATTTCCACGATATCCTCACCGATCTGTTCGATCGCACGCGGATACAGCCCCGGGTGGTCCATCAAGTGGGCCAAATGCACTCGATGCTGGGCCTCGTCGATGCCGGTTTTGGCGTCGCCATCCTCCCCGAAGCGGCGACACGTCTGCATTTTCGACATGTCGAGTACCGTCCCATCCACGCCGATGTGGAAATCGATGCCAGGCTCGAACTGATATGGATGGCCGATAATGACAATCCAGCTCTCGCCCGTTTCCTGGATATGACCGAAGCAGCATCTCCATCCGCCGAGTAACGCTGACCAAATCGGCCTTCCACCGAAATGCCGGCCGGGTTCCGCCGCAATCGATATCTTCAGGGGCAGGCCGTCGGCGGCCGCTCTGCTGTGCTCCCCTTTTCCGTCGCGCTCGTTCTGATCTCGATTGAACGGTTTGATTGATTGGCTAGTCTCGGGGCATGATCGCTTCCGATAGCTTGCGCAGTCGCTTGTTTCGCCAT
Source organism: Sphingomonas abietis (assembly GCF_027625475.1). Taxonomy (NCBI): domain Bacteria; kingdom Pseudomonadati; phylum Pseudomonadota; class Alphaproteobacteria; order Sphingomonadales; family Sphingomonadaceae; genus Sphingomonas; species Sphingomonas abietis. The sequence goes on from NZ_CP115174.1 coordinate 2,292,766, forward strand.
GACTACCGGATCGCGATCAACATCATTCGGGGCGCCTTTTCGGCATGGCATGACCGGCTATTGGCAGCGATCATGCTGATCATGGCACTGGCCGCGATCAGGTCATGGATCACGGATTGCCCGTGGACGATCGGCGCCTGGGCGGCTTTCGGTATGGGCATCATGGCAGGCGGCTTCGCGGGGCGCCTGATCGCGGCGCGTTCGGCCTTTCACGGCTTCGACGGCGTATTGGCGGCCGATGCTTTGCACCCGGCGACGCGCAGGCGTTACGCCGCCGCCTGGCACAGCATCGGCGTCGCGTTTCTGACAATGGTTGCGTTGATCGCACGGCCTTCGTTGCTGATCGTCAGTGTCGCCGCCTATGGCGCCGGGATGCTGTTGGCTGGCCTGATCGATGGCGTCCGCGGATCCCAAATCGACACTGGCCGGAAGAGGGCAGGGTGGATGCTTCGGTCATGGCTGCGGCGCCCGGTCGCCGGGATCGGAGGAGCGGGAATTCTGCTTGTCTTGCTGCCGCCGGCATCGATGCTCGGCAGGGGTGCGGCGATGGTGGTCGCCTGTATCGCGACGGTGTCGGTCGCGCTGTTGCTGACCCTCGTCGATGACGCCACCGTCCGCTTCATGACCCTTGCCGGTCATGGATCGCGGAGCCTTCTGGCCTATTACGGCAAGGCGATGGCGTCGTTCGTCGCCATCGCCGTACCCGGATCATGGCTCGTTCTCGGGTCGGTCGCGGCCGGCGCCGTCGCTGCGGCATCTGGCGCCATGCTGATCCTCCTGACCTTGCGGATCCTTGCCTATCGTCTTCACGGCAAACAATTCGCCGATTTCCTCGTTTCCGTCCTTGTGGGATTGCTCATGCTGACCGCCTCTTTCCTCCCCATCGCCTTGCCGGTCGTCGCCGCCCTCATCGTCTGGCACCTGCACGGCCGAGGGCGCGCGAAGACGTGGCTGGTGGCATGACCCCGGCCGTTCACCTCGTCGGCGCGACCGTCGCGCGAAGCGGACGAGTCGTCGTGCATGGTGTCGATCTGGCGATAGCGGGGGGATCGTGGTTCGGCCTTATCGGCGCGAACGGGTCAGGCAAGACCAGCCTGCTGCGGGCGCTCGCCGGACGGTTGCCTTTCGCCGGCGGATCGTGCCGCGTGAACGGCGATGAACTGGTCACGGATCGCGCCGCCCGCGCGTTGCGCGTCAGCTTCGCGCCGCCAGCCGACAAGCTTCCGGATGCCCTGCGCGCGCGCGATGTCCTCGAACTCGTTGGCGGGGCGATCGATGGCGTTCGCTCCCGCATCGCGGATTTGGAGGCCGCATTGGGGCTGGCCGAGCTGCTCGATCGCTGGATCGGGGACTGCTCGGCCGGCATGCGGCAACGCATTGCCATCGCCTCCGCGTTCGCGGGCGGTCACGCTGTGGTGGTTCTGGACGAGCCGTTCAACTGGCTCGATCCCGTGGCGATCTTCGATCTACGGCAGGCGATGCGCACCAGAGTCCATGGCGGCCTGACACTGATAACCGCGCTCCATGACCTCGGTACACTCGCAACCGCATGCGACACGGGCTTGATGCTCGCCGATGGGAAGGTCGCGATGACGCTGGACGAGCAGCGGCTGAAGGCGGCCGGCCACGATCCGCAAGCCTTCGAAATACAGACTATCGACCTTCTGCGATCGCGGACAGCCTAGCGATTGTCCGGCACCGTGGCGATGCCAACCAATCGCAGCCCGATTTCCCCTCTGGCCGATGCGGCCGGCCGCATCGAACTCACCGTTTCGAAAAGCGAGGCCCCGATGCATTCCGGTGAGAGGTCGCTATATGGATGCCCACCATGCCCAAGCACGACCTACCCGACGGCAACGAGGCCGGCAGCAATCTGATCGACTTTAGGGAACATCTGCGCAGGCGCACAGATCGTACCTTGCAAGACAATGGCGATCCGGAAACCGGGCCGTTGGATCGGGAAAGTTACCGGCTTGCGGAATATGGCGACGGGACGCCGCCACGCTTTCGTCACTACGGCCCGGTGTGGATCGCAATGGTCTTGGCTTTCGGCTGGATTATTTGGGTCATCATTCGTCGTTGAGATGGGCTGACATGGGACGTGCCGGTATATCCAGCACGGTCTTCTCACGAAGACGATGACCGATCGAACCTGTCATTCACTTCGCGGCGGTCCGATCGTCGATCGGGACGCTTCACGTCATCGATGCGATCCGCCAGAAACGCCTCCGGCTTATGGTCGCCGCAGCCGGAGCGTTGCGACGCGTCCGGCTGCGGTCGGCGGACTACACCAGTTCGCCGAGCGCGGCGGCGGTGAACCCCTTCAGGCGCGAAGCATCCCCTTCGCGAATATGCAGGGCCCATTCCGGGTCGCTGATCAACGCGCGGCCGACCGCGATCAGATCGAACTCGTCCTTCTCCATGCGCGTGATGAGCTGTTCGAGGCCGACGCTGGTCGAGGCTTCGCCACCAAACGCCGCCATGAAATCACCCGAGAGGCCGACCGAGCCGACGCTGATCGTCGCGGCGCCGGTCAGCTTCTTCGCCCAACCCGCGAAGTTCAGCCCGTGCTCGCCGTCGATCTCCGGAAATTCGGGCTCCCAGAAACGACGCTGCGAGCAGTGCAGCACATCGGCGCCGGCCTCGACCAGCGGACGGAGCCAGCTCTCCATCAGCTCCGGGGTCTCGGCGAGACGCGCTTTATAATCCTGCTGCTTCCATTGGCTGAGGCGGATGATGATCGGATAATCGGGGCCGACCGCGGTACGGACAGCGGCGATCACCTCGCCCGCGAGCCGGGCGCGTTCGCCGATCGTCGCGCCGCCATAGCGGTCCTCGCGCAAATTGGTGCTGGACCAGAAAAATTGATCGATCAGATAGCCATGCGCGCCATGGAGTTCGACCGTGTCGAAGCCCAGCCGCTTGGCGTCGGCGGCGGCGCTGGCGAAGGCCGCGACGGTGTCGGCGATCGCCTCCTCGCTCATCGTCTCGCCGCGCGCCACGTCGGGGGCATCATAGCCCGACGGGCTCTCGACCGGGGCGTCGGGCACCCACTCGGTCATGAAGCTCTTCACCGCGCCCGTATGCCAGATCTGCGGGCCCATGCGCCCGCCCGCCGCATGCACCGCATCGATCACGCCCTGCCAGCCGGCCAGCGCCTGATCGCCATGGAAGAAGGGGATGCCCGGATGGTTGCGCGAGGCCGGCCGGTCGATCACCGTGCCTTCGGACAGGATCAGCCCGACGCCGCCCGCAGCGCGGCGCCGGTAATAGGCCGCCTGCGCCTCGCCTGGAATGCCCTCGGCGGCGAACGAGCGCGTCATCGGGGCCATGACGATACGGTTGGCCAGTTCCAGCGACCCGATCTTGAAGGGACGGAACAGGGTGTCGGTGGGCGATGTCATTCCAAGCAGACTCCATTGCAACGGAGCCGCATAGGTATATCATGGATACCTAGCGTCAACGAGGCACCTCTAGTTGCCTAGGTATATGCGAGGAAACCTTGAACCTGCCGCCCGAATCCCCCTCTCGGCCCACATGCCAGCATTTTTCGGTCGATTGTCCCAGCCGCCTGCTGATCGATCAGATCGCCGACAAATGGTCGATGATGGTGCTGGTCGTGCTCGACGGCGGCCCGATGCGCTTCAACGCGATCAAGCGGCATCTGGAGGGCGTGACGCAGAAGGCGCTGACCCAATGCCTGCGTCGCCTGGAACGCAACGGCCTGCTGTTGCGGCGGGTCATCCCGATCTCGCCCGTCGCGGTAGAGTATGAGATCACGCCTCTCGGCCGATCGCTCCAGCCACCGTTCAAGGCGCTCTACGCGTGGAGCCTCGACAATTTCGATGAGGTCGAATCGGCCAGGAAAGCATTTGACGATCGATCTGCTGCTTGAGAAGCGGTCGGTTGCGATCCGTCGGATAAGTCGCCCCCGATGGCCATGCGGCGCGGGGCGACCAATGCCTATCGCCGAGGATGCGGATATTTCTGGACGGGAAGCGGAGGCATTGGCTGGCTCGTGACGAGCCGGAGGCAGCAGGATCCGCTTCTCGCCTCAGACGGTCAGGCGAGATTGCGGGACAGCCAGCTTTCATACCAGCTCGGCCATAGACCTGTCGGCGTGCCGGGTTGCCCCATCCCAAAACCATGGCCGCCGCTGGACAGGACATGTCGCTCCACGGGCACTCCGGCTCTCCGGTCGGCGTCCTCCAGGATGGCGGTGTTGGCGATGTTCGAGATAGGATCATCCTGTGCCTGAACGAGGAACATCGGCGGGCAGCCGCTCCGGATATGGCTCTCGACCGACCAATCGGCGCTGGCAGCGGGGCTCGGATGCTTGCCGACCAGCTCTATTCGGCTGGACGTATGATCATAAGGCGGCTCCAGCGTCACGATGGGATAAATCAACGCCGCTGCCATCGGCCGGGCGGAAAGTCCGTCGTATGAATCCATGGGCCGATAGGACTGGAAGGCTGAGCGCGCAGCCGTCATCCCCATCAGATGGCCGCCAGAGGAGAAGCCGAGGACGCCGATCCGGCCGGGGGCTATGCCGTATCGCGGAGCGCCTGCCTGGATGACGCGCAGGGCGCGCTGCGCGTCCTGGAGCGGGGCGAGGGGCCCATCATGCCAGCCCTCGCCCGGCAAGCGATAGCGCAACACGAACGCGGTCACGCCCCGTGCGGCCAGCCACCGTGCGGCGGGGCGGGATTCGGTGTCGACTTCGATCCTCTTGTACCCGCCGCCTGCCGCTACGAGCATCGCGGCACCCGTCGGCCGGGCAGGGCGATAGACTTCGAGAACGGGCATGGCGATGTTGCTGATCGCGCCTTTCGCGCCAATCGCGATATTGCCATGCGGGCCGCCTCCACCTGGCGGCCTGCCCGGCCAGAGCGAGACAATTTCGTCCGATCCAGAATCACCGGGCCCGGCGTTCTCGCCGGTACGGCCGGCATGGCCGCGCTTCGCCAAGGCGATCTGCGGCATGGCGAGGAGCCCGCCGGCGGCGATCATGAGGGTACGTCGGTTCATCATGGGGCGTTGTTCCTTGGCGCGATCGGTGGAGTGGCCGCACGCAGATCTGGTGCGGCCGGCTCCCGTTCAAACGGATAGGACGGGGTTTGCCAGGCTGGCGTCACCAGCCATAGCCCCACGGATGCCACCCCCAGTAACGGTGCGGACGGACGACGGCCGGATACACCACCGGGCGATAGCCGTAGGGAGCCGCAACGACGACCGGCGGCCGATAATTGGGGTGACAGCCGAACAGCGTCGGATGGTAGCCCCAGCCGCAACCGCCCGCGGCCTGGGCTGGAGCGGCGGTGATGCCGATGGCGCCGATCGACGCGATCGCGGCGGCGAGGGAAAGCAGACGCATGGAAACCTCCTATGTTTGAGCCATTCGCGCGCTGAGCCGCGAAGAAGGCCTGCGTACCGGGTCGAGCTTCCTGGGGGATTCCCGCGCCGGACAGTCCGCTTGTCGCTCGGAGTCGTCGCCGAATGATGCCGACCAGACCGAAAGATGTCGCCAGATGTGTCGGCTCGCCCGCCTGCGACAGGTTGCGACGATTTGGATCAGCGCGGACGCCGCGGGGATGGTATTGGCGCGGCTTCCCAAGGCAGATGCGGATCGAAAGTGGACAGTTCACATATCCTCGTGGTCGACGATCATCGCGATATCCGCGATCCGTTGGCAACTTATCTGCGCCGCTATGCCGAGAAGGTCAGCACCGCCGCCGATGCGGTGGCCGCGCGCAGGATTCTGGCGGGCGGCGCGATCGATCTCGTCATCCTCGACGTGATGATGCCGGGAGAAGACGGTCTGCTGCTCTGCCGCCACATCCGCGAAGCCTATGACGCGCCGGTGATCTTGCTGACCGCGATGACCGAGCAGACCGACAGGATCGTCGGATTGGAGATCGGGGCGGACGATTATGTGACCAAGCCGTTCGACCCGCGCGAGCTGCTCGCCCGGATCAAGAATGTGCTGCGCCGGACGCGGGCTTTGCCCCGATCCCGCGAGGCCGGGGCCGGCGAACGCTTTCGCTTCGATCGCTGGACCTTCGATACCGATCGTCGCGTCATCGAGGATGGCGAAGCGAGCGTAGCGCTCAGCACCGCCGAATTTCGGCTGCTGTCGGCGCTTGTTCGGCACCCCAGGATGGTCCTGTCGCGCGATCAGCTGCTCGACCTGACGAGTGGCCGGGTCGGCGATGGCTTCGATCGCAGCATCGACAATCAGGTCAGCCGGCTCCGGCGCAAGGTCGAACAGGCGCCGGACAATCCTGAAATCATCAAGACGGTCTGGGGCGGCGGCTATGTGCTGGCGGCCGATGTGGTACGGCTGGCATGACGATCTTGCCGCGGTCGCTGGCAGGCCGGCTCGCCTTCTTCTTCGTGGTGGCGGTAGCCTTCGCGCAACTCGTCGCGTTCCTGCTATTCACCCATGAAACGTCACGCCTCGATCGAGCAGCGGTGCGGACGCGGCTTGGCGATCAGGTCGAAACGCTGATCCGCCTGGTCGATGCGCTGACGCCCGACGACGCAGCCAAAGCCCTGGCGATCTACGATACGCCGCGGCATCGTTATGCCATCGGCAGGCAGGCGTCTGTCTCGATCGCCATGATCGAGCCCGAAACGGTCCCGCTGGGACGGAATATCAGTCGTCGCACGGGGGGGGCTGCCACGGAGGTTCGGCTCGCGCTCGGCGAAGCGGATGCGGGGACGCTCGACACTCCCTTGTCCAACGCGGCGCAGGGCGAGGCTCTGTTGATGTCGGCCCGGCTTCGCGACGGGCGCTGGATCAACGCGGCATTTCCTCCACGGGATCGGGCGCCTTCGTGGATGCGCATGGCGATTTATCAGATTGTGGCGAGCATCGTCGCCGTGCTCGTCGTCGCCGCCCTCTCCAGGCGCAGCATCGTGCGTCCGATGGCGGCGTTGGCCGATATGGCGCGCCGCATCGGTCAGGGTGCGACCGTACCCGTGCTTCCCGAAACGGGACCGGAGGAATTGCGGGTGCTGACCACCGCCTTCAATATGATGCAAGCGCGCCTCCATGCGTCGGTCGTGGATCGCACGCAGATGCTGGTCGCGATCGGCCACGATCTCAGGACGCCGATCGCCTCCCTGTGGCTGCGCGCGGAGATGATGGAGGAAACGGACCTGCGCGCGGCGATGATCGCGACCATCATTCAAATGCGGGACATGGTCGAAGCCGCCCTGAATTTCGCGAAGGCCGATGCGGGATCATATGTTTTTCAGGCGCTCGATCTCGTCGGGATCGTCGATTCCGTCGCAGGCGATTATCGCGCGCTCGGATTTGGCGTGACGTTGAATATGCCCGCGGCCGTCCCTTTTGTCGGCGACTCTGCCATGTTGCGGCGCGCGATCGACAATCTGGTCGGGAATGCCATCCGTTATGGCGAATCTGCGGAAGTGACGGTTTTCGAGGACGGGGATCGCGTCGTCATCCGGGTCGAGGACGACGGACCCGGTATTCCGGAAGCCCGGATGGAGGACGTATTCAAGCCATTCAATCGCCTGGAGGACTCACGGAGCGTGGATACGGGCGGGACGGGACTGGGGCTGGCGGTCGTCCGATCCGTCGTCCGTATTCACGGTGGCAGCATTGCCCTGAAGAACCGACAAAAGAACGGACTCTCCGCAGAAATTTCCGTCCCATATAGCGCAGGTTAGTCCAACCATGCCGGCGGTGTCGATGAGCGAACCTCCGGAGCTTCCGCTATAGCGATTTCGCGTCGGCGAGCAGGCGCTGCGCCTTGGCGACGAGCGGCTTGTCCACCATCTGCCCATCGAGCGCCACCGCCGCACCGCCGGAAGCCCGATCGGCCTCGATAATCCGCATTGCGCGCGCGATATCCTCGGCGCTCGGCGCCAGCGCTTGGCGCACGGCGGCCAGCTGGGCGGGATGGATGCAGAGCTTTGCGCCGAATCCGCGCGTTCGGGCGAGCTGCATCGCGTCTTGGACGAGCGCCGGATCCTTGAACCCGACGGTCACGCCGTCGATCGGCGAACTCAGGCCGGCGGCGCGCGACGCGACGACAAATTGCGTCCCGATCGTGACCAGAACCTCGTCGGATGTCGTGTCGAGGTCGAGCGCCAGGTCGATCGTGCCGAACGCCAGACGAACGACGCCGGATCGGCGGGCGATGGCCTGGATGTCGGCGACGCCGGCTGCGCTCTCGATCAGCGCGACGACAGGACTCATCGCCGCCACGCGATCGAGCGCCGATCCCACCTCGGCCTTCGGGAGCATGATCCCGAGCAGGCCAGAACAGGCCGACAGTGCGAGATCCTCCTCGAACCAGTCGCTGCCGCTCGCATTGATCCGGACGACGGCGCTGTTTCCCGCGCGGAGCCAGTCGCCGACGGCGTTGCGCGCCACATCCTTGGCCGCCGGTGTGACCGCATCTTCGAGATCGAGGATCACGATATCGGCCCCCGACGCGACCGCCTTGTCGAAGCGATCGGGCCTGTCGCCGGGTACGAAGAGGAAGGTGCGCGCGGCCGAGATGCGCGCCGATGCGCCGGATTCAGGCGACATGCGCGGCGGCTTCGGCGAGGCCCAGCTCCTTGAGGATCGCGTCGGTATGCGATCCGAGCGCGGGGATCGCGTCCATCCGCGCCGCGGTCTGCCCCGGTGGGAGCAAGGCGGGCACCGATCCGACCGGCGTTTCGACGTCGACCCAGCGATTGCGGGCGACGAGCTGGGGATGATGCCACAGGCCCGCCATGTCGTTGACGCTGGCGTTGGCGATCTTCGCCCTGTCGAGCCGCGCGATCACGGTGTCGCGATCGAGCGTGCCGAACACCCGCGCGATCAGAGCGCCGAGCTCGGCGCGGTTGGCCGAGCGCAGCGTATTGGTGACGAAGCGGGGATCGGTGGCGATCGCCGGATCCTCGAGAACGACCTGGCAGAAGGAGGCCCATTCGCGCTCGTTCTGAATGCCGAGCATGACGTCACCGTCGGCCGCCGGGAACGGCCCATAGGGAAAGATGGTGGCATGGCTGGCGCCGACGCGCGGTGCCTGCGGCGCGCCGTCATAGGCGTAGTACATCGGGAAGCTCATCCATTCGGCCATCGCCTCCAGCATCGAGACGTCGATATGCTTGCCGAGGCCGGTCTGCCCGCGCTCGATCAGCGCGGCGAGGATGTTCGAATAGGCGTACATGCCCGCCGCGATGTCGGCGATCGAGCAGCCGGCCTTGGCCATCTCATGCTCGGTTCCGGTCACCGACAGGAAGCCGCTCTCGCTCTGGATGAGCAGGTCGTAGGCCTTGCGGTCGCGATGCGGGCCGTCCTGGCCGTAGCCCGATATCTCGCAGACGATGAGCGCGGGATGCTTCTGTTTCAGGGTCTCGTAATCGAACCCCATCCGCGCGGTGGCGCCGGGTGCGAGATTTTGCACGAGCACGTCCGCCTTGGCGACCAGCCGGTTCAGCGCCTCGCGGCCGAGGTCGCTCTTGAGATCGAGCGCGAGGCTCTCCTTCGAGCGGTTGGTCCATACGAAATGCGACGACAGGCCGTCGACCCGCTCGTCATAACCGCGCGCGAAATCGCCCACGTCGGGTCGCTCGACCTTGATGACCCGCGCGCCGAGATCCGCGAGCTGGCGCGTCGCGAACGGCGCCGCGATCGCATGCTCCAGGCTGACGACGGTGATACCTTCCAGAGGCCGCATATCTTCTCCCTTCCCCCTAGGGAAAACCGGGGCGGCGATCGCCGCCCCCGGCCGATCATTTGTGGAACATCAGCGTCTTGGTGTTGGTGAACTCGGCCAAGCCCTCATGCCCGTTCTCGACCCCCATGCCCGACTGCTTGTGGCCGCCGAACGGGATGTCGATGCCGTGGATGTGGATCTCGTTGACCCACACCGTGCCGGTCTCGAGCCGCTTGGCGACCGCGATGGCCGCCTCGCGATCACGGCCCCAGACTGATCCGGCGAGCCCGTAGATCGTGGCATTGGCCTTTTCGACCACCTCGTCGACCGTATCGAAGGCGATGATCGGCAGGATCGGCCCGAACGGCTCTTCCTGCACGATGCGGCTGTCTTCGGGCGGATTGTCGACGATGGTGACGGGCACGAAATTGCCCGCAAGGCTCTCATCGATCGTGCCACCAAGCGGCACCTTGTAGCCCTGCGCCTTGGTGTCGGCGAACAGATCCTTCAGCTTGTCATATTGCATGCGGTTCTGGATCGGGCCGAGATCGGTGTTGGGATCCATGCCGTCACCGACGGTCTGCTGGCGCCCGAAGGCGACGAACGCCTCGACGAAAGCGGCATGGATGTCGCGATGGACGTAGAGCCGCTTGGAGGCGATGCACCACTGGCCGGAATTGCCGAACGCTGCCCAGAACAAAGTCGGGATCAGCGGCTCCCAATCGGCATCGGCGAGCACGATCGCGGCGTCGTTGCCCCCCAGTTCCAGCGTCACGCGCTTGAGCGTGCCGGCGCCCGATGCCATCACGCGCTTGCCGGTCGCGGTCGAGCCGGTGAAGCTGATTTTCGCGATGTCGGCATGTTCGGTCAGCTGCTGGCCGAGATCGTTGCCGCCCGACACGACGCTGAACACGCCAGCGGGAAACACGGTCTGCGCGATCTCGCCGAAGCGCAGGGTGCAGAGCGGCGTGTAGGGCGATGGCTTCATCACCATGGTGTTGCCCGTGACGAGGCAGGGCGCGACCTTCCACAGGCCGAGCAGGACGGGGAAGTTCCAGGGCGTGATCGCGCCGACGACGCCGAGCGGCGTGTGATGGACCTCGACGACATGATCGGCGGTATCTTCCAGCATCTCGATCGGCAAACGACGCTTGGCGACTTCGCGGACCCAGAAGATCGCGGCCTCGACCTCGCCCTTCGCCATCGAATGGCGTGGCTTACCCTGCTCCATGGTAAGCAGGGTGATCAGCTCTTCCTTGTGGGCCTCGAGCGCGTCGGCATAGGCCTCGACCAGCGCGCCGCGCTCGTCCCAGCTCAGCGCCGCCCATTTCGGGAAGGCGGCCTTGGCCGCGGCGATCGCCGCTTCCATATGCTCGGCCGTGCCCTCGGGTGCCTTGGCGAACACCGCGTTGGTCGCGGGATTGAGGACGTCGAAACTCTTGTTGGTCTCGACCATCCTGCCGTTGATGGTCAGCGCATAGGGGCCGTCGAAGTCGATCTTGGCGGCGGGCTTGAGTGCAGATGCCACGGTCATTTCATCTTCTCCGTTTTCAATGGGGACGCACGATGGGCTTCAGGACGCGCCCGGATTCGGAATCCGCGATGGCCTGATTGATGTCGGCGAGGTCGTAGAAGCGGACGAGCTTGTCGAAGGGGAATTTGCCCAGCCGCCACAGCTCGATCAGCTGAGGAATGAATATCTGGGGCACGCTATCGCCCTCGATGATGCCGCGGATCGTGCGGCCGAACAGCAGCGTGTTCATGTCGATGCTCGCCCGCACCCCCATCGCGGCCGCGCCGACCAGGCCGCAGGTGCCGGGAATGCGCAACGCGTCGACGGCCTGCACGAGCACCTTGTCGTTGCCGGTGCATTCCAGCGTGAAGTCGACCCCGCCGGTCTCGCTGATTTCGCGGATCCGCTCGACCGCGTCTTCCTTGCCGCCATTGATGACGTGGGTCGCGCCCAGCTCCCTGGCGAGCGTCAGACGATCGTCGTGGAGATCGATCATGATGATCTTCGCGCACCCGATCGCGGCGGCGGCCATCGCGGCGGACAGCCCGACCGAACCCGCGCCGAAGATCGCGATGCTCGACGCCGCATGCGGCTTGAGCGCATTGAGCACCGCGCCCGCGCCGGTCGAGACGCCGCAGCCGAGTGGCCCCATCAGTTCGAGCGGCACGTCCTTGCGGATCTTGATCGCGTTGCGCTCGGTCGCCATCGCGAAGGTGCCGAAGCTCGATTGCGCGAAGAAGGCGCTGCCCAGCGGATGGTCGTGCGCGTCGCAGATCGCCTGCGACCCGTCCATCCGCGCACCCTTGAAGTTGCGGTCGTAGAATTCCGCGCAATAGCCGGGCGCGCCCGACTTGCAGGCGTTGCAGGCGCCGCAATGGCCGAAGGCGAGGACGACGTGATCGCCGGGCGCGAGGGTCTTGACGTCGGCACCGACCTGTTCGACCACGCCTGCGCCCTCGTGCCCGAGCACCAGCGGGAGCGGCACCGGATAGCCCTGATCGCGCACCACCATGTCGGTGTGGCAGACGCCGGTGCCGACGATGCGCACGACGACTTCGTCGTGCCGGGGGGCGGCGAGTTTTACGTCCTCGATGACGAGCGGGCCGGCCTTGTCCCGGACCACCGCTGCTTTGCCTTCGAACATGATGCGCTCCTCAGATCACGCGGCCGCCGTCGACGGGGAGTTCGACCCCGGTGATGAACTCGGACGTGGCGAGATAGACGGCGGCGTCGGCGACATCGTCGGGCTCGCAGAACCGCCCCAGCGGGATCGACGACAGGAATTTGGCGCGGTTGTCCGGGGTATCCGGCATGCCCATGAAATCTTCGAGCATGCCGGTGACGCCCATCACCGGGCAGATCACGTTGACGCGGATCTTCCAGGGCGCCAGCTCGACCGCGAGCGACTTGGACAGCATGTTGGTCGCGCCCTTCGACCCGTTATACCAGGTCAGGCCGGGACGCGGGCGGATGCCGGCCACCGAGCCGACGTTGAGCATCACGCCGCCGCCATGATCGCGCATCATCGGCACGGCGGCCTGCACCATATGGTAGATCGCCTTGATGTTGACGTTGAGGATGCGATCGAAGGTCGCCTCGTCGACGTTCAGCAGCGGCTGGTTCTTGTGCGTGTAGCCGGCATTGTTGACGATGATGTCCGGCACGCCGAACGCCTCGACGGTCGCGGCGAGCGCCGCATCGATGTCGGCGCGCGAGGTCACGTCGGCGCGCACGCCGATCGCCCTCTCCACTCCAGTCGCCGCGCCGATCGCATCGGCGACCGCGTTGGCCTTCTCCTCGTTGAGGTCGACGATCACCACCTTGGCGCCGAGCCCGGCATAGCGATGCGCGATGGCTTCCCCGAAGCCGCTGGCGGCGCCCGTGATCAGAGCGACCTTGCCCGTCAAATCCATGTCCGAAATCCTCTCCTGAAGAAGCCGGCGATCAACCGTGGTTGATCACCATCGTTTTGGTCTTGCTGAAATCGTGGAGGGCAGCGAAGCCCTTCTCGCGACCATGGCCGCTCTTGCCCGAACCGCCGAATGGCAGCTCGATGCCGGCGCCCGCGCCGTAGCAGTTCACGAACACCTGGCCCGAGCGGATGCGCTTGACGAGCCGCATCTGGCGGGCGCCGTCGCGGGTCCAGACCGCCGCGACGAGACCATAGTCGGTGGCGTTGGCGAGGCGCACCGCGTCGGCCTCGTCCTCGAACGGCAGCACGGTGAGAACCGGGCCGAACACCTCCTCGGAGGCGATGACATTGGCCCTCGGCACGGGGCCGAAGACGGTCGGCTTCACATAATAGCCGTCGGCCGCAATGCCGTCGGCGAGTTGCCCCTCGGCGAGCACCGCGATGCCGTCCTCGCGCGCCCGATCGATGAAGCCCTGCACGCGCTTCTGCTGCTTGGCGGTGATGATCGGGCCGCAATCCAAATCCATCTCGGGGCTGCCGACGCGCACCTTGGCGAAGGCGTCAGCGAGGCGCGCCGCGAACTTGTCGTAGATCGCCTTCTCGACCAGCACGCGGCTGCCGGCCGAGCAGGTCTGGCCGCTGTTCTGGATGATCGCCTTGACGATGACGGGGATCGCCGCGTCGAGGTCGGCGTCGGCGAACACGAGATGCGGCGACTTGCCGCCGAGCTCGAGCGTGCAGCTGATATAATGGTCCGCGCACAATTTCTGGATGATCTGGCCGACCTCAGGCGATCCGGTGAACGACATGAAGTCGACGCCGTGGTGCGAGGCGAGCGCCGCGCCGGCGGTATGGCCCTTGCCGGTGACGACGTTGATCGAGCCTTCGGGGAAACCCGCTTCGGCCGCCAGCTCGACCAGCCGCAGCGACGACGCGCAGGCATCCTCGGCGGGCTTCAGGACGGTCGCATTGCCCACTGCCAGCGACGGCGCGAGCGTGCGGCCGAACATCTGCGCCGGGTAGTTCCAAGGCAGGATATGGCCGGTCACGCCATGCGGCTCGTGCAGCACGCCGACATGATAGCCGTTGAGATAGGGGATGACCTCGCCGTGGAGCTTGTCGGCGGCGCCGCCGTAAAATTCGAAATAGCGGGCCAGCGCGACGAAGTCGGCATCGGCGACGCTCTTGGGCTTGCCGGTGTCCTTCGCCTCGATCGCCGACAGCTCCGAGGCATTGCCCAGGATCAGTTCTGCGAACCGCGTGAGCATCCGGCCGCGCTCGGTCGCCGTCGTTCGCCCCCAGGCGCCGTCGTCATAAGCCTTGCGCGCAGCGACCACCGCGAGATCGACGTCGGCGATACCGCTGTCGGCGATGCTGCCGAACGGCTTGCCGGTCGCGGGTTCGTAGACGGGCATGGTCGCGCCCTCGACGGGATCGACCCAGGCACCGCCGATGAAGTTTCGCGTGAAGTCGATTTTCATGCCGTCTCTCCTGCTGGGCGCCCGGTGGGAACGAACTGCCGCGCAGTCGGGCTCGGCATCGCCGTTGATCGAAAAAGCCCGGGCAGCATGATGGTCCTCTCTCGTCGGGCGTCTTGGTCGCGCCGTGATGCGCCCGACTTAGGCCCGCCTCGCTATCCGGTCTAATAGCGGTTTGCGCGTATCTTCATTAGATCGAGATATCACGCAGGTGCAGCATCGCAGATGCGGCATTGTCGAATTCCTCTCGCTGCGGGACTTTTGATGCGTTCCCGGAAAACGCGTGCTGCAATGCAAAAATATGAGCCTTTTGGCGGCTCGCGTTAACCGGCTGCTTGTGCGCGCTGCCATGATCGACGGGCGAGGGGATCGCCCTGCGGCGAAAATCGTCAACAGCCGCCGCTCGACATCGGGATCATTCGCCGATTGCATGACATGCGCGATTTCGATTAAATCGGAATATGGAACTGCGACATTTACGCTACGCGTTGGCGATCGCCGAGGAGCGTCATTTCACCCGGGCCGCCAAGGTTCTTGGCATCGGACAACCGCCGCTGAGCCAGCAGATCAAGATCCTCGAGGACGAGCTTGGCGTCCGACTGTTCCACCGCCTCACCCGCGGGGTCGAGCTGACCGAGGCAGGGCGTGCGTTCATGCCGTTGGCGCAGGCCTCTGTCACCGCGGCCGAGCAGGCGGCCTATGCGGCGCAGCGTGCGGCGCGGGGCGAAATCGGCGGCCTCACGATCGGATTTACCAGCTCGGCGTCGTTCAATCCCCTGGTTCCGGGCATCATCGGCCGCTTTCGAGAGAATTTTCCCGGTCTGTCGATCGCGCTGGTCGAACAGACGACGGCGCGCCTGCTGAATAGCCTCGCCGACAACACGCTCGACATCGCCTTCCTGCGTCCGGCGCTGGGGGAGACGGACGATCTCGTGACGCGCCGCCTTCCCGACGAGGCGTTGTGGATCGCGCTGCCCGCGCGGCACCGTTTGGCAGGGCAGGGGTCGCTTGAACTGCTCGAGCTCGCGGGCGAACCCTTCATTCTCTATCCGCGTGCCAATGGCCGGCTGCTCTATGACAGCATCATCGCCGCCTGCCGCAACGCCGGCTTCTCGCCGCGCATCGCGCAGGAGGCGCCGCAGATGGCGTCGACGGTCAATCTGGTCGCAGCGGGCGTCGGTGTCGCGCTGGTGCCGGAATCGATGTGCCAGCTCCACGCACAGGGCGTGACCTATGCGCGGATCGCCGGCGACGGCCCGATGGCTCAACTCGTCGTCGCGCATCGGCGGGAGGGGCCCGTCCCCCCCGCCGTGCGCAACTTCATGAGCGTCCTGTCGTCGAAGACCTGAGCGCCGGTCAGGCGTTGGCGATGAACTTCGCCGCGCGCCAGCCGATCAGGATCGAGGGCGCATTGGTGTTGCAGGTGGTGATCGTCGGCATCACCGAGGCGTCCGCGACGCGCAGCCCCTCGACGCCGTAGACCTTCAGTCTGGGATCGACGACCGCCATCGCATCGGTGCCCATCTTGGCGGTGCCGACCGGGTGGAAATAGGTCGACACCGAATTTTTGAGGAACTCGCGATATTGCGCGGGATTGCTGGCGACCGCCTGGGTGGGCAGCAACTCGGCCTTGCGGATGTCGCGATAGGCGTCGGTATTGCCGATGTCGCGCGCGAGGTTGGTGGCGGCCCGCAGCGCGATGACGTCCTGCTCGACCTGGAGCCAGTTGGGATCGATCAGCGGCACAGCGCGGGGATCGGCCGAGGTAATCGTCACCGCACCGCGCGACTTGGGCCGCATCACGCCGGACAGGATGGCGTAGCCGTTGGTCTGCTGGAGGTTGAGCTCCTTGGTCGCGAACGGCAGGCTGACATAGAGCGCGTTGATGTCGGGCGCCGGCTGATCGGGCGACGACTTCCACCACATATAGACTTCGGAATGGTTGTAGTTGGTCGGCGGCAGCGGCCGCTTCGCCTCGAAGTTGACGCCCGCGCCGAGCACATGGTCCATCAGATTCTGGCCGACGCCCGGCAGGTCTGCGACCACCGGGATGCCGAGCCTGCGGAGCGTCGCGGCGTCGCCGATGCCCGACAGCGTCAGGATTTTGGGCGTCATCACCGCGCCAGCGGAGAGGATCACCTCCTTGCGCGCGCGCACCGTCGTCACCTGGCCGGCATGGAGATATTGGACGCCGACGCAGCGGCCCTTCTCGATCACCAGCTTGAGCACCGGCGCTTCGGTGAGCACGGTGAGCTTGGCGCCCTTCTCCAGCGCGGGGCGCAGGAAGGCGACGTCGGAATTCTGCCGGCGCCCGGCGTAGACTGTCATGTTGACCCACGCCGGCCCCTCGATCGCGGCCGCGTTGAAGTCCGGATTCTCCGCATAGCCGAGCGACTTCGCGCCTTCCATGAACGCACGCGCGCCCTCATGGCCCCTGGTCGGATTTGGCTGGGTGACATGGAGCGGGCCGCCTGCGCCGCGATAGTCGCTCGCGCCCCCCTGCCAATCCTCGAGTGCCTTGTAGTCGGGCAGGACCGACTTCCAGTCCCAACCCAGCGCGCCATTATAGGCCCAGTCGTCATAATCGAGCGGGCTGCCGCGGCCGTAGATCATGCAGTTGACGCTGCTGCACCCGCCCAGGCCCTCGCCGCGCGGATAGGGGATGACGCGGTCGTTGGCGTGGCGTTGCGGGGTGGTCGCATAGCCCTTGGTGAAAGCGGAGGCGAGCGCCTGCGGCCATTGCGACGGATTGTTGATGTCCTCGGCATCGTCCGAGATGCCGCCTTCGAGCACGAGCACGGACGCGCCGGTACGCAGCGCGAGCTGCCCGGCCGCGGTCGCGCCGGCCGAACCGGCACCGATGACGATATAGTCCGCGTCACGGGGCGCTGGTACGCTGCGGGTCGACTTCGCCCAGGCCGGCCCGGCCGCGAGGCCCAGCGCGTTGGCGACCGCAAAGCTTGCACCGGCGGCCATCGCCGACGTCAGGAACGCGCGGCGATCGAAGCGTCCGCGGTTGAGCCCGAGCAGCGCCTGGCCGAGCGCGCCCTCGTCGATATCCTTCGCCATAAACCTCTCCGAATTATCGTTCTTAGAGAATCTGGAGGAGGCGGACTTGGAACCGCATCCCCTCTTTGAAGCCGTTGCGGACGGAAATATCCTTGCCGCCTTGGATCATGATCTGATGATGTGCATCGAGCGACCGGCGCAACGTGCCGAGGAACGACCAGGTATGCGTCGAGTCATTCTGGCCGATGCCGTCCAGCGACGTGTCACCACCCGTCGTGTAGCTGACCCGCATGTTCACTTCGGTCTTGGGATCGAACAGGTAGCGCGCCCAGCCCTGGAACTCGAACATCTTGTGCTGTTTCAGGGGGCCATCCGGCGCTTTGTCATTGTCGCCGTAGAATGTCGCATCGGCGGCGCCTTCCGCGATCCAATGCTTGGTGATCTGCTGCGAGATCACCCCCTGCATTGCCCCTTTCCACCGGTTCTCACCGAGATTGAGGGCGCGCGTCGCCTTATAATTGCCGTCGGGAATGTAGAGATAGGGCGTGATGCCGACATAGGTGCCGCTCTGCGGCTTGTTGACCACCCACAATGTGCTGACCAGGATCGTATCGCCGACACCGCTCGTCGAGCCGAGACTGGCGGTAGAGCCGCTCGCGCGCAGCGATCCGAAGGGCTGGAGGATCTGATAATCGAAGGTCATGCCGGCGACCTTGCCGAAGCCGACATAGCGAAAAATGCCGACGTCGGTATCGAGGCGCGCCTTGTCGTCGATCTTGTGACCGTTCGCCCAGAGTGAGTCGGACGAGGCGTGCTGCATGTAGAGCAGCAGGAGGTTGGTCCCCGGCGGCGCGGGCACATAATCGCCGGCGTCGAACTTCACCGCGACGGCGGGTGCCGCCGCCAGCCCGGCCAGTCCTGCGATGATACCGAATTTCGTGAAAAGACGCCGCGACGTCCAGGCCTTCGCCATTACCCCCTCCATGTTCGCGATATGCGATTGCGTGTCTTGCGTGCACGCTGACATCGCTAAAACCACGGCTTCCGCTTGCGCGATATCGACATTATGCAAAGGGTGTCTTCGCAAGATGCGAAAGGAGGCCTCGTGTCTGATCTGACGTCGCTCAAATTGTTCGTTCGCGCGGCGGAATGTGGAAGCCTCAGCGAGGCCGCGCGGATGTCGAATCTGGCGATCGCCGCGGCCAGCCGCCGCATCGCCAATCTCGAGCATCGCTACAATGTGAAGCTCTTCCAGCGAAGCCGCCAGGGAATGGCGCTGACCGGGGCTGGCCAGGCATGCTTGGCCAACGCGCGCGCGGTTCTCGATCACGCGCAGGCGATGGATGCCGAGATGGCCGATTTTGCCGGCGGCGTGCGCGGCACCGTCCGCGTCCAGACCTGCCCATCGGCGATCATCCAGTTTCTACCCGCCGATCTCGCCGCCTATGCCGACGAACGTCCCGACGTGCGCCTCGATCTCGCCGAGAATGTCAGTAGCGATATCGTCGAGAACCTCATCTCCGAAAAGGGCGATCTCGGGATCATCATCGAGGGTACGCAGACCTATCAGCTGGAAACGCTGCCCTACCGGCATGATCGCCTTGCGCTGCTGGCGCCGCTTGGCACGCTCGGCGATCGCAAGAGCATCCTGTTCGCCGAAGTGCAGGATCGGGATTTCGTCGGCCTCCTGCAGGCGACCGCGCTGACCAGGACATTGATGACGGAGACTGCCAAGGCGGATCGCAAACTCCGCCTGCGCATGCAGGTCCGAAGCTTCGACGGGGTCTGCCGGATGGTCGAAGCCGGGTTCGGACTGGGCGTGTTGCCCGATATCGCCGCACGCGGGTTCGCGCGTTCAATGCGTCTCGACGTGGTGCCGCTCGCCGACGACTGGGCGCACCGCTCGATGCTGATCTGCTTTGCGCAGGGCGCGATGTCGTCGCGGATTACGAAGAGCTTGGCAGAGCATCTCAGTGCCTGCGCGGCCGACGGCATCTCTTCTTATCCTTGGCCGCAGGCTATGAGATCGCCGGTCGATCGAGCCTGATCTGCCAGCGCGTTGTCACCATTGGCTTCAATGATCGGAAGGAGGGATCGCAAGCCCCTGACCGCGACCGCAATGCGCCATCGCCGCTTCGAGAACTTCGAACACGCGATCATCCCCCATCCTCGCGACATTCAGGCGAAGGTAGCTGCCGGCACTCTGCGAGACGCTGAACACATTGCCCGGCGCCAGCACTATGTTGCTGCGCAGCGCATGGCGCGTGACCGCCACCGCATCCAGATCGTCCGGCAAACGAGCCCACAGGAACATGCCGCCGCTGGGCTCGATCCATGGCACGATTCCGATCTCCGCGAGGCGGGGAATGACGCGTGTCATCGTCTGTTCCAGCCGGCCCCGGATCTTTTCCATATGGCGGCGGTAGGCGCCATCGGTGAGCACGGTATGGACGAGCTCCGCCGAGATCGGGCTCGACGACATGCCGGTCGCGATCCGCAGATCGGCGAGGGCGGCAATCCAGTCTCGCCGCGCGGCGATATGGCCGCAGCGCACCGCGCTGGTCAGCGACTTCGAAAAGCTACCGACCCGAATAACCCGATCCAGGCCATCGAACGCCGCCAGTCGCGCGGATGGCACCGTCTCGAAATCGGCGAAGATATCGTCCTCGACGATCAGCAGGTCATGCGCCTCGGCCAGCTTCAGGAGGCGGTGCGCGACCGGTGCGGAGAGGCTGGCGCCGGTCGGGTTGTGGATGGCGGAATTGGTGATGTAGAGGCGTGGCAGATGCTCCTCCAGCGCCTGTTGGAAGGCCTCCACATCCGGCCCGTGCGGCGTGAACGGCACGCCGATCGGGCGCGCCCGGTGCGCGCGCAGCAGTGCTTGGAAATTGAAATAGCAGGGGTCGTCGATCAGCACGACGTCGCCCGGTTCGATCAGGAAGCGACAGATCAGATCGATTGCCTGGGTGCCGGAATCGGTCAGCAAGATCTGGTCGGTCGCGACGTCTACGCCCTGTTCGCCCATCCGTCGCGCGATCAGGCGGCGCACCGGTTCCGATCCCATCGCGGTGCTGTAGTTCGTCATGGAAGTCAGCGGCGCGGTGCGGGCGATGGTGCGGAGCCCCTTGCGCAGCAGCTCGACGGGAAGCCAGTCGTCGGGCAGGCAGCCGCCCCCCGCCAGGATCGCGCCGGGCCGTGGCGATAGCGACTCCCGCAGCATCCAGAGTGGATCGATCGCCAGATCGGCGCGGCTGTCGACCGCCGCGATCGTGAGCGGCGCGAGCGGGGCAGCGACGTAGAAGCCCGATCCCGGCCGTGCGCGGATCGCACCCTCGGCGACCAGCCGGTCATAGGCTTCGACGACGGTCGATTTCGAGACGCCGGCGGCCTCCGCCATCGCCCGCACGGAGGGCAGGCGCGCGCCCGACACCAACTGGCGTCGCTCGATGCGGGTGCGGACCAATGCCATCACCTGCTCGGTCAAGGTGCCGTCCGTCGCCTCCACCAGCATGACCGTATTGCTCCATCTGTCAGCACAGTTTGATCGAATTGTACTGCAAGTGTCTCTAGCGGTGCGCCGGCCTTCGAGCAAGACGGGCGGCGACCAAAAAGGAGGATATCATGTCGTTCAGGAACCATGCGACCGCGGTCGCTCTCGCCCTTTCCCTGGCCGCGCCGGTGACCGCTCGCGGCGTGGGCGACGACCTTACGACGAGCGTCGTGGTCAAGCGGATCGCCGTGCATTCGCCCGCCGATGCGCGCCGGCTCGAACGGCGCCTGGGTGAGGCGGCGCTGGCCGTCTGCGGCGCCGAGGGCCATGAACTGTCCGAATACCGCAACGCCATCCGCCGCTCCGCCTGCTATTCCGATGCCATGGCCGCCGCGCGCGCCAACGCCGGCATCGCCGACGCGAAGCGGAGCGCCATCGCGTTGGAGGCGCCGTCCGCTGCGAGCGGGAGGCCCTGATGCAGGCGGCCACGCTGATCACCTTGCTGTCCTTCTGCTTCGTGTCGTCGATCACCCCCGGGCCGAACAACATGATGCTGCTCTCCTCCGGCGCGACGTTCGGGTTGCGCCGGACAGTCCCTCACATCCTCGGCATTTCCGGCGGTTGCGCGGTCATGGTGCTGGTGCTCGGCTGGAGCGTCGCAGGCCTCTCCGATCGCCTGCCGTGGCTGTTTGTCAGCCTCCATATCGTGTCCACCGCTTATCTTCTGTGGTTGGCCTGGCGAATCGCGACGTCGACCGGTCTCCGCGAGGATGGCCGCCGCAGTCGCCCGCTGACGACGCTCGACGCGGCGGCCTTCCAGTGGGTGAACCCCAAGGCATGGGCGATGGTGCTGGGAGCGGTGGCGAGCTTCGCGCGAACCGATCACCTTGTGTCCGATGTGCCGCTGATCGCGCTCGTGCTGGCACTGGTCGGTTTGCCATGCATCGTGACATGGGCGGGATCGGGATCGATGCTCAAGGCATGGCTGTCGCGTCCGATCGTGCTGCGCCGCTTCAATGTCGCAATGGCGCTCCTGCTGGTCGCCTCGATCCTGCCCGGCATCTGGCAGGCGGTGACGCGAACCGCGTGAGGCTGCCCAGCCACGGATAAGCGCGGGCAAAGAACCACGCCATGCGCATCGATGCGCAACACTCTGGCTTGAGTGGCGAATAGGACACAATATTGCAAAAGGTTTCATGCGCCCGTCTATTATATTGACACATTCCCGCGCCCTCGTAACTTTTCGGAAACAAAGTGGAGAGGGTGCCCGAACCGTCGATCGGATTTCTTCGAGATCGGGGGGTATCGTCATGAATCATGCACGCAAGACGCTTGCAAGGGGGGCCTTGTTCGCCACTGTCGCAACCACATCGCTGATATTAGCCAATCAAGCCCGTGCTGCGCAGGCCGATGCGCCCGTTGCGGCGGCGTCCGCTGCGCCGGCCGTTGACGACACCATCATCGTCACCGGCACGCGCCGCACCGACCGGACGGTGACGGATTCGCCATCGCCGATCGATGTGATTACCGCCGCCGATCTGCGGACCCAGCCCACCGCCAATATCATCGACAGTCTCAAGAATATCATCCCGTCTTTCTTCGTCGGCCAGAATACGATCTCGGATGCGTCGAGCTTTGTACGGTCTCCCTCGCTGCGTGGTCTTCCCGGCGACGAGGTGCTGGTGCAGTTGAACGGCAAGCGATATAATCGCTCCTCTCTGGTCCAGGTCTATACCGGTGGCGATACCGGCCTTTCCTTCGGCGCGCAGGCGCCCGATATCTCGGCCATTCCTTCGATCGCGATCAGCAATGTCCAGGTGCTGCGCGACGGTGCGACCGCGCAATATGGCTCCGATGCGATCGGCGGCGTCATGAACTTCGGCCTGCGCAAGGATGCCGGTTTCGAGGTGCAGGGCCGCTGGGGCCAATATTATGCGGGTGACGGCGACAGCCGCCAGATCGCCGCGGATGGCGGCGTGAAGCTCGGCGAACGAGGATTCATCAACGTCGCCGGCGAATATAATGACGATCTCGGCACCAGCCGGGGCCATCAGCCGCCGGGTGCCTATTATCTTGCGCAAGCTCAACCGGGACTGGCCGATCAGATTCCCAACGCAGGCAAGGACAAGGCGCAAATCTGGGGTACGTCACCCTCGCACGGCTATAAAATCACCGTGAATGCCGGCTTCGACGTCACCTCGAACAGCGAATTATATGCTTTCGGCAACTTCGCCCGTACCCACACCGACGAGAGCTTCAACTATCGCCGTCCGGTCGCTTTCCCGTTGTCCGCAGGCGGCGCGCCGATCGACAACGGCACCGCCATCACCAACACCGGCATCAGCCGCAACGGCGCCTATGCCCCGGTCTATCTCACCCCTTGCCCGGCGGGCAGCGCCACCTGCCCGGCAGGCGGCTTCGTCGTCGACAGCAACACCTGGAGCGCCGCCACGCTCTATCCCGGCGGCTTCACGCCGCGCTTCGTCGGCGTGACCAAGGAGGCCTTCGGTACGGCCGGCTGGAAGGGCCATCTCGACGATGGCTTCACCTGGGATTTGTCAGGCTCGGTCAGCCGCCACGAACTCGCGCTGTCCATGTATGACTCGCTCAACTCGTCCTACGGCCCGCAGACCCAGACGAAATTCGATTTCGGCAGCTTCATCCAGAAGGAACAGGACGTCAATCTCGACCTGACCTATCCGCTGGAGGTCGGCTTCGCGAGCCCGATCACCATCTCCGGCGGCGGCGAATATCGTAACGAGACCTTCAGCGCGACGCCAGGCGACGAGCAGGGCTATGCGGCGGGCCCCTATGCCGCCCAGACGCTCTACACCCAGACCTCGCCAGGGGTCTATACGCGCAGCGGCACGGCGGCGCAGGGTGCCGGCGCAAGCGGTTATGCCGGCGGCAACCCGGCCTTCACCGGGTCGTGGAGCCAGAAGAGCTACGCCTTCTACGTCGGTGCCGAGACCGACATCACCCAGAAGCTCACCGTCGGTGCGATGGGGCGCTACGAACATTATAGCGATTTCGGCAGCGCCAAGGTCTGGAAGGCCAACGGCCTGTGGAAGGCGACGCCCTGGCTGTCGCTGCGCGGGACGGTCGGCACCGGTTTCCACGCGCCGACTCCCGGCCAGTCGCACGATGCGGTCGTGACCACCAGCTTCCTGGCCGGCAACGCGATCCAGCAGGGCACCTATCCCGTGGGCAGCGCACCCTCGCTCTATTTCGGATCGAAGCCGCTCAAGCCGGAGAAATCGACCAACTGGGGCGTCGGCGCGGTGCTGAAGCCGCTATCGCGGGTGACGCTGACCGTCGACTATTACAACATCAAGGTCAGAAACCGCATCTTCCTGTCGCAATCCTTCCCGGTTACGGCGGCCGACATCGCCATCCAGCCGGCGCTTGCGGCGGTGGGGGCCGGCGGCACGGTCCAATATTTCACCAACGCGCTCGATACGCTGACCCGTGGTATCGATGTCGTCGGCTCGTACCACACGCAAGTGCTCGGCGGGGCGCTCAACCTGACGCTCGCCTATAATTACAACAAGAGCACGGTCTCCAAATATGACGCCGCAGCGATCAGCAATGCGCAGATCATCGACATCAACAGCCTCGCGCCGAAGCATCGCATCATCACCTCGGCGGCGTGGTCGATCGGCGATTTCGCCATAAATGCGCGCGAGAATTTCTACAGTTCGTGGCGCGACGAGGTCGATTATCCCGGCCAGAAATTCGGGTCCAAATTTACGACCGATCTGGATCTGAGCTACACGGCGATGCAGCATTACACGCTGACCGTCGGCGCGAACAACCTGTTCAGCAACCATCCCGACAAGATCAAGGCGTCCTCCAGCAACCCGATCTACACCGCGACCAACAGCCTGCTCGACGGATCGGTCTATCCGCGCATCGGCGGTCCATTCGGCTTCAACGGCGGCTTCTACTATGTCCGCCTGCGCGTGAAATACTGAGCGCGGCCGACTGGATCCCGGTCTCCCGTCTTTCCGAAGGGGGCATGGCGGCCAGCATGGCCGCCATGCCCCCTCACTGACCGTTTCGACCCGGCAACCGAAGCGGCCCACATCCCACCTGTCAGGATCGCCGTCGACGCGTCCTGGTCGACACATGCTGACGTCTGCCCTCGGCATCGCCGCTGCCGTCATCCTCCGGCTCGACCGCGCTGCCCCGGGGCTGACTATGACGCCACGCTGATATGATCACGATCCCAGGAAAGCGCGCAAGGCACCATGGAGCCAAGGATAATGATCCTCGGCATGGGTGCTCAGCCTGGATTTGAGATCGCGTGTTTGATCGTCGGCCAGCACCTCGAGCGCTCCTGAGGCGATGCCATCATAAGCGAGGGAAACGACATGTTCCGGGCTGCTCTTCGGCACGTCATATTGACCGGACATCGGCGTGTCGATCATGCCGACCAGAAGCCCCACCACCTGGGTGCCTTGCCCCTCCAGCGCGAAGCGCAGACCATTGGTCGCCGACCATGCCGCGGCTTTCGAAGCGGCGTAGATCGTGGGCAGGCTGACCCACACTGACGACGACAAGATGTTCACCAGAGTGCCGCCGCCATGAGCGGCCAGCACCGGCGCGAAAGCGGTGGCGACGCGGAGTGTCCCAAAAAAATTGGTTTCGAAGATGCGACGGGCTTCGTCTTCCGGGCCGAAAAGCGTGTCTTCCGCCGGCGCGATCGCCGCGTTGTTGATGAGCATGTCGACATCGGCGGCCGCGGCGACCGCGCCAATAACGGCATCGGCATCGGTGATGTCGAGAGCCAGCGGCTGGATGCGCGGATCGCCCCAGCTTTTCGGCGTTCGTGCCGCCGCATACACCTTCGCAGCGCCGCGTTCGAGCGCCTGGTACACGAATTGCTCGCCCAGCCCGCCATTGGCCCCGGTAATCAGGACGGTTCGGCCGGCGAGAGTGGCGACCGGCTTGCTTGAGGACAGGTTCATGAGCTACTCCGAATTCAAGTGGGTGTATCCCCATATTTATCTGGGGAGTCACCCCATATAGTCAAGGGCGGAATGATGACTGTCGACCGAGGCTCGCCTGTGCCACGCCCCATGCGTGCCGATGCCCGCCGGAATCGCGATGCGATCCTCCGCGCGGCCCGCGACGTCTTCGAACTGGAGGGCGTGCTCGCCTCGATCGACAAGATCGCGATCCAGGCTGGTGTCGGGAACGCCACGCTCTACCGGAACTTCCCGACGCGGGAGGATCTGCTGGCGGCGGTCATGGGGGCGGACCTCGCCGAGGCGCAGGCGAAGGCCGATGCCTTGATGCAAGACGAACGCCCTCGTCAGGGGCTCGCCGAATGGTTGGCCTGGCTGACCTGGCGACTACGGATCTGGCACGATCTGCCGCAATGCGTCGCAGACGCGCAGGCTGCGCCGAACTCGTCAATGAACCCGGCCGTGTCCATGCTGGTGACCCAGACCGGCGCGTTGGCCGAGCGAGCGCGCCAGGCGGGGGATGCGATCGGTTCGGTCTCCGCGACCGAGCTGTTCGAATTGGTCACCGCGCTGTCGTGGGCAGTCGATCGCTTCGGCGATGACGAGACGGCGGCACGAAGGCGCGTCGAGGTCGCGACAGCCGGGCTTTTTACGCCGCGAAGCTAAGGCGGACGGCATCGGTCGAGATCGCGCGGCGCGAGCATGGTCCTGGCGACCGTGCCGGAAATACCGACTTCGCTCGGGCCATTGGAGAGCGCCCGCGGATTTACAGCCCGATGGCGGCCAGCCCCGCGGCGGCGACCTGTTCGTACTGTGGCGAAAGGCCGCCCGACACGCCGACCGCGCCGGCGCATCTGCCGTCTTTCATCGCCGGCAGCGCGCCCTGGAGAGGGAGGCGATCGGTCAGGGCCAGCATGGTCGGGCGGTCGGCGGCGAGTTTTTCGGCCGCGGCCGAGGGCGCACGGTTCATCGCCGATGTCTCCGCCTTGCGCAGCGCGACGTCGGCGGTCGCGTAGCCGGCCCCGTCCGACCGTACCAGACTGAGCAGCCGGCCGGCATCATCGACGACGGCGACGCTCATCGCCCATCCGTTCTTTTGCGCTTCCAGCTGACAGGCGGCGGTGATCGCAGCGGCATCGGCAGCATCGAGGACGGTCTTGGTGATCATGGGATCGATCCGATCTGTGGGTATCGAGATGAACCGCCGGGTCAGGCGGCCTGCGCGCCGAGCGCCTGCTCGAACTCCGCCGGCCGATATCGACGCGGCTGGTGCCGGCGGTCGGGGGCGTCTGCTGGATCCTCACGGTCTCCGGTTTTGGAGAGGGGGATCCGACACCGAGGCGCGGCGCCTCGGTGTCGGACATCCAGGGGAGCGAACTCGGTGTCAGGCGGCGCGGATGGGGGCCTTCTCGTTGAGGATCGGGAAGCCGCGCTGATGCCAGACCGGATAGGCGGCAGGCGCATCGCTGGCGGTGTCGAGCTTGGCGATCTGCTCGGCCGTCAGCGCCCAGCCGACCGCCCCGACATTCTCGATCAGTTGCTCCTCATTGCGGGCGCCGATGATGACATTGGCGACGGTCGGGCGCTGGAGCAGCCAGTTGAGCGCGATCTGCGGGATCGTCTTGCCGGTCTCGGCCGCGACCTCGTCGAGCGCATCGACGATCCTGAACAGCCGCTCTTCCTCGAAATGCGGACCGGTGCCGGCGATGTCATGGGCGCGGGTGCCGGGCTTGGCCGGCTGGTCGCGCCGGATCTTGCCGGTGAGCTTGCCCCAGCCGAGCGGGCTCCAGATCAGCGCGCCGACCCCCTGGTCGGCCCCGAGCGGCATCAGCTCCCACTCATAATCGCGGTTGAGCAGCGAGTAATAGACCTGGTCCGCGACATGGCGCGGATAGCCGTAACGATCCGAGGCACCGAGCGACTTCATCAGATGCCAGCCCGAGAAGTTCGACGCGCCAACATAACGGATCTTGCCGTCGCGGACGAGCTGATCGAGCGCCGACATCGTCTCCTCGACCGGCGTGTTATAATCCTGGCCGTGCAGCTGGAGGAGATCGATGTGATCGGTGCCCAGCCGCCCGAGCGCCTTCTCGACGGCTCCGATCAGGTGGAAGCGCGACGAGCCATAGTCATTGGGGCCGTCCCCGGTCGGGAAGGTGGCCTTGGTCGAGATCAGCACGCGATCGCGCTTGCCCTTGATCGCGCCGCCCAGGATCGTCTCGGCGAGGCCGCCGGAATAGACGTCCGCACTGTCGAACAAGGTGACGCCATGATCGAGGCAGACGTCGATCAGGCGGGAGGCACCGCCGGCATCCGTCGAGCCCCACGCCTTGAAGAAGTCGCCGGCGCCGCCGAAGGTGGCGGTGCCGAAGCTGAGGGCGGGAACACGAAGGCCTGAGGCGCCCAAGCGGCGATATTCCATGATGTCGTTCCTTTGATCGAAATGGAAGATGCGAACCTGTTCAGCTCATATACCAGCCGCCATTGACGTTGATCGTCTGGCCGGTGACGTAGCCATTGCCGGCGAGCATCACCGCGACCGAGGAGACCTCGTCGGGCTGGCCGAAGCGGCCGAGCGGTATCTTGTCCGGGGTAATCGCGTCATTGCCCTTGAGCATGTCGGTCTCGATCAGCGCGGGGGCGATCGCGTTGGCGGTGATGCCTTCCTGGGCGAGCTGGCTGGCATAGCCGTGCATCAGTCCGATCAGGCCGGCCTTGCTCGCCGCATAATGCGGCCCGATCACGCCCCCCAGCTGCGCCGCGACCGATGACAGGATGATGATCCGCCCGAAGCCTTGCGCCCGCATCGCCGGGAGAGCGGCCTGCGTCACGTAGAAGACCGAGCTCAGATTGACCCGGATCGTCTCGTCCCAGTCGGCGCTGGTGATCTGCGCGAGCGGCTTGCTGGGATTGATGCCGGCATTGTTGACGAGGATGTCGATCGTGCCCAGCGCCTCCGTGGCGGCACGAACAAGCCCCGCCGCGGCATCGGCATCGCCCAGATCGGCCGAAAGGGCTATAGATTTGCGGCCTCTGGCAACGATCTCGGCGGCCACCGCCGCCGCCGCCTCCCGGCCCTGGCGATAGCCGATCGCGACATGCGCGCCGGCTTCGGCAAGCGCGATCGCAATCTCCCGGCCGATCCCCCGCGATCCGCCCGTCACCAGCGCAACCCTGTCGGCAAGATGATCCATATGATGTCCTTCGGAATGCTGCCGCGTGGACGCCAGCCAATCTCCGCGGTTCGGTTGCGGCGACCGCTTGCTAGTGCTTAATGCACATTGCTGTGCAGAGTTGCAAGCTTTGGTGCAAAAGCTTATCGGGCTGGGATGGTCCAGACGCCGGAACGCTCGATCTTTGATATTCTTGCGACGACGCTGCCGGCGCCGTCGAAGCGCGACGCGATCCTTGCAGCTGCCAGCCTCGTCTTCATCGGGCAGGGCTATGAGGGGGCCAGCATGGAGCTGGTGGCGCAGAAGGCCGGCGCGGTTCGCCGCACGGTCTACAACCAGTTTCCCGAGGGCAAGAAACAGCTGTTCCATGCCGTGGCGGAAAGGATGTGGCGGTCGTTTCCGGTCATGGACATCGCGACCGACGAACAGGCGCTGGGTGATCCGGCCGAAGGGCTGCGCCGGATCGGCTACGGGATCGCGTCCTTCTGGGATCCACCGCTGGCCATCGAGTTCCTGCGCATGACGATCGGGGAATCCTCGCGCTTCCCGGAATTGATGCAGAGCTTCTTCGAAGTCGGGAAGACCCCGGCCGTCCGTGCCGTCACCGAATATATCACCACCCTGGGAGATCGCGGCGCGCTCACGATCGACGATCCGGACCTGGCTGCCCGCCATTTCCTCGGCCTGGTCGACGAGACCGTTCTATGGATGCGGGTGATGGGAAGTTCGGCGTCGCTGACGACGAGCGAGATCGAGCGCGTCGTCGAGCGGGCCGTTTCGATCTTCCTGGGTCATTACCAGGCTAAACCGACCTGAGCCTGCAGACCTCATAAGTCCGCAGCCAACGCCGCATGGAGGGCGCCGCGCCTCGATCCGCTCGGCGTATAGCGTCGTCGCCGGATCGAGACGTCGGCTACGCCTGGAATAGCCGGCTCATGCTCGAACTTCCGAACGCTATCGTGCATAGGCTGGTGTGATGACGAATTGGGACGATGTTCGCTATTTTCTGGCGGTCGCGCGCGGCGGATCGGTTCGGGCCGCAGCCGATCGGCTCAAGGTGACCCATTCCACGGTGATACGCCGCATCGGTCATCTCGAGGAACTGCTCGGCGCGCAGGTCTTCCAGAAACTGCCGTCCGGCTATCGCTTGACCGAGGCCGGCGAGGAAATCCTCGCGCTGGCGGAACTGATGGAAGGCGCGTCGCATCAGCTGGAAACCCGCGTGTTCGGTCGGGATCAAAATGTGCGCGGGCTGCTGCGCGTCGCCTTGCCGCCAACGGTCGCCACCCACTTGCTGATGCACGATTTCGCGGAGTTCTGCCGCCTGCACCCCGATATCGAATTACAGATCCTGTCGTCATCCGAGCTGGTCAATCTCACGACGCGCCAAGCCGACGTCGCGCTGCGCGTCGTATATGATCGCGATACCTTGCCCGCCCATCTGATCGGTCGGCAGCTCCGTGACGTTCACGGCGCGGTCTATATCGCTCGCGATCTGCTCGCAGCCCATCGCTCGGGCCGAGAGACGAAGGTCCGGTGGGTGTTGAAGCTGGAGGATGGCGGTGTCCCGGAATGGGCAAGGGAGAATGAGATCACCCCATCCGACGCTCCTGTCACGGTGACGGATTCCGAGGCGCAGATCATCGCGGTCAGGGCGGGCCTGGGCATGGCGCCCTTGTCCTGCTTCGTCGGCGATGTCGATCCGTCGCTCATACGGGTTCCGGGCGGTGCATTGCGCAAGCACGGCACCTTCTGGCTGCTGACGCACGGCGAGACCCGCAAGACGAAGCGCGTTCGGCTGTTTAGCGACTTCATCGCCCAGCGG
This sequence comes from Sphingomonas abietis, assembly GCF_027625475.1. Classification (NCBI taxonomy): domain Bacteria; kingdom Pseudomonadati; phylum Pseudomonadota; class Alphaproteobacteria; order Sphingomonadales; family Sphingomonadaceae; genus Sphingomonas; species Sphingomonas abietis. Next base: position 2,323,816 of record NZ_CP115174.1, read on the forward strand.
TTCGACACCCACGCCACGCTTCTTGCGGGCCTGCTCGTGTCGGGGTGACCGGCAGAGCCTCGGCCATCCCGACCCGTGCCGCCTAAGCCGGCCTTCCTTGCGCGGCCTCGCGCTCGAGCGCGACCTTGGCGAGATCGTTCAGAAGCTTTTCGTGAGTGAGCCAGAACGCATCGGGCGCGGCCTTGGCCAGTTCGATCCAGTGCGGACCCCGCATGGTCTCCTCCGTCCAAAGATGGACGCCTCTTTCCGTGGGCGTGATGATCCATGCATGGTGGGCCTTCGATTCTGGGGAAACGAGCGGATGACCACCCCAAGCGATGCGGCTCATGGGCTCGAACTCCTGCACGGAGGCGAAGACGTCCTGGCCGGCCAGGTTCGTCTCGAAGCGCGTGCCGGATTGCAGGCTGCTATGCCCGTCCAGCAACCGGACGTGCTGGACACCGGGGTAAAAGCCGGGCCACGCGCCGGGATCGACGAGCAGGGACCAGATCGTCTCCGGCGATACAGCGACCTCCAGTTCGTTGGTGAAATGGATCGGGCACTGGCTCGGCGCCATGTCGGCGGGCCACTTTATGATCTCGAACATGAGCATCCTCTGACTTGAAGGAGGTGGGGAGGGGCTCTCAGGCGATCGATCGCAAGACGCCGCCATCGACCCGCAGAGCGGCGCCGGTGGTGCCGGAAGCCTGCTGCGAGCAGAGATAGACGACCATGTTCGCGACCTCTTCGGTCGAGGTGAACCGGTTGAGCAAGGTGGTCGGCCGCATCGTCTTCAGAAATTGCCGTTCGGCGTCCTCCTGGGTGATTCCCTGCTCTTCGGCGGTCTTCTTCATCCAGTTCGACAGGATCTCGGAGTTGGTCGGGCCGGGAAGGACGGAGTTGACGGTGACGCCGGTTCCGCCAACCAGTTCGGCAAGCCCCCGCGAGACGGCAAGCTGCGCGGTCTTCGTCATGCCATAGTCGATCATCTCTTTCGGGATGTTGATCGCGGATTCGCTGCTCAGGAACACCACGCGGCCCCAGCCGCGCGCCGTCATGCCCGGCACATAATGGCGTGCCGCGCGCACGCCGCTCATCACATTGGTCTGAAACAGGTCGAGCCATTCGCCGTCGTCCTGATCGAAGAAGCCGTTGGGCCGGGCCGTGCCCATGTTGTTGACGAGGATGTCGGCCTCCGGCGCCTGCGCCGCGAGGGTGGCGGAGCCTTTAGCGGTCGCCAGATCGGCGGCGACGCCGCTCAGCTCGGCATCTGGGAATTGGGCGCGCAACTCCCGCAGCGTGCTGGAGACCCTCTCCTGCGTCCGGCCGTTGATGACGACCGATGCACCCGCCCTGGCGAGTCCTTCGGCAATTGCGCGGCCGATACCTGCGGTCGAGCCGGTGACGATGGTGCGACGGCCCTTGAGGTCGATGTTCATGCTGGAATCCTTTGGCTCGTAGCGCGCCCGGCACAGAGGGTGCGGGCCGCGCTGAGGCATGGTGTCGGGGCTTATCCGGCGGTCTTGGCGACTTCGGCTTCCGCTGCACGCTTGAGTTCTTCGACCCAGCTTTGGTGGTAGCGGTAGAGCGCGCCGGGGTGCTTGCGGCCGAGTTCCTCGAGGAAGAACGGGCCCTGCTGGGTTTCCTCGGTCAGCAGATGGCAACCGGTGTCTGTCGGCGTGATGACCCAGCCATGATAGGCGCTCGATCCGGTCTCGTCGCCGTCGACGGTGGTCGACCAGGCGAGCCGGCGACCGGGCAGGCACTCGGTGACGACGAGGCTCATCGGGAAGCCGACGGTTACGCGGCTATATCGCGTGCCGAGCTGCAAGGCGGACTCGCCGCTCAGGATTTTCACCTGATCTTCGGGCGGGAAATAATCCAACCAATTCTCGGCATCGACGAGCAGTTTCCAGACGACTTCGGGGGGCGCTGCCACATCGATATCGTTGAGCGCGTAGATGGCCGATATTTTCGGGTCAAAAGCCTCGGGCCAGAGGACGTGATCATACATGGCTCAGCCTTCCTTCTTGAACAGATCCTGGAAAATCAGCGGTGCCCAGCTGGTGCCCCGCGCCTGGACGAGCATCCCGCCTTCGGCCAGCGCACCGAGTTTGACCGGCGCATAGCCAAGCTGTTCGACGAGCGCGGCCACGGCGTCGGTGGCGCCGTCTTCGTCGCCGGCGAGAAACGCCACGCGGCGTCCGCCCGCAACGGCGGGATCCTGGTCGAGAATCTTGGCGGGAAGGTGGTTGAACGCCTTGACGAGCTGGGCGCCGACGAAGGCCTTGGCGATCACCGCCGATGACGGAAGCTGCCCGAGATCCTCCGGCGGAACGGCATAGGCGTTGGTGACGTCGATGATGGTCTTGCCCTGCCAATCCGGCGCGGCCTTTGCGACCTCGGGGTGCGCCGGGAAGGGGACGGCCAGCAGGATGACATCGGCCTGAACGGCGTCACCGAGGGGCTCGGGAATGATGCCGGTGCCGATCGCAGCCGCCTGCGCCGCGATCGCATCGGGGGCACGCGTGGTCGCGACGACGACCTCGATGCCCTTTCGGGCGAACATCCTGGCCAGTGCCTGGCCGACGGGGCCGAAGCCGATAATCGCGTATTTCATGATCCATGTCCGATCGTTGTGCTCGGCGCCCTAAATGGGACCGACGCCAGTCGTTCGGGATTGGCCATTTGCGGACAGCGGTGGTGCATCCGCAGACCACTCCGGCGCCGACCTCCGTCCACCAGCTATTGTAGCGGGGACCACTGCGATGAGGCTGGCCAGGGTGCTTGGGCGCCGCCCGCCTGCGCCGACGGCAGTCGCTTTCGACAATCCGTCGGAAATGCCGCAATATGCCCCGCCATCGGCTCGCGATCCGTTCGCGCCCGGCGGCCCTATAAGGGTTTCCCGTGTAGCGTCCCCATGTCGGCGATGTTGGCCCTACAGCATCGTGCCGGCGCGAAAATATCGCGCTATCGGGGAAGATCGCCCATCGGCATATCGTGATCGCCCGAGGCCTGGCGGCTGAGCGCACGCATGGCGGCGCCCACGACGATCCACCCGCCGAGCAGGGCATAAGGCCGCCAGTCCGCTTCCAGCCCCACGAAGATCATCGCGAACGCGCAGAGCGCACCGGCATAGGCCAGCCCGCGCGTCCAGTGCTTGGAGAATTTGAAGGCCGCTTTGCCGTAGATATCCGGATGGCCTTCGGTAACTCGCGCGGCGACCAGGCAGATGCTGCCATATTTGAGAAGATTGGGGATGTTGACGGCAAGGAACAGGAAGGTCAGCTCCATCGGCAGCAGGAGACCGATGCAGGCGAGACCGAATACCGTGACGAGGGCGACATGGGGGGTCTGCCAGCGTGGATGGACCCGGCCGAGCGCCTTGGGCAACATGCCTGCCGCACCCATCGCATAGAGACTGCGCGAGAACATCGCGAAGAGCGCGTTAAGGGATTTTCCGATCGAAAGCACCGCGGCGAGCACGATCAGCGGCGTCGCCAGCGGCCCCATGAAGCGCTTTGCGGCATCGAGTATCGGGGCCTGGCTTGCCGCAAGACCGTCACCGCCGAGAATGGCGAGCGCGACGAAGCCGACCGCAAGGTAGAGCAAGGTGGCGGAGCCGATCGATACGGCGATGCCGATGGGGATGTTACGCTGACCATCATCCACCTCGGCTCCGGCCTCGGTCGCCGCTTCGATTCCGAAGAACAGCCCGGTCAGCAGCGGCGTCGCAGCGAGCATCCCGATAAAACCATGCGGAAGGAAGGGTTGCAGATGGGCCGTGTCGGCGGCGGTCGTGCCGCCCCAACCGACGAACAGCGCGAACAGGAGCAGCATGCCGGCGAGCAGGATCTTCTGGATCCGTGCCGCGATGTGGATGCCGAAGAGGTTGGCGAGCAGCGCGAGGCTGAAGAGGACCAGCATCGTCGGCTTGGTCGGCAGCGGCCACAGCATGGAAACATAGCGCACCAGCACCAGGGCGAGCACGACGATCGCCCCGACATTGGCGATGATCCGCACCCAGCCGATATAGAAACCCCAGACCGGGTGGAGGAAACGGGCCGGCCAGCTGAACGATGCGCCGGATACCGGTATGGCCGATCCCAGAAAGGCATAGCTCACCGCGATCAGATACATGGGCAGCGCCGCACACAGCGCGGACAGCAGCATCGCCGGCCCGGCAAGCTTCGCCGCCGGCCCGATCGCCGAAAAGATCGAGACGCCGACCGCCGTGCCGATGCCGAGCGCGACGACGCCCCACAGATCGATCCCCTTGGCGAGTTGCCGCTCGCTCAATGCTCGGCCCCGGCCAGGATGAAGCCGCGGAGGTCGGCCATCAGCTTGTGCCAGCTCGCATCGTCGGAATAGGCGACATGGCCCGCCGGATAATGTTCGCTGCGAAAGCGATCCGGGGGCAGGCTCGATTGCGCGAACAGATAATCCGTCGCGCCCACCGTCGTGGTCAGGTCATACAGGCCGCTGCCGACGAACAGCCGCAGCCGCGGCTCGGCCGTCATCACTTTCTCCAGCTGTGCCATGAACGGCCAGTCGTTGAACGGGGAATCGCCTTCGCCATAGGTCCAGGCGCCATCCACGGGAACGATCACCTTGTAGTGCGACGGGTCCGCGACGCCGAGCTGCTTGAGCTGCCCGAACACGGCCTTGCCGTAGAGATCGGACACCGCGGAGAACGGGTCGCCTCCCACGACCTCACCGGCGTTGGCCGGGCGAGGGGCGGTATAACGCGCGTCATAGCGGCCGAGCACCCGGCCTTCGCCGCGCAGCAGTTCGACCCGGAAACGCTCTTTCGAGATGCGCAGATCATGCGCGAGATAATAGCCTTTCGCGATGCCGGTCAGCTCCGAAAGCCTCGTCGCGATGCGGTCGCGCTCGGCCGGATCGAGGGCGCGGCCGCGATAGAGCGCATCCAGATAGGCAGGTCCGAACGCAGCGGCCTCGCGCGCGCTGCCGGCCGGATCGCAGGGCTGCGGCCGTTTGTGCTGATAGCAGGCGATCGCCGCCAGCGTGGGCAGCGCCAGGGGATAGGTGACGACATTGCCGGGACGTTGCGACGTCTCGATCATGTTGAGCGCTTGGCCGAGCAGCAGCACGCCGCGCAGTCTCAGACCCGGATCCTGCGCGTGCAGGGTGCCGGCCATCGTCGCGGCGCGGATGGTGCCGTAGCTTTCGCCCAGGATGAAGATCGGCGCGGCGGTGCGTCCATGCGCGGCCAACCATGCCCGGGCTAGCTGGGCGACGGCATCGGCGTCGCCGTTCACGGACTGGTAGAAGCCGCGATCCGCATCGGCCGCGATCGTCGAAAAGCCCGTGCCGGGCGGATCGAGGAACACCAGATCGGCGATGTCGAGCAGGGTTTCGCGATTTTCCACGACCGGGGCGTCGGACGGCAGCGCGGCGGCGGGATCCTGCGGAACTTCGGCACGCATGGGCCCCAGCGCGCCCATGTGGAGATAGGCGGAAGCCGCGCCGGGGCCGCCATTGAAGACGAACAGCACTGGACGATCCGTCCCGCCGGGACGGGTATAGGATATATACCCTGCGGTGGCGTCGAAATGCCCGGGCCTGCTGCGTACCGGCGCCAGGCCGACCTCGGCATCATAGCCCAGCGACTGGCGACCAGGGGCCTGCAGCGTCTGAGCGCTGCGGGCCTCGATGTGGAGCGGCGATAATGTCGGCTCGGTCTGCTGTGCCTTCAGCGCCGTCGGCCCATTGGCGCCAGCAAGCAATGCCGTGGCGGTCAGGATCGCGCGTAAGCATCCGGCTCCGGTTCGCCTTGTCATGCCGTCATACCCCCTTCGTCCCGGCCTGCTGCTCGCGGTAGCGCAGCAAACCGTCCGTCAACGCCTGCAAGCCATAATCAAGATCGGCCGGCGCGCGCGCAAAGCCGACGCGGATATGACCCGCCGCACCGAAATATTCGCCCGGTGCGACCACCACGCCACAGCGATCCGCCAGCCATTCGGAAAATGCGATGGTGTCGCTAATCCCGGTCAGCTTGGGGAAAGCGATGCAGCCGAAAAGGGGCAGCGCGCCGCTGACGAGATCCTCGTCGCGCCAAAAGCCGTGATAGGATTCGATGATCGGTCTTGCCCGGCGCATGATGTCGCTTCGATACGTCTCGATCGTGCGTGGGCGCTCCAGCACGAGGGCGGCGACGGCATGCGCCAGGTTCGATACTCCGAAATCGATCTCCTGCGCGAGGCTGCGGATGCGCCGCATCGTATCGGGCTCCGCCACGATCCAGCCGCAGCGCAGCGTGCTCAATCCATGCGATTTGGTCAGGCTGCTGACGCTGATGAGGGCGGGCGACAATTGGACGGCCGGGGCCGGGCGCAGTTCGGCATCGACATAATCGCCATAGACCTCGTCGACGATGACATGGATGCCACGGGCCTCGGCGATGGCGCCTATCGTGGCGAGCACGTCGGGTTCGGTCGACATGCCGGACGGGTTATGGAGGTTCGACAATATGATGAGCCGCGTCTGCGGGCCGATCGCCGCGGCCACCGCGTCCGGATCGATGGTGAAATGCTCGCCGCGTCGTTCGAAGCGGTCGACGCCGAAACCATGGGCTTCGGCGATCTTGTGGAACAGATCGAAACCGGGATTTTCAACAAGTATGCGATCGCCGGGCTGCATCAGCGCCCGGTAGACGAGCGAGAGCGCCCCGGTCGCGCCGGTGGTGCAGAGGATCTGCTCGGCCGGCAACGCATAGCGCCGGGCGAGCTGTTCGACGACATAGGGGTTCCCGCTGGCGAAGGCGCTGGTGTAGCGTGACGTGATCGGATCTGAGGAGAAACCCTCCAGCACGATCTGCCGCAGCAGCTCGAACGGCTCGGGAACCGAGCTGTCGAACAGGCTGACGAGCAGATTGCGCTCCGAACGGACGGCACGGATCACCTTTCGCACCCATCGCGAGTAGGAATCCGGATCCGGGACGGATGGAGGCTGTCCGCCCGCCGGGATGGGATGCAGGGACTTCGATCGGCTCATTGTTCGTTTCGTTTTCCGCGCGAAGCCAGGACTAGGAAAAACAGCTGCCCGGCGGTGAGGCCGGGCAGGGCCTTCTTCACCGCAGCTTGATGTTGGCACCGACGAAGAAGCGTCGGCCCAGGATGTCGCCATAGGCGATCTGGGGATAGGAGGGGCTCTTGTCGGTGAGATTGTCTACGCCGGCGCGCAGCGTGATCCGCCCGACGTCGAGCTGGGCCGAGATGTCATGGACGATGTTCGCCTTGAGGATGGGATCCGGCGTGGTCTCGATCGACACGTCCGAGCCGGAATGGGTCTTGGACAGATATTCGAGCTGATAGGTCAAGCGGAACGGGCCTTTGTCGTAGGCCAGATTGAAGCGGCCGTCCCATTTGGGAGACTGATAGGTGTCGTCAGTGCGCACGAAGGTCGCGCCGGTGACCGACGTGGTGAGCAATGTATTGTGGGTCAGCGCGGCGGTCAGCTGGAGATGACCGAGATCGCGACCGTGGAACAGGTCGCCGACCGCGAAGTGATAGTCGACCACGTAATTCTCGCCGTGATATTTGATCACGCCGGCGTTGAAGGTGGTCGTCGTTCCGGTGATGATCGTACCGCCGGGGCTGGTGCCGTCGCTGGAGGCAAGCCGCGTGAAGGCACCGCAAACCGCGGGATCCGGCTGGACATTGTCATAACATGCAGCGGTGAAGTCCTCGGTGGTGAAGGCCGAGAGGCCCTCCTTGAGATCGATCTCGATGCGGTCGGCGCTGATCGTCAGACCCGGCACGAAAGCGGGCTGCAGCACGATCCCATAGGTCCAGGTGTTGGAAATCTCGTTGTGGAGATTGGGGTTGCCACCCGTCGTCACGGTCGCACGCGCGAAATTCTCGGACGGATCCTGGAAATTGGCCAGCCGCTCCGCGGCGCTCAGCCCCGCGCCCGTCCCGTCGGCATCGACGCCATAGTTCGGATTGGCCTGGAAGGCGGCGAGGCAGTTCGCGCGCCGCACCGACGGATTGGGGCCGCCGTTGATGCGATCGGCGTCGCATGGATCATAGCCGGTCGAGGCAAGCCCGCTCGACGACGGTGCGAGCAGCTGGGTCAGCGTCGGAGCCCGGAAGTTGCGGCTGCGCGATCCGCGCAGCGTCACGCCCTTCACGACCTCCCAGCGCAATCCGAGATCCCAGACATTCTCGCGACCCGCATAGGAATTGTCGATGTGACGGAACGCGCCCTTGAACTCGAGCAGCTTGACCAGCGGCAACTGCCAGCTCTTGCCGATCAGCGGCACGATCATCTCGGCGGACAGCTCGTCGGTGTTGTACTGGCCGGACTGGGCGATTTCCGGTGTACCCGTGCCGAAAATTCCGAGGAGGTTCGCGGCCAGCGGATCGAAGCTCGCTTTCTCGTTGCGATGTTCATAGGCGACGTTGAAGTCGACGCTGCCGGACGGCAGCTTGACCACCGATCCGCCGAGAGTGGCAAGCAGATCGGCTTGTTCGTTCTTCCAGTCGAGACCGGCACGCGTGCTCACATAATTGCGTGCAGCGGTGCTCACATTGCCGTTGCCGAACGGATCGATCGGCGCGCAGGACGGATCGTCGTTGGTCGTATCGCTGTCGGCATTGATCGCGCAGACGATCTTGCCGTTGCTCGATACCGCATCGATCGCATTCTCGAACTTCGAATTGACGACCTGCCAACTGCGCTGATGGCCGTCGACCTGGGCGTAGCTGCCCGACACCGACCAGTAGAAATTATGGGTGCCGAGATTGAAGTCGCCCTCCAGCGTCAGCACCCCGCGATAGGTGTCGGTCGCGGTGGTCTGCACGTCGTTCGGCGTGAGATCGTAGAAATATTTGGACAGATAGAGCGGCGAGCCGGCGGCGAAGGCGGGGCTGGCGGCGCTCAGTACCGATCGGGCCTGGGTGGTCAGATAGGGATTGTCGACCGTGAAGCTGATCGGGCCGTCATAGCTGCCCGGATTGAGCACGGTATAGCTGTTGCCTTGCGGGATTTCGGTGCCGAGCGTGTGCGCATACATCAGCTCGGTCGAAATCTTGATATGATCGGTCAGATCATAATGGCCGAGCATGTTGGCGGTGTAGCGTTCGACGCCGGTGCGAAGCCCGGCCAGGTTCTGATATTTGAAGCCGTCGCCGCCCGATGCGAAGGGCACGCCCTGGAGGGTGCCGGTGTCGTAGGGGACGACGTTGCCGTCGCTGCCGAACTGGAGCGGGCTCCCGCCGCTTTTTGTGAGGAAGGCGCTGACGGGCGCGGCGCGGGTGAAGATCACGCCATTGGGATTAAATTCCCAGAACGTGCCGTTGAAGATCTCCTTGACCGACGGGATGCCGTCGTTCGGGCCGGTGTCGGCGCTGTTGCTTACCGTCAGGCGGCCGAGATTGGACAGCGGCCGCGCCGAGAACATCAGCGTCGGGGATTTCGAATAGCCGAGATCGATGGCGATGTTGCCGCGACCGTCGGAGAAGTTGGTGCCCGCGGTCAATCGCGCGCTGTGCGTGCCATAATCCCCGCGGCTCGATATGCCGTTCTGCACATCGACATCGAGACCGCTGAAATTCTGCTTGAGGACATAGTTGACCACGCCCGCGATCGCGTCCGAACCATAGACGGCGGCGCCGCCGCCTTGATAGACCTCGACACGATCGAGCAGGCCGAGCGGGATGATGTTGGAATCGACGGTCGCGTCGCCGACACCGTCCGAGGAGCCGATCCCCGACGAGCTGGTGACCATGCGGCGGCCGTTGACCAGGGTCAGTGTCCGCCCGACGCCGAGGTTGAACAGATTGGGGGCCTGATAGCCAGGGCCGCTCGAATTTCCGCTGCCGTCGGCCTGGTTGAGCACCGGCGCGTTCGACGGCAGGTTGTTGAGCGCGTCGGCCGCGCTGATGTAGCCGCGATCACTGATCGACTGGGCGGTGATCTCCGCGACGGGGGCGATGTTGTCCGCCTCGCTCCGGCGGATGCGCGAGCCCGTGACCACGATCATCCCGTCGCCATTGGCGGCGTCGGCGCTGGGCGTGGTCGATTGATCGATCGCCGGCGGCACCTCCTGCGCCATCGCCGGCGCCGCGCCGGCCGCTGCCAGCAGCGCGGTCGACAGCATCAATCTGCGGACGAATATGTGATTGTGAACCATGGAGCCCCCTTCGTTCCCCGAGCTATCTCGATCGAACCGATGGCGAGCATAACCGAGCGTGCCGGAATATTTTCGTCGTTGATGGGGCGGGGGGCGACCGGAAGCACAAATCCAAACCGGAAATTTGGGTCAGGCTTGCAAAATCTATGTGCGGGGATTCAGGAAGTCCGAGATTTCCTGCCCGAAATGGACGGTTTCGAGCGGATCCTGATACATCATGTGGCCGCCGGCGAAGCAGTGCAGCGCGATGCGCGCGCCGATCGACGCCGGCATCGCGGCCACGGTTGCCTCGTTGCCGGCGCAGCTGTTGAGGGAGTCATACATGCCGGCGGCCACCCACATCCGCAGGGCCGGGGCCTTTTCCATCGCGCGCAGCGCCCATGGCTGGGGCGGGCTCGGCGGCCCTTCGCCGGCCCGCGCACGGGCGAGCGATTCCGGCGTGATCGGGGACTGGTCATATTGCCAGCGATTGCCGGCATCGCTTTCCGGTGCGTCGATCCCGGCATAATGGCCATCGCGATAGCCGAGCGCGCCGCGATAATAATCGAGTATCCGTTGACCCTCGCCGGGATTCTCGTCGGCCTGGTCGGTGCGCCGCATGTCGAAGATTGCCAGCGTCTTGCCCTGATCGGCGAGCAGGCCGGTGCGGAAGTCGTGCGGCGAAACCCATAATGTCCGGGCGTCGATCGTCGCGGGATCGAGCCCCTGATAGCGGGCGAGCGTCGCGATCACCTCGGCCCGCTGCTGCTCCGTCAGTGCGGCGGGATCGGCCAGCGCCGGCGCATAGACGGTTTCCGCCCAATGCCGCGCTTCTGCGAGGGTTCGCGCCTGGTCGGCCAGCAGCGCCGGATCGAGCCGCCGCAAGGCGATGGCGGTGGCGACGCGGCTGTAGAGCGACAGCGCACGCATCCGATAGCGGTCCTGCGTATCGCCGAGCGGAATGCCGCCGGAGATGAGGGCGATGCCCGCGACCGGAATCTTCTGATCGATCAGGCGCTCGGCGACACCGGCGGCTCGCCATGTGCCGAAGCTTTCGCCGACGAGATAGAGCGGCGCCGAGCCGCGGCGATAGGCGATGCGGAAATCGCGCACGAAACCGGAGATGGCGGCGATATCGCCGTTGGTGCCATAAAAGTCGCTGGCATGATCCGTCGTGTCGGCCCGGCTGAAGCCGGTGCCGACCGGATCGACGAACACGAGATCGCTTGCCCCAAGCGGGCTGGTCGGGTTGTCGGCGAGCTTGCCGTCATGAAAGGTCTTGGGGCCCATGGCGTGGAATTGCAGCAGCCGAGAATCCGCGCCCGGCCCGCCGTTCCACACGAAGCTGAGCGGCCGCCCATGCGTGCCGGCCACGAGATAGGCGGTATAGAAGATCCGGCCATGCACCTCGTCCTTGAGATTGCGGGCCGGGAGCGTGCCGGCGCAAGCGACATAGCGGATCCGTCGGCCGGCAATGGTCGTCTCATGGCTGGTTTCGACAGCGTCGGGCGCGCAGCGTCGCGTCGTCGCGCCGCCTGGTCCGGCTGCCGCCAGAGCCATCACCATGGTTACGCCGCAAAACAATATCCGCTTTGGCATCGCATGCCCTCCCGACCGCATTGTTAGGTGCAAGGCCCAGGCATTTTTATGCGTAGATCGCCCGGCGCGGCCGCTCTTGATCGCGATTTGCGTTGTGGCATCGGGCAGATGCGGCAAAATCTGCAAAAACTATTCCGTCTCGCCGCGCTAAGCTGCCGCGAATGGCAAGGGGCGACATATGGGGCGAGGTCTGACACGACGGGGCATCTTGGCCGGGGCGGGGGCGATGCCGCTCGCGGCACGCGCCGCCGCGGCCGGACTGGGGGATGCCGGCGCCAGCCTGCCCGACGGTGCCAGTCTGCCCGACAGGGCCAGTTTCGCGGCCATGCCCGGCGTCTATCTCGACTCGGGCACGATGCACCCGATCCCGCTCGGGGCCCGCGACGCGGTGCGCGCCTATGTCGATCAGCGCGCGACGATGGACGGGCACTATCCGACCGACGCGGTCGAGCAGCGGGTGAAGGACAATTTCGCCAGGCTGATCAACGCGACGCCCGCAGAGATCGCGTTCGTCCAGAGCACCACCGCGGGCGAGCAATCGATCATCGATGCGCTCGGCTTTCCCTATCGGAAGGGCCGTATCGTCACCGATACGCTGCACTTCTTCGGCTCCTTCTATCTCTATGAGGAACTGGCCCGCCAGGGTGTCGATGTCGCATGGGTGCGGCCACGCACCGGTTCGGGCGTCGCGCGCATCGCGATGGACGATATCGAGCAGGCGATCACGCCGGGCACGCGGCTCGTCGCCTTGTCGCTGGTCTCGACCTATAACGGCTTCGAGCACGACCTGCAGCGGGTGTGCGAGATCGCCCATGCCCGGGGGGCGCTGGTCTATGCCGATATCGTCCATGCCGCCGGCACCGTGCCGATCGACGTGCGCGCGTCGAACGTCGATTTCGCGTCCTGTGCCAGCTACAAATGGCTGATGGGCGATTTCGGGCTGGGCCTGCTCTACGTCCGCGCCGACCTGCACGATCGGCTGCAGCGCACCCGGTTCGGCTATTACCAGCTCGAGGGTTTCGGCCCGCATGTCTATCCGTTCGATCCGCCCGCGACCAAGGCCGACTATCCGATCGCGGACGTCACGCCGCGGCCCGACATGGAAGGGCTGTTCGCCGGCGGCACCCACGCCCACACCGTCTCGGCGATGCTCGGCTGGTCGCTCGACTATATCCTCAAGCTCGGCGTCGACCGGATCGCGGAGCATCGCCAACCGCTGCTCCAACGTCTGCACGAAGGGCTGGCGACCCGCGGCTATGCGGTGGTGACGCCGCCCGAAAGCCGCACCCCGCTCGTCACCTGCGTGCTGGAAGGCGCGCATGACAGGCTCTCGGCGCCGTTGAAGGCCGCCAATGTGCAGATCACGCTGTCGCGCAACCGCTTCCGCGTCAGTCCGTCGGTGTTCAACGACATGGACGATATCGAACGCCTGCTCGCCGCGCTGCCGCGCGCCTGACCATCACAAGGGAAATGCCGATGCGCCCGACTGCCCTGATCTGCGCGATGCTGATCGCCGCCGCACCCGCCGCGCTGTTCGCCCAGGACGATAGCAAGGCGCCGATGTCGCCCGCCTTCCTGCGCGCGATGGAGCCGATGATCCCGCGCGATGCGGCGAACGACCGGGTGGTGACCACGCATCATGTCGTGAGCCTGGCCGGCAAGACGCTCGGCTACCGTGCGATCGTCACCGAACTGCCGATGCCCGGGCCGGACGGCGCGCCCGTCGCGGTCGGCGTCACCTTCGCCTATGTCGCGGACGAGGCGAAGGACGTTGTCGCCAGGCGACCGGTCATGTTCGTCTTCAATGGCGGCCCGGGCGCCTCCTCCTCGCCGCTGCATCTCCAGGCCTTCGGCCCGCGGCGCAGCGTCGGGGAGGGGGCCGCGGCGCATATGGAGGATAATCGCTTCACCCTGCTCGATGCCGCCGATCTCGTCTTCGTCGATCCGGTCGGCACCGGGGCCAGCATGCCGATCAAGGGCCAGGACGCCTCCGGCTATTGGGGTGTCGGCGGCGATGCGCGTGGCGTCGCGCTGATGATCGAGCGCTGGCTCGCCGCCCATGGGCGCACCGGCTCTCCGGTGATCCTCGTCGGCGAGAGCTACGGCACGTCGCGCGCGCTCGCCATCCTCCACGAAGACATGAAGGCGAAGACGGCGTTGCCCGATGGTGTGGTCCTGCTGTCGCTGGCGATCGGCGACAGCGACGGGCCGGTCATCTCCGACGCGGTGCTGCTGCCCACTTTGTCCAGCGTGGCTTGGTATCATCGCGCGATCGATCGCGGCGGCCGCAGCGTCGAGCAGCAGTTCGACGAGGCGCTGCATTTCGCGCAGACCGACTATGCGTCCGCGCTGATGCAGGGTCCGGCGCTCCCGGCCGCCGACAAGCGTCGCATCGCCGAGCGCATCTCCGCGATGATCGGTATTCCCGCCGCGACGATCGAGCATGATGATCTGCATCTCGATCGCCACGACTTCATGTTGCAGTTGCTGGCCGCCAAGGGACTGCGCACCGGCCAGCTCGACGGCCGGGCGACGCGGCTGATCTCCGAAAGCAACCAGCGTCCGCCGTTCGACGACCCCTCGATGTCGCTGGGTTCGGGGTCGGCCAGCACGGTCGAGACCTATCTCCGGGACGAACTGGGCTACACCGTGCCCAGCCCCTATCGCAGCCTGAATCTCGGCATCAATTTCAAGTGGAACTACGACAAGGACTATGGCGGCAGCTTCCGGGCGATGTCGCTGGCGCCCGATCTGAAGGACGCGATAGCCCTGAAGCCGACGCTGCGCGCGTTCACGGCCGGCGGCTATTACGACATCACCACGCCGGTCTATGCCGGCCAGTTCGCGCTCGAACAAAATGGCGTGCCGGCCGATCGCCTGGCGATCCACCGCTACAAGTCCGGCCATTCCGCTTTCGAGGATGCGGATGCGCTGGCCGCGCTCAGTGCCGATCTTCACCGCTTCGTCGCGCAGGTGGCGGCCGAGAAGAAGTAACGGGGCTCCCGCCGTCCCGGATCGTGCCGGGACGGCGGGACAGCATCAGTAGAGGAACTCGTCCATCGCGTCGTGCGACGGCCCCGATCCGGCGATCTTGGGCGCGGCGGGCGGTAGCGTCACCTTGGGCGCATCGGCGAAGGGCGTCACGCCGAACGCCGGGTAGATTTCCGACGGGAAATAGATGGTCCCGTCCTTCACCACCATCGCGATGCGGTGAAGCTCGCTCAGATTCTTGGTGGGATCGCCGGGGAGCAGGATGAAGTCGGCGATCTTGCCGCGCTCGATCGATCCCAATTCCTGGTCGCGACCCATATATTGCTCCGGCGCCAGGGTATCCATGCGCAGCACTTCGGGGATCGGGATGCCGGCCTCATGATAGATTTCCAGCTCGCGATGCACCGAGATGCCGGTCTGGTCGTCGGTGCCGGGCATCAGGCGGATGCCGCGATCGTGCAGCAGCTTGAGCGTCTCCTTCACCTTCTCGAACCCGCCGAGATAGCCCGCATCGTCTGCCGGGCTCGCGATCGGCGCGATCGCCTGGCGGCGGCGGCGCTGGAGGCCGATCGGCAGATGGTCGATATATTCGGCGACCGACGGCGATGGCTTGCCGTCGCGGCTCAGCATCAGCAGTTCGAGCGTGACCGCGGTCGGATCATGCGCGATCTTGCCCGCCACCATCATGTCGATCGTCTTTTGAACGCGCGGCGACTGGAGATCGAGCGTCGCGGTGCGCTTCATCGCCGTCAGCCGCAGCGGCGTGCGCGTATCCTCCTGGGGATCGAGCACCCATCCGAGCATCAACTGGTTGATGTGGGTCACCTCATCATAGCCGGCGCCGATCATCGCATCGGCATTCGTGAAGGCCGGGATATGTCCGGTCACGGTCATGCCCAGCGCGTGCGCTTCCTTGGCGATGGCAGGCACCCAGGCCGGGTTCATGCTGTTGTAGATCTTGATCTGCCAATAGCCGCGCGCGGCATACCAGCGAACCGCGTCGAGGGCCTTGTCCTGGCTGTCGACGACGATGCCGAGCCGGGCCGAATAGGGGCTGCGGCCTTCGAGGAAGCCGTTGGGCAGGATGCGCGGGCCGGCCACTTCTCCGGTGGCGATGCGATGCATCAGGTCGGGCAGGAAATTATTGTCGTTGCCCATATCGCGCACTTCGGTGACGCCCGCGGCGATATACAGCATCGCCGATTCCAGGCTGACATGCGCATGCATGTCGTGCAGCCCGGCCATCAGCGTGCCGCCCTGGCCATCGATCAGCGCCTCGCCGGGAGACGCGGGCGCGTCGAGCGGCTGGATGCCGCTGATCCGGCCATTGGCGAACACCACCGAGACGGGATCGCCGAGCTGGCCTGCGATCGGATCGAACACGCGCACGTTGCGGATGCGAACCGGCGCATCGATATTGTGGGCGAAGCGCTTCTGGAGCGTCGCATAGCGTTCGGCGGTCAGCCGGGTCGCCAGTTCGGCCAGCGCCGGAACGTCCGCCTCATGGCCTTCGCGCACGGTCGCGCCGCCGGTATCGAGAACGGCGAACAGGGCGCCCTGGCTGTCGAGCAGGATCATGGCGGGGGCCAGATCGATGCCGCTGATCGCGTAGGCCTGGTAGTGGCCCTTGCCGATCGATGCCGGCCCCAGCTTCTCGATGTGCAGCGTGCCGCCGGGCAGGGTCGTCAGTGTACCGTCGGGTGCCTTGAGCAATGCGCGGGCATAGAGGCCGAGCGCCCAGGGGCTCGCCGCCTGGCCGATATAGAGGCTGGCGCGGCTTGCCGGCACCTCGCGCGGACCCATCGAATCGCTCCAGCGTGCCGTCGTGCCGGTGCGCGCGAAGCTTTCATGGACATCACCGCCGAAGGTCGCCTTGCCATCCAGCTTCCAGGCCACCGGCAGGCCGTCCGGCCCGAGGTCTATCGCCTCGTCCATGGTCGGGCCGCGGCCGTTATTCTTCACGTCATAATGGATGGCGACATGGTTGCCGGTTTGGATCGCATCGACGAAACCGACCTTCTCTCCGTTGGCGACCACCGACAGCCGCTCCTGGTGGGATTGCGCGAAGGCGGGGCCTGACAGGCCGGCGAGCAGCGTGGATGCGGTCCATGCGGTGCGGATCAGGGAAAGCGCCATCAGCGATGCGAGCTCCGATAGAGATGGGCGGCCGCCGCCAGATCCTGCACCGCGTGGCCCAGGGATTTGTAGAGGGTGATATCCTGGTCGCCGGTTCGACCGGCGACGCGGCCGAGCAGCACGTCGCCGATCTCCGCGAGGATATGCCCGTCGGTGACGATGCCGGCGTCGCGAGCGACCAGGAACTCGGCGGCGGCATCGCGGGCCGAGGCGGTGCTGTCGGCGATATAGCGGCTCTTCGCGACCAGCGCGCTATCGACCTCGACCGGGCCGGGGCCACTCGATCCGACCAGGTTGACGTGCGTGCCGGGCTGCACCCAGTCGCCGAACAGGACCGGCTCGGAGGCCGTGGTGAGCGTGCAGATCACGTCCGCCTCGCGCGCGGCGGTTTCCAGATCGCCGGCACGCTCGGCGCCGAGATGGGCATATTGCTCTACCAGCGCATCGACCTTGGCGGGCGCGCGACCCCAGATCACTATGCGGGTGAAGTCACGCACCAGCGGCAGCGCCTTCAGATGGGTATGGGCCTGCCCGCCGGTGCCGACGATCAGCAGCGTGCGCGCATCCTTGCGGGCGAGCGCGTCGGTCGCGACGGCCGTCGCGGCGGCGGTGCGGATGTGGGTGATCTCCTCGGCATCGCAGACGGCCACCGGGCGTCCCTCATAGGGCTCGAACAGGACGACCAGCCCGCGATGCCGGCGCAATCCCGGCGACAGCGGATCGGCGAAGACGCTGATCGTCTTGGTGCCGAACATATCGTGGTCGCCCAACGCGCCGGGCATCTGTGCAAAGGTGCGGCCCGTGCCCAGCGAGATCATCGTGCGCAGCAACTGCCGTGTGGTGCCGGCGGACAAGGCCTGCATGACGTCACGTATCGCCTCGATGCAGTCGGCATAGCTCAATCCGTCGCGCACGGCCTGACTGTCAAAGATCGCGAGATCTTCCCGCTTCATCGTCTATTCCCCGCTGCCGAACTAGCCGTTTCGTCGAGATCGGAAGCTACGCTGCCCGGGCGGCGAAAACTTGTTGATTTTCGTACTCGCCGATATGCTTCGGCGGAGTTCAATTCACATAGCGAACGGATTGCGCATAAACATGGCTGATGATCTCGATCGCCTCGACATCAAAATCCTCGACCGGCTGCAGATCGATGCGTCGGAATCGTCCAGCGAGATCGCCGAGCGCGTCGGCCTGTCGCAATCGCCCTGCTGGCGCCGCATCCAGCGGCTCAAGGAGGAGGGGTACATCAAGTCGCAGGTCGCGGTGCTCGACCGCGAGAAGTTCGGCGAGAGCATGTACATCTTCGCCCAGCTCAAGATGGGGCGGCTCAATGACGAGGCCCGCGAACGCTTCATCCGTGCGATCGAGGGCATCCCGGAGATCACCGAAGCCTATACGCTGTTCGGCGAGATGGACGTGATGCTCAAGGTGCTCGCACCGAGCATGGCCTGGTATCAGAATTTCACCTTCCGCACGCTGTTGCGGCTTCCCGGCGTCGAGGACATCCGTTCGACCGCAACCCTTTCCGAGATGAAATGCACGCACCGGCTACCGCTGCCGTCGCCCTGACAGGAGGAAGCCGATGCCGACCAGCGCGAAGCCGCCGAGCTCGAACGGGCCGATGGCCTCGTGCAGCGCGAATGTGGCGAAGATCGTGCCGAATACCGGCATCAGGTAGAAGAACAGCCCGGCCCGGCCGGATCCGATCAGCGCGACGCCGCGATTGAACAGGAAGAAGGCGAGGACCGAGGGGCCGATCGCCAGATAGGCGAGCGCGGCCATGCCGCTACGGTCGTGCAGTGGCAGCGGCGCCCCTGCGAGCAACTGGAAGGGCAGCATCAGCGCGGCCGCGCCGGCGAAGGTCAGCAGCAGGAAGCTTGCCGGGTGCAGCCGCGGACGCCGCCGAAGCAGGGTTGCGTAGAGCGATTGCGACAGCATCGCGGCACCCGCCAGCAGCGTGCCCTGATCGAACGAGCCGGCGGCACCGGGCCGGCCCAGGATCACGGCGAGCACGCCGGACAAGGCAAAGCCGATCGCCATCAATTGGCGGCCGCTCACCCGGTCCCCGAACAACAGGAAGCCGCTGGCGACGATCGTGACCGGGATGGCGGACTGCACCAGCAGCGCCGAGGTCGCACTCGTCTGCCGCAATGCGAGATAGGCCAGCGTGTTGCTGCCGGCGAGGCCGAGTGCGGCAAGCGCCAGCAGCATCGGCCAGCCGCGGCGGATCTCGGGCCAGTCGCGACGCAGGTGCGGCAGCGCGAAGGGCAGGGCGAGCGGGATGGCAAACGTCCAGCGCCAGAAGGACAGGCTCACCGGCGGCAGATCGTGCGGCAGCGCGCGGCCGAGCACGAAGTTGCTTGCCCATAGCGAGGCGGCCAGCGTGAGCAGCAGATAAGGGCTGTTCCACAAGGACAGCCGGTCGCGGCGTGGCGATGCCGCGTCGCGCCATGGGCTCGAGCCTTGCGCAGCGGTCATGCGGCGACGTCCGCGTCGACGACGGCGTGCAGCGCGTCACAAAATCGTTCGATGCCGCCGATCCCGAAGCCCGCGATGTTGATGCGGCCGGAGCCGGCCATGTAGATGCCGTGCTCGCGCCGCAGATATTCGATCGGGCCGGGAGCGAGCGGCAGTGTCGCGAACAATCCCTTGCCCGTCGCGATCGGCGCCAGATCGAGATCGCCGATCCGGCCTTGCGCGCCAAGCTCGCCGCGCAGCGCGTGCAGCCGCCTGCGCATCGCCTCGCGTTCGTCCTGCCATAGCGCGGCGAGTTCGGGATCCTCGAGGATGATGCGCACCGTCGCCGCGCCATGATCGGGCGGCATCGACCAGTTGGCCCGCGCTAGGGCGAGCAGGTTCGATTGGACGACAGCGCCGGCTGCGGCATTGGGGGCCGTCG
This sequence comes from Sphingomonas abietis, assembly GCF_027625475.1. Classification (NCBI taxonomy): domain Bacteria; kingdom Pseudomonadati; phylum Pseudomonadota; class Alphaproteobacteria; order Sphingomonadales; family Sphingomonadaceae; genus Sphingomonas; species Sphingomonas abietis. Next base: position 2,343,558 of record NZ_CP115174.1, read on the forward strand.
CCCACAGCGCCCCGACGCGCTCGCGATACAGGCCGAAATTCTTGTCGCACGAATAAGCAAGCAGGCCATAGCGGGATCGGCCAAGCACCAGCCGTGCGCCGGCGGCATCTTCGTCCCACCCGTCCCCCAGCCCCTGATAGGCGAGATCGACCAGCGGCAGCAGGTCGCGCTCCGCGACGACATCGGCGATCGCGCGCCACTGGGCGGGATCGGGATCGATCCCCATCGGATTGTGGCAACAACCGTGCAGCAGCACCGCATCGCCAGGCGCCGCCGCGCGCAGCGCATCCATCCAGGCCTCGGCATCGAACCGCTGCGCTGCCACATCAAAGGCATCGACCGCCATCGCCCTCAGCCCGGCCTGCGCGAAGATCGGGGCATGATTGGCCCAGCTCGGCGCCGCCAGCCAGATCCGTTCGACACCCGCCTGGACGAGAATTTCGGCGGCGAGGCGGAGCGCGCCGGTGCCGCCCGGGGTCTGGAGCCCCTGCCAGGGACGCATGAAATCCGCGCCGAATACGCGCGCGCCCAGCTCGGCGACGAACGCCTTGTCGCCGTCAGGCCCCAAATAGGCCTTGCTGGTCTGGCGGTCGAGCAGCCGCTGTTCGGCGCGCTTCACCGCCTCCAGCACCCGCGTTTCGCCCCGGTCGTCGCGGAACACGCCGACGCCCAGGTCGATCTTGTCGGACCGTAAATCGGCGGCATAGGCCGCGATGATCTTCAGCAGGGGGTCCGCAGGCTGGTCGCGAAGCAGGTCGAAGCGCATCTTGGTCCCCATCCGATGATCTGTACGGGCATGATCCTATGCGCATCGGGCGCCAAATATCGTGCGAATTGGAGATATTTTGCGCTATTTTCACACGGAATAAGCAGATTTCTGGACTATCGTGCATGAGCCGTGCATGATGCAGCGATGCCACACACGCTCGATCGATATGATGGCCGGATTCTCGAGGTCTGGCAGGCGCAGGGCGATATCGGCCCTGTCGAAATGGGCACGCGCGTGCATCTTTCGGCGTCGCAATGCTCGCGGCGGATGCAGCGGTTGCGCGCCGCGGGCTACGTGTCCCGCGTGGCGGCGGTGCTCGATGCCGACAAGCTCGGCATCGGGGTCAGCGCCTATGTGCTGATCACGTTGCGCTCGCACGATTCCGAATGGCTGGAAAAGTTCAACGCCCGGATCGCCGCGCTCGACGAAGTGCTCGAATGCCAGGCGCTGACCGGCGCGGCGGACATCATCCTCAAGGTCGCGACGCGCGATCTCGCCAGTTTCAACCGATTGCTGACGCGCGAACTCCTCACCGCCCCGGAAGTCGCCACCGCACGCTCGAGCATCGTGCTCGAAAATCTCAAGAGCACGACCAGCCTCCCGGTTCGTTATGCGTGATTTCGCGTTATTCCCGCATAGATCATGCGGGAAGAAGCGATCTGCACGCCCACTTTGCGGGGATTTCGCCCGGCGCGACGGCTAGGCTGACGGCGCACCGACGGAGAGATGTCATGGCTCGATATTTGTCGCGCGGCCGGGGACTTGCCCCTGTCGCCCTGATCCTGATCGGCGCGGCACCGGCCGCCCCCCGGCTGGCGATCGGGCTCGCCCCCGCCACGCCCGACGCCGCGCATCATATCCCTTATGTCGATGTCGTCGTGACCGCGCAGGATGTCCACGCCGCGCCGGGAGACCCGCTGTTTTCGCTGGCGCTGGTCGCCAATACCGTGACCACCAGCGCGAAAGACCTGACGCGGCTGGGCTTTGCCGATGAGGCCGGGCCGATCGGGGTGGCGGTGCGCGACGAGGCCGAGGACGGTTCGGACAGCCGGCGCGTCTGGCTTGCAAACCGTGCGGTGAACGGAACGGTCACGGTTCGCTATCGCGTGCCGATCGATAGCGCTGCACCGCCGCTCGCGCTGCCGCAATATGAGATGCGCACCGAAGGCGACACCTTTTCGGCGGCTGCCAACGCCTTCCTGCTGCTCCCCGACGATCAGCGTTCTCGTGTCGCCCAGGTTCGCTGGGATTTCGCCGCCTATGGGGCAGGCGGCGTCGGCGTCTCGAGTTTCGGCGTCGGCGATGCGACCAGCGCGGCGGCTCTGTCCACCGACCGCTTGAACTCGGTCTATTATATGGGCGGTCATCCCGGCACCTACCGGTCGAACGACGATGGTTTCTTCGCGGGCTGGCAGGGCCAGCCGCCGTTCGACATGGCACCGCTGATGTGCTGGGCAGGCGACCTCCACCGCTTCTATGGTCGCTTCTTCCGCTATGCCCCCGACAGCTTCGGGGTGTTCGGACGGACCAACAGCCGCAATCCGGGCAGCGGCATCGGCCTTGCCGACAGCTTCGCCTATACGTTCAACGATAGCTCGGTTCCCGCCGACCTGCGTACATTGCTGGCACATGAGATGCTGCACAGCTGGGTCAATTCGCTCGATGCCTCGATGGATAAGGCGGGCGGGCTCGACCGATCATGGTTCGGCGAAGGGCTGGCGGTGCATTACCAGCGCGCGCTGCCGTTCCGCGCCGGCATGATCTCGGCGCGCGATTTTCTGGCCGATGTCAACGAGACTGCCGGGCGTTATTATACCAACATCAAGATCGGCACGCCGAACGCCGACATCCCGGCCGGCTTCTGGCGCGACACCCGCGTCCGCGTGCTGCCTTATGATCGCGGATCGCTCTATTTCGACACCGTGGACGCGGAAATCCGGGCACGATCGAGGGGCGCCCGTTCGCTCGATGATATCGTCCGGACGATGCTGGCCGCGCGCCGGGCAGGAAAGCCGATGAACGAAGCCTTGTGGCGCAAACTGCTCAACGCCGAACTGGGTGCGCCGGGCGTTGTCGAGTTCGATGCGATGCTTGCGGGGCGGACGGTGATCCCGCCGTCCAATGCCTATGGACCCCAATTCCGCCGGGTCAGCCGGCCGCTGCGCCGCTTCGACCTGGGGTTCGATCCTGCATCGCTGCTGGCGCGACCCAGGATCGTCCAGGGCCTCGTCCCGGGCTCGCAGGCGGCGCTGGCGGGTCTGCGCGATGGCGACGAGATCCTCGACAGTTTCCCGCAGGATGCGCTCCAGGGCAACCAGCAGGCCTATCTGGCGATCGCGGTACGGCGCGGCGATCGATCGCTGGCCATCCGCTATCAGCCGCGCGGTGAGACGGTGTCGGCCTATCAGTGGGCATTGACCGGAGCCGGGCAGGGGCCGGCCCCGCAGCACGATCGGGCCAGTAGCTGCTCTGCGACAACAGGCGGTGATCGGCACGGCGACCGAATGGATCGAGACTAGCCGGCTTCGTGTTTCAGCGTCGGGCAGGGCTTTCCATCGGCTGCTGCGCGCAATTGGTCGCTGGGTCGGGCTGTACCGGGCGGCAATGGCGCTGCGCCCAGATCAGCAATCGGAGGACGCCGATCATGGGAATATCCCCGTCGCGGTGGATGCCCGCCGGCATCGGCGGCGCGGCCGGACGACCGGAGATCAGATCGCCATCGAGGGATGCGCTGGGCGTCATGCTGGAGAGACGCCGCAACAGGCGGAAATCCGCATCTCGTTAAACCCCGCCCAGATCGCGCCGGCCATATCTTCCCGGCCAGATCTTTTCGGGGTGGCACGTCGGGATATCCGACCCCATGCTCCGATCGCGACCTTCGCCAGCGGACCATGCTTCGCCAGCGGATCGTGCGAGATTATCGTGAGAGATTATAGAACAGCATATTCGATCTTATCATAATTTATCGGAATGCGGATCGAATCTAGGACCGATGCCACCATGCGGACGGACGCAGGCCGCCGATATTGGCATGGCCAGACCGCCCTCTCGAACGACGGATGACCCAATGAAGAAAATCGGTTTCCTTTCCTTCGGCCATTGGTCTCCCGCCCAGAATTCTGGGACGCGATCGGCCGCCGATGTGCTGCTGCAATCCATCGATCTGGCCGTGGCCGCCGAGGAACTGGGTGCGGATGGCGCCTATTTCCGCGTCCACCATTTCGCGCGCCAATTATCCTCGCCCTTTCCGCTGCTGGCGGCGATCGGCGCGCGGACCCGGCGTATCGAGATCGGCACCGGCGTCATCGACATGCGCTACGAGAATCCGTTCTACATGATCGAGGATGCGGGGTCGGCCGATCTCATTTCGGGTGGGCGTCTCCAGCTCGGCATCAGCCGCGGATCGCCGGAACAGGTGATCGAAGGATGGCGGCATTTCGGCTATGCCCCGCCGACCGGCGAAAGCGATGCCGACATGGGGCGCCGGCACGGAGAGCTGTTCTTCGAACTTCTGAAGGGGCGGGGATTCGCGCAGCCGAACCCGCAGCCGATGTTCGCCAATCCTCCGGGGCTGCTGCGTCTCGAGCCGCACGCCGAAGGGTTGCAGGACCGCATCTGGTGGGGCGCGGCCTCCGACGCGACGGCGGCCTGGGCCGCCAGGAAGGGCATGAACCTCCAAAGCTCGACCCTGAAGGCCGACGAGTCCGGTGAACCGTTCGATGTCCAGCAGGCACGGCAGATCCGCCGTTATCGGGAAGCGTGGAAAGAGGCGGGGCATGAGCGGCAGCCGCGGGTGTCGGTTTCGCGTTCGATCGTCGCGCTGATGAACGACACCGACCGTGCCTATTTCGGGCGCGGCGAGAGCAGCGACCAGATCGGTATCATCGACAATATGCGCGCCGTGTTCGGGCGCTCTTATGCGGCGGAACCGGATCGCCTGATCGATGAGCTGCGGGCCGACGAGGCGATCGCCGAGGCCGATACGCTCCTGCTGACGGTGCCGAACCAGCTCGGCGTGGCCTATAACGCGCATATCATCGAGGCCATTCTGAAGCATGTCGCCCCGGCACTCGGTTGGCGGTGAGGCCGGTCGCCGTCGGGACGGCGTGGCGTGGCGTGACGTGGCTGGTTCGCGGTTTGGGTTGACGGATTCGATGCAGGAATCCATGTCGCCATCGATATATCGAGCCTCAAGGGGCCGCTTCGCCTGACGTCCCCACCCACATCGAGGCGGGCGGCCGAGAGGACGACGGCACCGCCTGCGGAGGTGCGTAAACGGCGCGTTAGCTAATTCAGATTAGCGTGCCTCGAAGACAAATTGGATTGCTGGACGATGCGCCTTCCCCGGTATTTGGCCAGTACCGCCATCCTTGCCATCTCATATTTCCTGCTCGCCAGCGCCAGCATCCTGTTGACGCGGTTCGAGGGCGGCGCCGCCTTCCTCTGGCCCGCGACGGCGCCGCTGTTCGCCTTCCTCGTCATCCGGCATCCGCAGGAGTGGTTCTATCCCATCGCGGCCAGTGGGGCGGCGTCCTTTGCGGCGTCGTCCCTCTTTGGGCTCGGGCCGATCTTCGCCGTGCCCCTCGCCATCGCGATCGTCGCGGAGGCTGCGCTGCCGGCCTTGCTGTTGCGGAAGATCGATGCGGATCTGTCGTCGTTCGACAACATCCCGTCGCTGGTAAAATTCATTCTCGTGGCCGGCATCATCGGGCCGGCCGCCAGCGGTATCGTCGGAGCGGAGACGATCGCCCTTCGCGTCGGGCATGATTTCTGGCCGAACTGGCGGGCGTGGTTCGCCGCGCACAGCCTGGGCACCATCAGCATCGCGCCGCTGCTGCTGCTCGTCATGCAGGGCGACGGCCTGGCATGGCTGCGGGCCTCCAGCGTCCGCAACAAGATAGAAGCGATCGCCCTGCTGTTGCTGGTGGCGGCGACCTCGTTCGGCGTCTTCGAGCAACGGGAATATCCGCTGCTCTTCCTTCCCATGCTTCCCCTGATCATGACCACCTTCCGCCTCGGTCGCGTCGGGGCTGCTGGGGCGGTCGTGGTGCTGGCGACGATCGGCGGGGGCCTCACGCTTCTGGGGCACGGCCCGATCAGCCTCATGCACGGGTCGATCGGCGCACGGGCGCAGTTCTTCCAATTCTATCTGGCGATCGCCGTGTTGATGGTCCTGCCGGTCGCTGCCGAGCTTCGACGCCGGGAGGCACTGGTGCTGACGGTGCGGCAGACGGGCGCCGCCTATCGTCTGCTGGCCGAAAATCTCGGTGACACGCTGATCCATACCAGTCTCGACGGCGATGTTCGCTTCGCATCGCCCGCCATCCTCGAATTGACCGGCTACAAGGCCGCGGACGTGGTCGGCCGAAACTCACGAAATTTCGTCCTGGCGGAGGATTTTGCGGTGTTCTTTGCCGCCCGGGAGAAGGCCATCGCCGAGCCGGATCGGACCACGACCATCGAATATCGTGCGAAGGTGCGGGACGATGTCGTGATCTGGTGCGAAACGCGGATGCGAAGCTACACCAACGAGAAGGGGACGCCGATCGGCGTCATCCTGGTGGTTCGCGACGTGACCGCGCGCAAGGCGGCCGAGGCGGAACTCGCGCTGGAAGCGACGACCGACGCGTTGACCGGCCTTCCGAACCGCCGGGCGTTTTTCAGCCGGCTTCGCTACCTGCGGCAGGAGGTCGCATCCGGGCAGGGGGCCGGCTGCATCGCGATTTTCGATATCGACCATTTCAAGACGGTGAACGACACCCACGGCCACGCGTCCGGCGATCGGGTGCTCGCGACGGTCGCACATGTGGCGCAAGCGGCGATCCGAAGCGGCGATATGGTCGCCCGCATCGGCGGGGAGGAATTCGGCATGGTGCTGTGGGGCGCATCCATCGAGGCGGCGATGCAGACCTGCGAGCGAGTGCGCGCCGCCATAGCCCATGCGGCGGTATCGTCCGGCCCCGGCGCGAACATCCGCGTCACAGCCAGCTTCGGTGCAGCGGCGATCCGATCGGGCGCCGATGACGACGCGATCTACGATGCGGCGGACCAGGCCCTTTATGCGGCGAAGGCAAGCGGCCGGAACAGGCTTCGCGTCGCGAACTGAGCCATGGGATGCGGGCCGGACGGTTGCCCGATACTGAGTGCCGCTACCGCCTATCCTCGCTATCCAAAGCGGGAGGCGGAGCGACCCGGGAACGGCCAGGTCTTCGTTCCGGTTTTTCGCCTCGCCAGTCCGATAATATACATTATGTAAAATCGATGCGCCATCAGGGCCGGCGACGGTGGACGCTCCCTGCGATATCCGGCATCGCTACGCCAGCCGTCAGGAACACGCTGCAGAGACGATGTAATGGCCAATGCCTTCCGTACCATGCCTTCGCCCGTCGGCGTTCTCACTCTGGTGGCGAACGATACCGGGCTTGTCGCGATCCTGTGGGAGAATGATGCCCCCGATCGCGTCCGCCTCGGTGCCATGGTCGCGCAGACCGATCACCCGATCCTCGCCGAAACGGAACGCCAGCTCTCCGCCTATTTCGCCGGCACCCTGACCCGTTTCAGCATAGCACTCGATTTTCATGGCACCGAATTCCAGAAATCGGTGTGGGCGGCGCTGTTGACCATCCCGTTCGGAGAGACCCGCAGCTATGGCGAGATTGCGCGCCAGATCGGGCGACCGGGCGCGGTTCGGGCGGTCGGCGCCGCCAATGGGCGAAACCCGATCTCGATCATCGCGCCCTGCCATCGGGTGATCGGATCGAATGGCGCGTTGACCGGCTTTGCCGGCGGGCTCGAGGCCAAGGAGAGGTTGTTGGCGCTGGAGGGCGCCCGCCTGCTCTAGCGGCCATGCCTTATGGGCTGGGCAGCGCCTTATGGGCTGGGCGGCGCGACCGGCAGGCGCTAGGAAGCCGGTCATGAGGCTCCGCTTTTTTCTGCCGCTGCTCTGCCTGCTGGCGGTCACGTCCACGGCCACGCAGGTCGCCGCACAGGATGTCGATCCGATCGAAACGGCCACCACGGCGCTCGACAAGGCGTCGGACGAGTTCCGCGCGATCGACGCCGCCTATAACGACCGCACCGATGCCGCGCAGGCCCATGCCCTGCAAAATCGCGCGGCCGCAGTGAAGCAAAGCAGCGCCGATCAGGTCGCGGCGCTGTCGACCCAGTTGCAATTGATCGACGCGCGGGTCGCCCAGATCGGGCCGGTGACGCCGGGTCTGGTCGAGGCTCCGGACATCAGGGCGCAGCGCAAGTTGCTGGCCCAGCAGCGATCGACCGTCGACTCCGCGATCAAGCGCGGTAAGTTGCTCGGCACCGAGGCCGACCAGCTCGCGACCGAGATCAGCCAGGCCCAGGCCAATGCCTTTTCCGAGCGGATGTCGGTGCGGGTGCCGTCCCCGTTGACGAGCGGTTTCTGGGGGCCCTTTCTCGCCTCCTTTCCGCGCGACAGCAGCCTCCTGTCCGGCTTCCTGAAGACCGAGATCGATGCGATCGCAGGCGGCGCCCGCAGAGGCGGCCTGCTGCCGGCTCTGGCGGGGCTGATCATTGCGCTGGTGCTGATCGGCCCGGTTCGCATCAGCCTCCGCGCGGTCGGACGGCGTTATGTGATCGAACGGGCGCCGGGCAGCCGCATCCGGCGTTCGGGCCTGGCCCTGTGGCTGACGGTCGTGGGCACGCTGGTGCCGTGGCTGGCGGCGACCGTCTTCGTCAATGGCCTCCAGGCCGGCGAGATGATCGCGAAGGAGTGGGAGAAGCTGGCCGGCGGCTTCCAGATCGCCTGCCTGATCGCCGCGCTGATTTCCGCGCTGGGTGGCGCTCTGCTCCAGCGCCATCAGCCCTCGTGGCGGCTGATCGCGATTTCCGACGAGACCGCCAACCGGCTGCGGCCTTGGACCTTCGTCGCGTCCGGCGTCACCATGGTCAGCTTCGGATTGCTCGCGATCCGCGACGGCGTGAGCACGAGCTGGTCCGCGCAGGCGATGGCGGACGGGCTGTCGACGGCGCTCTATCTCGCATTGGTGCTGGGCATCCTGATCGGCGGCGCGCGCATCCGCGCCCAGATCATCCGCGCCGCCAGCGCCGAGGATGACACGCGCGGCGATCAGTCCGTCATCGCCTTCCTGTCACTGGCGACGTGGGCGATCGTGGCGGTGTCCCTGGTGTCGCTCGCCACGGGCTATGTCGCGTTCGGCCATTTCCTCTCGCGTATCATCGTGTGGGTGGCGGTCGTCGCCAGCACGCTCTATCTCGGGCTGGTCAGTGTCGACGATATCTTCTCCACCCTGTTCCGCCGCGATGGCAGGCTGGCCGACGCTTTCTATCATGGCTTCGGCGTCCGCCGCAGCCTGATCGATCAGTTCGGCGTGGCGCTCTCCGCCCTCATCCGCCTGATGCTGATCCTGATCGCTGCCGGTCTTGTTCTGTTCCCCTTCGGTTCGAACATTCCTTCGCTGTTCGGTCAGCTCGGCACGATCGCGAAGGGGGTGACGATCGGCCAGGTAACGGTCTCTCCCGGCGCGATCCTGCGCGCCGTTGCCGTGCTGCTCGTCGGCATGTCGGTGGTGCGCGGCTTCCAGAAGTGGCTGACCGGGCGCTATCTGCCTGCCACCGAACTGGATGCCGGCGCCCGCAATTCGATCGCGATGGTGGCGCGTTACACCGGCCTGATCCTCGCCGTGCTGTGGGCGATGGCCTCGCTCGGCATCGGCATCGAGCGGATCGCGCTGCTGCTCTCGGCGCTCTCGGTCGGCATCGGCTTCGGCCTCCAGGCGATCACGCAGAATTTCGTGTCGGGCCTGATCCTGCTCGCCGAACGGCCCGTCAAGATCGGCGATTGGGTGGTGATCGGCGATCAGGAGGGCGACGTGAAGAAGATCAGCGTGCGCGCCACGGAGATCCAGATCGCCGACCGATCGACCCTGATCGTGCCCAATTCCGAGCTGATCACCAAGAGCATCCTCAACAAGACGATGGCCGATGCGATCGGCCGCATCCAGCTGCAATTCTCGGTTCCGCTCGGCAGCGATATCAATCAGGTACGCGGCATCGTGATGGCGATCCATGAAGAACATCCGGCGGTGCTGGACGATCCCAAACCGAGCCTGTTCATCGATTCGATCGCGGACGGCCGGGTGAACTTCAACGGCTTCGCCTATGTGGCGTCCCCGCGCCTGGTCTATGGGACGCGCAGCGAAATCTGGTTCCGACTGCTGACCGATCTGCCGGATGCGGGGATCGAACTCGGCACCACGCCCCAGCAGGTCCAGTGGATCGGGGCACCGGCGACCGGTGCCGAAGGGGTGATCGGCACGTCGCCGCCTGCGGAATAACGGAATAACCGCCTGCGACGCGCTGCTAGAGTGCCCGTCCGGCCGCCCAGCCGCTCGCCCAGGCCCATTGGAAATTATAGCCGCCGAGCCAGCCGGTGACATCCACCGCCTCGCCGATCGCATACAGGCCGGGCAGCTTGCGCGCTTCCATCGTCTGCGACGACAGCTCGGTGGTGGCGATGCCGCCGACGGTCACCTCGGCCTTGGCGAAGCCCTCGGTGCCGTTGGGGCGGAAGCGCCAGTCTGCCAGCCGCCGCTCGGCCGCTTGCAGTGCCTTGTCGGAGAGATTGGCCATTTCGCCGGCCAGGGCCAGCCGCTCGGCGAGCGCTTCGGCCAGGCGATCGGGCAGCAGCGCGCCGAGCACGGATCGCGCGCCGGCCCGAGGTCGCGAGCGCTTGGCGTCACGGAACCAGCCATCCGGCTGGTCGGGCAGGAAATCGATACCGACATCCTCGCCATGCCGCCAGAAGGACGAAATCTGGAGGATCGCCGGCCCTGACAGCCCGCGATGGGTGAACAAAGCGGCCTCGCGGAACGCGGTCTTGCCGATCTTCGCCACCACATCGTGGGCGACGCCGGAGAGTTCCCGGAACAGCGCCTCGTCGGCGCCCAGCGTCAAGGGCACCAGCGCGGGGCGCGGATCGACCAGCTTGAGCCCGAAATGGCGCGCTATCTCGTAGGAGAAGCGGGTGGCGCCGAGCTTGGGGATGGAGGGGCCGCCGGTGGCGATCACCAGCGCGGGGGCGCTGGCGACGCGATCGCCATGGACGACGGTGAAGCGGCCATCGGCATGGGTGACGTCGCGCACGTCATGGCTGCAACGGATCGTGACGTCGCCCTGCCGGCACTCGTAGAGCAGCATCGCCACGATCTGGCGCGCCGATCCGTCGCAGAACAACTGGCCGAGCGTCTTCTCGTGCCAGGCGATGCTGTGGCGATCGACCATCTCGATGAAGTCGGCCGGCCGATAGCGGCCGAGCGCCGACTTGGCGAAATGCGGGTTGGCCGAGAGATAATGGGCCGGCCCCGCCCCGACATTGGTGAAATTGCAGCGGCCGCCGCCGGAGATCAGGATCTTCTTCCCCGGCTCGTCGGCATGATCGATCACCAGCACCCGCCGGCCGCGCTGGCCGGCGGTGGCGGCGGCCATCAGCCCCGCTCCGCCGGCCCCGAGGATGATCGCGTCGTAGGATTCGGGGGTGGGGCTCGTCATCCCCAGCCCCCTACCCTTCGATGGCCCGCACCTCCAGCCGGATCAGTTGGCGATATTGTCCGTCCGCCGGATGAAGCTCGCGACATTGTCATGCATCTGCTGGAGCGACTGCTGGTGCGCGTAGATCATGTGGCCGGACTCGTAATAATGATATTCGATGTTGTTCTGGAGGCTCGCCGGGATCGGCAGGTGATGCATCTCGTACCAGCCCTGATAATATGGCGTGGCGGCGTCATAATAGCCGCCATTCACCATCACCTTGAGCTGCGGATCGAATTTCATCGCCGCTGCGAGATCGGGCAGCACGCTGGTGCCGACCATCTTGAGCGCCGGCGCGCCGGGTGCCGCGTGGCTCCAGTCCCAATATCGGAAGACATCGGCCATCGGCTTGAACTGCTCGTCCTTGCCATAGCCGAGATCCTTGCGGGCATATTCGTTGAACGCCGAGATATAGGCCGAGCTCAGCGCCGCCGACTGCGGATCATAATCGGCATCCTTGGACAGCGGGTCCATGTCCGGCCCCGAGAAGCGGGTATCCAGTCGGCCGGTGGTCAGCCCGGATTCTTCCTGCAATTTCTTGGAGAAGGTCGGCCCGTCGATGCGGAGGTCTCCCTTCAGGATATAGTCGACCGGGAGGCCGGTATAATGCGCCAGCTTCTCGGCGACCTGCTGCTTGGTGGCCGGATCGATCTCGTCGCCCTGGGCCAGCGCAGACGCATAGTCGGTCGAGGCGAAATGCTCGACCTCCTTGAGGAAGGGCGCCAGCGCGGCCGGGCGACCGCCGGGGATGCGGTTATGATACCAGGCCGTCGCCGCATAGGTCGGCAGCTGGGTGACATAGCCCTCGACATTGCCCGGATTGCCGCCCTGCAGGCCGGCGAACAGGTTGAAGTCGAGGATCTGGGACAGCAGCACCACGCCGTTGAAATCGATATTGTCGTCGGTGGTCAGGCTGTTGATCAGCACCGCCGAGCGCGGCGTGCCATAGCTTTCGCCGAACAGATATTTGGGTGAGTTCCAGCGGCCATATTGGGTCAGGAAGCTCTTGATGAACTGATCGAAGGCATAGGCGTCCACGTCGATGCCGTAGAAGGCCTTTTCCTTGTCCTTGCCGGCGATACGGCTGAAGCCTGTGCCCGGCGCGTCGATGAACACCACGTCGGAGACATCGAGCAGGCTATAGTCGTTATTGACCAGCTGATAGGGCGCCGCCGGCGTGTGGCTGTCGTCTGCCGTCACCACCCGCTTGGGGCCGAATGCGCCCATATGGAGCCACACGGTCGAGGAACCGGGGCCGCCATTGTAGAGGAAGGTGATCGGCCGGTCGGCAGACGGCACGCCTTTCTTGAAATAGGCGGCGTAGAAGAGCGAGGCTTCGGGCTTGGCATTCTTCTTGTCGGCCCGATCGCTGTCCGACTGCTCCCGCCAGGCGGTATCGTCCCAGTCCTTGGGGTGGACGACGATCGTTCCGGCGACGGCATGATAGGCGATCGCCTTGCCGCCGACGGTGACGCTGCCGTCGCTGTCCGAGCGGGTCGGCGCGAAGAACAGCCCCGCACCCGGCACGACCGCCGGGCCGGCATCCTGCTTGCCATCCTGCTTCCGGGCATCGGGCGTGCCCTTAGCTGCTTCTGCGGCGTAGGCCGTGCCCCATGACAGCGATGCGACGGCGGCGAGCAACAGGCTTTTCGGAATCACGGCGTCCCTTTCGGTGTTTGATTTTGACAACACAGTAATCGCGATCCAATCTGGCCGACAAGGGGAAACCGGTTTCAGGGGATCATCGAACATGCGGATCGCTTTGGTGGCTGTTTCGGCGCTGGCGCTGGGCTTGGCAACGCAGGCCGCGGCGCAGGCCGCTGCATCCGATGACCCCTATGTCTGGCTGGAGGACAAGGACGGCGCGCGCGCGATGCAGTGGGTGGAAGCGCAGAACGCCAAGACCCTACCCCGACTGGACCATGATCCGCGCTACGCCGGCTTCTACAAAAGCGCCTATGCGATCTCGGCCGCGACCGATCGCATCCCCTATCCGGAACTGACCTATGGCCGGGTGCTCAATTTCTGGCGCGACGATGCCCATCCGCACGGCCTCTGGCGCTGGACGACGCCCGCCGACTACGCGACCAACAGCCCGCACTGGACGACGCTGATCGATATCGACGCGCTCAACAAGGCCGAGGGCAAGACCTGGGTGTGGAAGGGCGCGACCTGCATCAAGCCCGATCAGCGCCTCTGCATGGTCGCGCTTTCGGACGGCGGCGAGGATGCCGTCAGCTACCGCGAATATGATCTCCAGACCGGCGCGTTCGTGACCGACGGTTTCGCTCTGCCCAAATCGAAGCAGGACATATCCTGGCTCGACAAGGACACTCTGCTCGTCGCCCGCAATTGGGGCGCCGGCACGATGACGGCGTCGGGCTATCCGTTCGTGCTCAAGATATGGAAGCGCGGCCAGCCCCTCGATCAGGCGAAGGAGGTGTTCCGTGGCGCGGCGACCGATCAGGTCGGCAGCGGTGCCGGCGTGCTGTCGGACGCGCAGGGCCACCGCCTCACCCTGATCACGCGGGGCACAACCTTCTTCGGGCACCAGAGCTATGTGCTCGGCCCCAAGGGCGCCATCAAGCTGCCGATCCCCGACAAGGCCGACATCTTAGGGATGCTGGACGGCCATGTCGTGATCAGGACGAGCGAGGACTGGACCACGGCGGGCCAGACCATCCCGGCCGGCGCGCTGGTGACGGTCGACTATCGCCAACTCGATGGCGGCCCTCTCCATCCCAGCCTGCTGTTCCAGCCCACCGCCCGGCAGTCGATCAACGACGTCGCCGTCACCCGCGATCACGTCATCCTGACCATTCTGGACAATGTTCGCGGCCGGGCGATGATCCTGACGCCGGGTCGTGGCGGATGGACATCGCAACCGCTCGCGCTGCCCGATAATGCGACGATCAGCAATGCGACGTGGAACGAGAATGGCAACGACGCCTATCTCGAGGTGACCGGCTTCCTCACGCCGACGACGCTGTGGTCGCTGGATGCGGCGACCGGCAAGCTGGGCCAGGTCAAGGCGCTTCCGGCGCGCTTCGATGCGTCACAGGACGTCGTCGAGCAGTTCGAGGCGTCGTCCACCGACGGCACGAAAATCCCCTATTTCATCGTCCATCGGAAGGGCATCCCGCTCGACGGGACGACGCCGACGATCATGACCGCCTATGGCGGCTTCGAGATTTCGGAAACGCCTTATTATTCGGGCGCGATCGGCAAATTGTGGATCGAGCATGGCGGCAGCTTCGTGCTCGCCAACATCCGCGGCGGCGGCGAGTTCGGGCCGGCCTGGCACGAGGCCGGACGCAAGACCAAACGCCAGATCATCTATGACGACTTCGCCGCGGTGGCGAAGGACATCTTCGCGCGCAAGCTGTCCAGCCCGCCCAAATTCGGCATCTTCGGCGGGTCCAACGGTGGCCTGCTGATGGGCGTCGAGTTCAACCAGCATCCCGATCTGTGGCATGCCGTCACCATCGAGGTGCCGCTGCTCGACATGATCCGCTACGAGAAGATCGAGGCCGGTGCCTCCTGGGTGGACGAATATGGCAGCGTCTCGGTGCCCGCCGAAAAGGCCTTCCTCGAAACCATCTCTCCCTACGCCAATCTGAAGAAGGGCGGCGCCTATCCCGAGCCGTTCATCGTCACCACCACCAAGGACGATCGCGTCGGGCCGCAACATGCCCGCAAGTTCGCGGCGCGGATGCAGGAATATGGGCTGCCCTATCTGTTCTACGAGGATACGCTGGGCGGCCATTCGAGCGACGCCGATATCGCACAGGGCGCGCGGATGACGTCGCTGATGATGGTCTATTTCAGCCAGAAGCTGATGAACCCGATGGGATCGACGGAAGGATCGGCTGTCACAGCGACGAAATGATCGGAAGGTAGCGGTTGTTCATGACCCCATATCAGACCGATCTCGATCGCATCCGCGAGGAACTCACCGACAGCTTCGACGAGGAGCTGGAGATGGAGCTGGATGAGGCGCGCCTCGACAGCCTGCTCGAGGAAGGGCCGGGCGCGCGAGATTCGATCGATCGCCGCGTCTATTTCCGCGAGCTGTTCCGGCTCCAGCACGAACTGGTGCGGTTGCAGGATTGGGTGCAGAGCCAGGGCCTCAAGGTGGTCGTGCTGTTCGAGGGGCGCGACAGCGCCGGCAAGGGGGGCGCGATCAAGCGGATCACCCAGCGCCTCAATCCGCGCGTCTGCCGGGTGGCCGCCCTGCCCGCGCCCAACGAGCGCGAGCGCACCCAATGGTATTTCCAGCGCTATGTCGCGCACCTGCCGGCCGCGGGCGAGATCGTGCTGTTCGATCGCAGCTGGTATAATCGCGCGGGTGTCGAACGGGTGATGGGCTTCTGCACGCCTGAGGAATCCGAGGAATTCTATCGCTCGGTGCCGGAATTCGAACGGATGCTGATCCGTTCGGGCATCATCCTGCTGAAATATTGGTTCTCGATCACCGACGACGAGCAGCAGTTCCGCTTCGCGATGCGCATCCAGGATCCGCTCAAGCAGTGGAAGCTCTCCCCGATGGACGTGGAAAGCCGCCGTCGCTGGGAGGATTATACCCGCGCCAAGGAAGCGATGCTGGAGCATACCCACATCCCCGAGGCGCCGTGGTGGGTGGTGGAAGCGGTCGACAAGAAGCGGGCGCGGCTGAATTGCATCAGCCACCTGCTCGGCCAGATCCCCTATGACGACGTGCCGCGCGCCGAAGTCGTGCTCCCCGATCGCGTTCGGCACGAGGATTATGAGCGCCACCCCGTGCCGCGCGAGATGTACGTCCCCGAACTCTATTGAAGCCCAAACTTTATTGAAGCCCCCCTCCCTCGTCGGGAGGGGGACGTCCTCCTACCAGTGCCGGCCGCGATAGGGGCCATGTCCGTAATAGCCGCGATAGCCCCAGCGCGGGCCATAATGGCCGTAATACCAGACATGGTAGGGATAGGGGCGATACACCCAGGCGCCGCCATAATAGGCCCAGGGCCGATACCAGCCCGGCGCGGCATAGACATAGGGCGCCCCGGCATAGCCGCCATAGGAGAAGCTCGGCGCACCGCCGCGGACGACGAAGCCCGGCGGGCAGCCGGGGCTGGTCGCGTTGCTGCCGGAACTGTCGGCCACCACGGCGCCGCCCACCGCACCGACGGCGGCACCCGCCAGCGCACCTCCGCCATGATCATGGCGTCCGCCGATCACCGATCCCAGGATCGCGCCGGCGATCCCGCCGACAAGGGCACCCTGCCCGGCATCGCCATGCGCCTTGACGCAATAGGACTGCGCCCATTGCTGGGCATAAGCGGCATATTGCTGATCCGCGGCCTGCTGACGGGCGATGTCCGGCCCGGCCTGATAGCCCGGCGGCGGCGGCGGCGGCTGTGAACCATCATAACCGGCCGGCGGCGGCGGCGCATTGTCATAGCCCTGCCCCTGCTGGGGCGGCGGGCCGCCCTGATATCCCTGCGGCGGCGGTTGCGACGGGTCATAGCCCTGCTGCCGGTCGCCATAGCCCTGCGGCTGCTGGGAATAACCCTGCTGCTGGGGATAGCCCTGCTGCGGATACCCCTGCTGTTGGGGGTAGCCCTGCTGTTGGGAGTAATCTTGCTGCTGAGAATAGCCTTGCTGCTCGGGGTAGCCCTGTGCGGGCTGTTGATCGTCATAGCCGCCATTGGGGGGATAGGACTGATCCTGCGCTTGTGCGGCGCCGGCAAGGAGAGGCGTGAGGGCAAGCGACAGCGCGCTCGCCAAGAGGGTCGTTCTTCCCGGCATCGTCATGGACATGGTATCGATTCCGCAAAACAGAAATGAGCGCACCCTAGATGCGATGGGCCGTCTGAACGGCATGTGAGCAAATCCCTGCGACTTACTGTTTACGCACCAGACCCATCCAGCGCAGCAGCAGCCAGCTCGCCGCGGCGGAGAACAAGGCGACGCCGCTCGCCAGCAAGGTGCCATGGTCGCCCTGTGCGAACGGCAGCCCGCCGGTGTTCATCCCGAAGAAGCCCGTCACCAGGGTCGCCGGCATCATCAACGCAGTGAGGATCGAGAGCAGATAGACGTTCGCGTTGGTGCGCTGCGCCGCCTGGAGATCGAGTTCGTCGCGGAGCAGCTTGAGCTGGTTCTGCCCGGCCACGATATCGGCGTCCAGCGCGGACAGGCGCGGCTGGAAGCGCTGCGCGATCGGCGCCAGCCCTTCGGGCAAGGCCGGATGGCGTTCCATGCGTTGCAACGTCACCCGCGTACCGCCGATCATGCGGTGCAGCTGGGCCGATCGCCGACGTGCCGCGATCAGATCGCGGGTGTCCGGTGCCTCGTCGTCCACCAGCAGATTTTCTTCCGCCTCGAGCAGTTCGGTCGAGAGATCGAGCACCATCGAGGCGAGGCTGTCGGTCAGCACGCCCAGCACGAAATCCAGCGCGGTGGGCGTATCGGCCAGACGCTGGCCCTCCTCCAGCCGATTGCGGAACAGATCGGCGCTGTGGAGCGGGCGATAGCGGCCGGTGATGATCAGGCCGGGCTTCATGGCGATATGGAGGCCCCCGATCCGGCCGATCGACGACGGATCGAAGCCCCGCTCGAAATCATGGAGCACCAGCCCCACGGTATCGCCCTCGACCACCACGCGCTGGTGGCTGTCGCGGGTCAACAGCGCGGCGTGGACGGTGGCAGGAAGCCCCGCCTCCTCTTCCAGCCAGCGCAGGCTGCGCTGATCGGAAAGGTTGAGATGGATCCATCGGAAGCTGCAATCGGCCGGCGGGATCGCGGCCTGCAGCCCGCCATCCCCCTCATCCGTCAGATGATAACACCACACGAGGCCGGGTTGCCGGACCGTTTCCCGCAACTCGGCCTCACGATCGTCTGCCTTCAACCGCCTGTCCTTAGAAAATCCGCGACAGGATCAGATATAGCGTGCCCGAAAGCAGCATGGCGACAGGCAATGTGACGACCCACGCCGCGATCATGTTGCGGATCGTGGCCATCTGAAGGCCCGATCCGTTCGCTGCCATGGTTCCCGCCACGCCCGAGGAGAGGACGTGGGTGGTCGATACCGGCAGGCCGAAACCGTCGGCCAGGCCGATCGTCGCCATCGCCACCAGCTCGGCCGAGGCGCCCTGCGCATAAGTGAGGTGCGACTTGCCGATCTTCTCGCCGACCGTCACCACGATCCGCTTCCAGCCGACCATCGTGCCGAGGCCGAGCGCGAAGGCCACCGCGATCTTCACCCAGGTCGGGATGAAGCGCGTCGCCTTGTCGAGCGAGCCCTTATAGTCGGTCAGAGCCTTGGCCTCGTCGCCCTTGAAGGCGCTATCGTCCCCCGAGGTCAGGTGCTTGATCGCCTCGGAGGCGAGATACATGTCGTTGCGGACGTTCTTGGACGCCGCCGCCGGCACCTGCTTGATCGAGCCATAGGCGCTGATCTGGCGATCGATGTCGCCGACCAGCATGTCTAGCGCCGGCACGGTCTGCGGCGTCGCCTTCTTGTCCTCCAGATAGGTCGTCAGGGTCGCGCGCGCGTCGGTCGGCGCCGGCACGCCGTTTTCGTGCGCGATCAATGCCTTGTGGACCGATGCTGAGCCACTGTGGAACTGCTGCTCATATTGCGCGGGGACGGCGCGGTTGAGCGCATAGGCGGTCGGCACGGTGCCGATCAGGATCAGCATGATCAGGCCCATGCCCTTCTGGCCGTCGTTGGAACCGTGCGCGAAGCTCACCCCGGTGCAGGTGAACACCAGCAGGCCGCCGATCCACCACGGCGGCGGCAGGCCGTCCTTGGGTTCCTCGTAGAGTTTCTTGTTCTTGACCAGCACCCGCATCACCCAGAACAGCAAGGCCGAGAGGGTGAAGCCGATCAGCGGCGAGAAGAGCAGCGCCTCGCCGATGCTGGTCGCCTGCTTCCAGTCGACGCCGGACGTGCCCGAGCGGCCATGCAGCAGCGCGTTGCAGACGCCGACGCCGATGATCGAGCCGATCAGCGTATGCGAAGACGAGTTGGGGATGCCCCACCACCAGGTCGCGAGGTTCCAGATGATCGCCGCGATCAGCAGCGAGAACACCATCGCGAAGCCGGCATCCGATCCGACCTGCAGGATCAGTTCGACCGGCAGCAGCGAGACGATGCTGAACGCCACCGCGCCGGTGGAGAGCAGCACGCCGAGGAAGTTGAAGAAGCCGGACCAGACGACCGCGACATGGGCGGGCAGCGAATTGGTGTAGATCACCGTCGCGACCGCGTTGGCGGTGTCATGGAAGCCGTTCACGAACTCGAAGCCGAGCGCGATCAGCAGCGCGATGAACAGCAGGACGAAGGGCATGACCGCGCGGGCATGGACGCCGGCAGCCGCGGAATCGCTCCAGATGCTCCATGCGACGAACAGGATCGCGGCGATCACGGCGGCTGCAAAGCCCGCCAGCCCGGCCTTGCCGAACCCCTTGTCGAAATCGGGGCGCGAACTGCCCCCGATATTGCCTGCCACTGTCGCCATGACGCCATTCTCCCGATGCTGATCGGAAGGTTAATGACGGCCTGTGACAATTGTGGGTCCGGGGCGCTGCCCGAACCCGGCCTGCTACTTCACCACACCGCCCAGCGAATGCACCGTATCCACCGCCGTCGTCAGCTGGCGGGTGTGGAGATCGAGGAGCGATCGCTCGGCATCCAGCGCCGCGGTCTGCGCGGTGACGACCTCCAGATAATCGGAGGCACCGTCGCGATAACGGGTGAACGCCAGATCGCGCGTGGTCTCCGCCGCCTGGGCGGCATCCCGCTCGTCGCGTTCCTCCTGCACCAGGTCGCGGCCGGTGGCGAGATCGTCCTCCACTTCCTTGAACGCGGTGAGCACGGTCTGCTTGTAGTTGGCCGACGCCTCGGCAAATTCGGCGCGCGAAATCCGCACCCTGGCCGCGCGCGCGCCGCCATCGAACAGCGACAGCGCGAGGCTCGCCGGCCCCAGCGCCCAGAAATTGCTGGCTGCGCTGAGCAGGTTCGGCCCGGTCGTCTCATAGCCGCCACCGCCGCCCAGCGACAGCGACGGATAGAGCGCGGCCTTCGCGACGCCGATGCGGGCGTTGGCAGCATAGACGCGGCGTTCGGCGGCATCGATATCCGGCCGGCGCTGCAGCAGCGTGGAGGGCGTGCCCGTCGGGAACGACGGCGGCGTGTTCTGCTTGGGGTCGGCCGCCACCGAGAAAGTGGTCGCCGGCTCGCCGACCAGCACCGCAATGGCATGTTCGAACGCCGCGCGCTGGGCGTGGATGTCGATCAGCTCCGCTCGGGCGGATGCCAGCTGGGCCCGGGCGCGCGACGTATCGAGGCCGGAGGCGACGCCGCCCTGATGGCGGACGTCGGTCAGGTCATAGGCCTTCTGATAGGCCTCTACGGTCTGCTTCAGCAGGCCTTCGCGCGCATCGAGCCCGCGCATCCTGAAATAGGCCGTCGCCAGGCTGGTCTGAAGGCCGAGGCGCACGCCCGCAACATCCGCCGCGCTCGCCTGGGCCTCGCCCTTGTTCGCCTTGATCGAATTGCGGACGCGGCCGAACAGATCGATTTCCCAGTCGAACGAACCGCCGAGCTGATATTCATTGTAGGTTACCGAGCGGCCGGTGGTCGCCAGCGGCCGGTTGGCCGGCGCGCGATCCCGCTGGGCGCCGCCATTGGCGCTGATCTGCGGATAGAGATCCGCCTTGGCCTCGCGCAGCGCGCCGATCGCCTGGTCATAGCGGGCCACCGCAGCGGCGAGCGAGGGGCTTCCCGCCTCGATCCGCCCTTCGAGGCCGTTCAGCACCGGATCGCCGAACGCCTCCCACCAGGAGGCCGGCGAAGCATCGGCAGCGGGTGACGCCACCGTCCAGCCCGTCGGCACTTCCTTGTAGGCATCGGCGGCGGCGACCGCCGGGCGATGATAATCGGGCGCCAGGGAGCAGCCGGAAAGCAGCACCAGCGCGGCGGCGAGCGCCGGCTTACTGCTTCGCATTGGCGGCTCCGGGCTGGGCGACCTTCACGGTATCGCCGTTGGACAGCGCGTCCGGCGGGCTGTCGATCACCTTGTCGGTCTTGGTCAGGCCGGAGGTGACTTCCAGCGTATCGCCGGAGTCGCGACCGATCTTGATCGGATGGAGCACCGCCTTGTTGTCGGGGCCGACCGTCGCGACCAGCGTGCCGTCGCTACGATACAGCACCGCGCTCGCCGGAATGGTCACCGATCCGGCAATGCCGGTGATCGGGAACTTCACCTGCGCATAGGCACCCGGCTTGAGCGCCCCGTCGCCGTTGGCGACCTGCAATTCCACCAGCACGGTGCCGGACTGCTGATCCACCGCATCGGCGGTTCGGGTCAGCACCGCGTCGAAGGTCCGGCCGGGATATTCGGGCAGCGTGAGAGCGGCGTGGAGCCCCGGGTGGATCTCGGCCGAATAGACCTGCGGCACGCGGACGTAGATCCGCATCCGGCTGACGTCCGATACCGTGAACAGCGGCTGGGCCGCGGCGCTGCCCGAGGTGACGAGCTGGCCGATCTGGGTCGAGCGGCTGGTCACCACGCCTGCGAACGGCGCGATGATCCGGGAGAAGCCGGTCAGCGACGACAGCCGGCTGACATTCGCCGCGGCGGCGTTGGTCAGCGCCTTCTTGGCGGCCAGATCGCCCGACTTCTCGTCCGATTCCTGCTTGGAGACGGCGTCCTTCTGGAGCAAGGTCGTCCAGCGCGTCGCAGTGGTCGAGGCGAGCGCCTCATTGGCCTTCGCGGTCTGCAGGTCGGCGCGGGCGGCGACCAGTTGCTGGTCGACCTCGGGCGCGTCGATCGTCGCCATCAGCTGGCCGGACTTCACCGGCGAGCCGATATCGACATACCATTTGCTGACATAACCGTTGGTGCGCGCGTAGAGCGGCGCCGAGTTGAACGCCTGCACATTGCCCGGCAGCACCAGCGAATTGCCGCCGCCCGTTGCCGACGGGGTGACCACCGAGACCGACGGGATCGACTGGTCGTCGGTCCAGCTGCTGAGCTGGCTTTCCGAGCGATGGCGGGAGAATAGCCCCCACGCCACCACCAGCACGGCCACAATCACCGCGATGACGCCGATCTTCTTCAGCGTCCGGTTGTCCACCGACGGGGTATCCCCGTCGCCCGTGACGTCATGCATGCGCTTCCTCCAGGTGACCTGCGTTCGTCGGACGGCCCTTGCGGTGGGCCAGGCTGAACACGACAGGCACGAACATCAATGTAGCAAAGGTGGCAACGATCAGGCCGCCGATCACGGCCCGGCCCAGCGGCGCATTCTGCTCGCCGCCTTCGCCCAGCCCCATGGCCATCGGCAACATGCCGATGATCATGGCGAGGGCGGTCATCAGAACGGGGCGGAAACGGGTGACGCCGGCCTCGAACGCGGCCTTGGTGGCGTCGCCCAGCTCCTCCAGCTTCTCGCGCGCGAAGCTGATGACAAGGATCGAGTTGGCGGTGGCGACGCCCATGCACATCAGCGCGCCGATCAGGGCCGGCACGGACAGCGGCGTACCCGTCACGAACAGCATCCAGACGATGCCGGCGAGTGCGCCGGGCAGCGCGGTGACGATCACGAACGGATCGAGCCAGCTCTGGAAATTCACCACGATCAGCAGGTAGATCAGGATGATCGCGCCGATCAACCCGAAGAACAGCCCGGAGAATGCGACGTTCATCGTGGCATACTGGCCGCGCAGCGTCACCGTGACCCCCTTCGGTGCCTGCGCCTTGAGATCCTTCAGCACGGCGTTGATGTCGCCGGCGACCGCGCCGAGGTCGCGTCCGGCAGGGGTCGCGTAGATGTCGACCACCGGCAGGATGTTATAGTGGCTGACCACCGCACCGCTGACGCCGCGCTTGATGTTGGCGACGCCGCCCAGCACCTGGGTCGAGGTGGCGTTGGCCCCCGTCACCGGGACGTTGGTGAGCTCGTTGAGCGTGCGGATGCGATATTCCGGGGCCTGTGCGACCACCGAATATTGCACGCCGTTCTCGGGGTTCACGAAGTAGACCGGCGCGGTCTGCGAGGTGCCGGCGAGCGCGTTCGAGACCGACGTGGTGACGTCCTTCTCGGTCAGGCCATACTGGCCGATGCGGGAGCGGTCGGCGAGCACGTTCAGCGTCGGATAGCTGGCCGACTGCTGGATGCGTCCGTCGGCGGCACCCGGTATCGCCTTCAGGCGGCGCAGGATCTTTTCCGCATAGGCCATGTTGTCGGTGGCCTTCTTGCCGCTGATCTGGATGTCGATCGGCGCCGGCGCGCCGAAGTTCAGGATCTGGCTGGTGATGTCCGCCGGCAGGAAGGCGAAGTCGGTGCCCGGGAAGGCGTGCGGCAGCTGCTCGCGCATCGCGCGGATATAGTCCGCCGTCGGCTTGTGATCCTCGGACAGGGTGATCAGGATGTCACCGTCCTGCGGGCCGATCGTGCCGGAATTGTTGTAGGTCGTGTTGATGCCCGACACCGGCAGGCCGATATTGTCGACCATCGTCACCAGCTCGTGGCCCGGGATGATCTGGTGGATGCGCCGCTCGATCCGATCGAACTCCGCGGCGGTATCCTCGATGCGCGAGCCGACCGGCGCGCGCACGTGCATCGTGATCTGACCGGAGTCGACGGTCGGGAAGAAGTTGCGGCCAAGGAACGGAACGAGCAGGAAGCTCAGCACCACGACCACCAGAAAGCCGATCGTGAAGATCTTGCTCGCGCCCAGCGCCTTGCCCAGCAGTCCGCTATACCCCCGCCTGACCCGCTCGAACCGCGCCTCGAAGCCGCGCTGGAAGGTCACCAGCGGATTGCGCGACGCCGGGCGGGTGCCCTCACGATGCTCGTCGGTGTGCGGCTTGAGCAGGAACATCGCCAGCGTCGGCACCAGGGTGCGCGACAGGATGAACGAGCCGATCATCGCGAACACCACAGCGAGCGCCAGCGGCACGAACAGGAAGCCCGCAACGCCCGGCAGGAAGAACATCGGCACGAACACGATGCAGATGCACAGCAACGACACGAACGCCGGCGTCACGATCTGCGCAGCGCCGTCCAGGATCGCCTGGACGACGCCCTTGCCCTGCTCGAGATGGTAATTGATGTTCTCGATCGTCACCGTCGCGTCGTCGACCAGGATGCCGACCGCGAGGCTGAGCCCGCCCAGCGTCATGATGTTGAGCGTGTTGCCGGTGACGCCGAGGAAGATGATCGCGAACAGGATCGCGAGCGGGATCGAGATCGCGATGATCACGGTCGAACGCCACGAGCCGAGAAACAGCAGAATCATCACCGAGGTCAGCGCGGCGGCGATCACGCCTTCCTTGATCACGCCCGAAATGGCGGCGCGCACGAACAGCGACTGATCGCCGATCGCCATGACCTTCAGCTGCGGCGGCAGCGTCGAGGTGATGCTGGGGATCTTGGCCTTGACGCCCTCGACGATCGCGAGCGTCGACGCCTGGCCGTTCTTGAGCACGGTGAGCAGCACGGATCGCGTGCCGTCGACGTGGACGACGTTCTGCTGCGGCGCGAAGCCGTCGCGGACATGGGCCACGTCACGCATGTAGATGGTCGCGCCGTTGACGGTCTTGACCGGCAGGTCGTTGAACGCGTCGATCGAGTCCGGTGAGTTGTTGAGCGCGATATTATATTGGAACGTGCCGATCTTGGCGAAGCCGACCGGGTTGATCTGCTGCTGCGCGGCGATCGCATTGCCGACGTCCTGCGCCGACAGTCCCTTGGACTGGAGCGCCTGGGGATCGAGATCGATCTGCACCTGGCGCTGCTTGCCGCCCGACGGATAGGGCATCGCCGCGCCGGGAATGGTGACCAGCGACGGCCGGATCTGATTCTGGCCGATATCGAACAGCGTCTTCTCGGACAGCCCGCGACCAGACACGGCGAGCTGGAGGATCGGCACGGTCGAGGCATTGTAGTTCAGGATGAGCGGCGGGGTGATGCCTGGCGGCATCTGCTTCAGCACCGTCTGCGAGATCGACGTCACCTGCGCGGTGGCGGTGCGGATGTCGGCGGTCGGCTGGAAGTAGATCTTCACGACGCCGATGCCCTGCATCGACGTGCTCTCGATATGCTCGATGTCGTTGACCGTGGTGGTCAGGATGCGCTCGAACGGGGTGATGATGCGGCCGGACATGTCGTCGGGCGAGAGGCCGGCATATTGCCAGGCCGTCGCGATCACCGGAACGCCGATGTTGGGGAAGATGTCGACGGGGGTCCGCGCCGCCTGCAACACGCCGACGATGGCAATGAGAATCGACATGACAATGAAGGTCAGCGGTCGGGCCAACGCAATCCGGACGATCCCGTTCATCGTGCTCTATTACTCCGGGAGGCGCTTGCTGGGACGCAGGAAGGAAAAGTGCCGGACCTCACGCTCTCACCGCACGAGGGGGGGGTATGCGGGAACGCGAAGTCCGGACGCGACTGGCATTGCCCGCGCTGTCATGGCCAGTCCAGTATGGATTTGCAACTGATCAATATGTAAAAGCTATCAATCATGGAACTGCGCCATCTCCGATATTTCGTGAAAGTCGCCACCGAGCTGCACTTCGGCCGCGCCGCCGAGCAGCTCGGTATTTCGCAACCGCCGCTCAGCCAGCAGATCCGCCTGCTCGAACAGGAACTGGGCGTGCAGCTTTTCGAGCGATCGAGCCGCAAGGTCCGGCTGACCGTCGCGGGGCGATTGTTCCTGGACGAGGCGCAAGCGACACTGGCGCAGGCCGATCACGCGATCCGGATCACCCGCCGTGCGGCAGGCGGCGAGATCGGGGAGCTCACCATCGGGCTGGCCGCCTCGGCGCTGTTCGTGCCGCTGGTGTCCCATGCGATCAGCGCATTCCGTTCGAGCCATCCCGACGTCCACCTCGTCTTCACCGAATTGTCGATGCCCGCCCAGCGCGAACGGGTCGCGGCCGGCAGTCTCGACATTGGCTTCGTTCGCAGCGGCAACATACCGTTTCTTCCGAGCACTGTCATGGCCGAGCATCTGGTGACTGACAGAATGTTCGTGGCGATGAACAAAAAGCACCGGTTGGCGGCGGAAGACGGGCCGATCGCCGTCTCCGCACTCGCTGGCGAACCGCTGATCCATTACCCTTATGAGCGCGAAGGCTTCATGGACGACCTCCATCGGCTGTTCAGCAATGCCGGCATCCGCCCGGCGCTGGCGCTGGAGAGTACCGAAATGTCGACCTTGCTCGGGCTGGTCGCCGCCGGGCTGGGAATCTCCGTTCTGCCCGGTTCGCTGCTCAGGCTGGAGGTGGACACGCTCTGCTATCGCGAGATCGGCGACGACGACGCCCTCAGTTCGATGTGGCTGCTTCGCCGCGGCGCCCTCACCAACCCGGCCGCATGCGCCTTCATGGACCTGCTGGGATTGACCTAAAGCGGATCGACGTTCGGATTGGTGGGATATCGGGTGATCGTGTCGTTTCAGACCGTCATGCCGGACCCGTTTCAGCATCCCGCTTCCGCCGGGCGCTCGGCGCCAAGCTTTGCCGGGATCCTGAAACGAGTTCAGCATGACGATCGCTTCGGGCGCGGATCCGGGCCTGATCCGCCGCATGTCGATCGGCCCTAGACGCGGCGCAGCCGGGCGGCGTGCCAATGCAGCTGATCGGCCATGAAAGTGGAGATGGCATAATAGCTGTGGTCGTAGCCAGGCCGCATCCGCAGGGTGAGATCGATCCCGGCATCGGCGCAGGCCCGCGCCAGCAATTCGGGGCGAAGCTGGTCGGTGAGGAAGGCATCCCCCTCGCCCTGATCGACCAGCAATTCTGCCACCCGCGCGCCATCCTCGATCAGCGCGACCGCATCGTGGCGGCGCCAGGCCGAACGATCGACGCCGAGATAGCCGGTCAGCGCCTTCTCGCCCCACGGCACCTGGCTTGGCGCGACGATCGGCGCGAACGCCGAGATCGCCCGGTAGCGATCGGGCAAGCGCAGACCGATGGTCAGCGCCCCATGGCCGCCCATCGAATGCCCCATGATCGACTGACGCGCGAGGTCCACCGGGAAATACGCGGCGACCAGCGCCGGCAGCTCCTCGGTGACATAGCTCCACATCCGGTAGTTCGCAGCGAAGGGGGTTTCGGTCGCATCGACGTAGAAGCCCGCGCCGAGCCCGAAATCATAGCCGCCGGCCAGATCGTCGGGCACGCCCTCGCCGCGCGGCGAGGTGTCGGGCGCGACGAAGATCAGCCCGAGCTCGGCGCACGCTGCCCGGAACTCGCCCTTTTCGGTGACATTGGCATGAGTGCAGGTCAGACCCGACAGATACCACACCACCGGAAGACTGGCGCCGTCCTCATGCGGCGGAACATAGACCGAGAAGGTCATGTCGGTGCCGGTTGCCGAGGAAGCATGGCGATAGACGCCCTGGGTGCCGCCGAACGCCTTGTTGGTGGAGAGCGTCTCCAGCGCGGTTGCGTCGCGATTATCGTCCATGGGTGGGCCTTTTTGAGATCAGGTGACGCCGGCCGGGCGGATCAGCGGCTCAGATCGCCGATGAGATTGTCGAGCTGCCTGCGGGCGCCTTTGGCGTAGCCGGTGAACGTCGCCCGCTGCTCGCACGCATCGCGGGCGCTGCGATCGAGCGGATGATTCCAGCCGCACTGTTGGGGCGCAGACAGCGAGCGGTAATAGACATGGAAACCCGCTGCGCCGAGCAGCAGCCCCAATGCGAAGACGATCAGCACGCGCATCGCGGGCCTCTCAGGCCTTCGATCCGGGGGACACGCTATCGGAAGGCGCGGCCAGCATCTTTTCGGCACTGGTCTTCACGAAGCCGGAGATCGCCCCGGCCATCATGGACAGCATCAGCGGCACCGTGACACTCGCTTTTACCGACGTCTCCTCGATTTGCAGATCGGCGGAAACCTTCTGGCCCATCGCGGTGATGGCCAGCTTCACCCGATCCTCGTCGAGCCACGTCGCATCGACCTGGCCGCCGCCGGGAATATGGCGCTCCAGCTTCGGGATGCCGGCCTGGATACGGCGCCTGGCCTCGTCCTTGCCGAGCTGGTGGGGAATGTCGAACTGCAAGGGGGAAGCCATCGTCTAACCTGCCTAACCGCGGAGCGTCATCTCTAGGAGAGCACTGGCGGCTTGAGAAGCGATGATGTAGCCCGCGTCCCGCATGACCGGACCCGAACTTCGCGACACCCTGATCCGTGAGATCGTCAAGACTTATGGCGGCAGCGGCGCACGCTGGCGGCAGGCGGTAGGACAGATCAAGGTCTATTCCCGCGCCACCCACGCCCATTGTAACTGGGACGTGCGGGCCACCGGATCGCCGCGCCAGATCGAGATCGTCGAAAGTGCAGTCGACGCGATGCGGACCACCCTGCCCTTCGTCGAAGAATCCTGAGTCGAAGAATCCTGAAGAGCCCGTGGCGGCGGGGAGAAGTGTCGCCGGCAAGCGGCACCCCCTCCCCGTCACGTTAGATCACCGCCATCAGGGGGTGCTCGTGCAGGCCGGCGCGGCGTCACGCGCGGGCGTCGGCACATGTGCCGACGGCGCCAGCACCTGCCATTCGGGAACGCCGAACCCGGCATAATGGCCACCGGCCTGAGACGCCTGGAAGACCGCGCGCAGGCAGCGCGTGGTGATCGTCTTGAAGCGGGTCTCCTGCGGCGCATCGACCGCCGTGCCATAGCCCGAGGCGCCGGGAACGGGCTTCCACGCGCCATCCCAATATTGCAGCTGCCAGCTGGCCGGCGGTGCGACGCCCTCGCCCGATCCGGCCGGATGATCGCCCCAGAACCAGATGCGCGATCCGTTGATCGTCACCGGCTGCGGCCAGCGATATTCGATCCATTGCGACGCCGGATTGTGCGGAGACCAGCTGCCCCACATGTCGGGCGGCAAGGGGGCTTGGGGCACGATCCCGTCGTTCAGCGACTTGATCCAATATTGCGACGGCACCGGCATGTTGGAGGCGGCCGGCGTCGCCGCCATCGCGATGTTGCGGGTCGGCGCCGGCGCCGGCTGCGGCGCGCGCGTCGGAACCACCGGCAGGATCGCCGGCGGGCTCACGCTATCGTCGAAGTTCAGTTTGTCGAGCGCGACACTGCGCCGAAAATGGCCACCATTCTTCGCATCGGCCGTGTGATAAGCGAGATACCATTGGCCCTTGAATTCGACCGCACCCGAATGGGAGGTGGTGGACGACACCGGGCCGAGGAACACGCCGCGATAGGTCCACGGCCCCAGCGGCGACGAGGCCGTCCCATAGGCCAGGCAGGCATGATAGACGGCCGGTGTGCAATTCGATTGGGGGCCGGCATTGTTCGCCGCATAGAGCATGTAATAGGTGCCCTTGCGCTTCATCAGCCACGGCGCCTCGAAATATCCCTTGAGGCTATGGACCGGCACCTCTGGCCCCTTGGGGGTGATCATGTCGCGATCCAGCTCCATGCCACGCAGCTGGCCGAAGGTGCCCCAATAGATATAGGGGCGCCCGTCATCGTCGATCATGACGGTCGGATCGATATTCTGGATGTCGTTGGCGACGGGCACGCGCTCGGAGATGATCGGCCCCGAGGGGTGCGCATCGACCCACGGCCCTTCGGGCCTGTCCGCCACCGCGACGCCGATCGCGAAGCGATCCTGCGCGTCGCTGTCACGCTCCAGCACCGGCGCGTACATGTACAGGCGGCCATCCGGCCCCTTGACGATCTGACCGGCATAAGCGCGCCCGGCCTCCGCCCATTTGAACACCGTTTCAGGGCGCGCGATCGCCGGGTAATGGGTCCAGTCGCCCGAGGCCGGATCGGTGGTGGCGAGCAGCTGCCATTCGTTCATGATGAAGTCGTTGACGCCCACCGGTGCCTCGTCGCGCCCGGCGATGATCCACAGCGTGTCGCCCAGCACCACCGGCGCCGGATCGGTGGAATAATAGCGGCCGTCCGACAGGATCGGATTGCCGGCGCTGTGGAAATGCACGGGCGCCGAGGGCATGACGGTCGGCGCAGCCGCCACGGCAGCATCACCCGTTCCTGCCCAGCCAGCAGCGGGCAGCGCCGGCGCAGCCAGCGCCGCCGCCGCCAGGAACCACTTTTTCGTCATGTCATTCCTCGTCCGGATAGGGGCCCTTGCCGCCATCGGCGATGAGCTGGTCGATCCGGGCGTCGATCACCGGCAGCGGCACCGAACCGAGGGACAGCACGGCGTCGTGGAAGGCGCGGATGTTGAACTTCGGCCCCAGCGCCTTTTCGGCGCGGTGGCGCGCGTTCAGGATCGCCTGCTCGCCCATATAATAAGACAGGGCCTGCCCCGGCCAGGCGATGTAGCGGTCCACCTCGGTCTCGATCTCATGATCGGCCATGGCGGTGTTGTCGTGGAGATATTGCTGCGCCTGCTGGCGCGTCCAGCCCTCGGTGTGGATGCCGGTATCGACGACCAGACGCGCCGCGCGCCACATCTGGTAGCTGAGCATTCCGAAGCGATCATAGGGCGTGTCGTACATCCCCATATCCTCGCCGAGCGCCTCGCAATAGACCGCCCAGCCCTCGCCATAGGCCGAGAGATATTCGCTGCGACGGAAATCCGGGAGATCCTTGTTCTCGGCCGCCAGCGGCATCTGGAAGGCATGGCCGGGCGCGCTTTCGTGCAGCGTCAGCGCGGTCAGCGAATAAAGTGGGCGGGACGGCAGGTTGTAGGTGTTGACCAGATAGATGCCCGGCCCGCCGCGCCCGCCGGTATAGAAGGGGGCGAGGTCCGCCGGCACCGGCTTGATCGCGAAGCGGCTGCGCGGGAGATGCCCGAACCACTCGGAGGCCTTGCCGTCGAAGGTCTTGGCGATCCACGCGGCGCGATCGAGCAGATCCTGCGGGGTCTTGGCGTAGAAGCGCGGATCGGTGCGCAGGAAGGTCAGGAAAGCCGGCAGATCGCCCTGGAAGCCGACCTGCTTCATCACGTCGAGCATCTGCCCCCGGATCCGCGCGACTTCGGCGACGCCGAGCTGGTGGATTTCCTCGGGCGACTTGTCCTCGGTGACGAACTCGCGGATCTTGGAGCGGTAATAGGCCTTGCCGTCCGGCAGCGCATAGGCGTCGATGCTGGTCCTTGCCTTGGGGAAATATTCGTCGCGCATGAAATGCAGCAGCTTGGCGTGGGCCGGCACCACCGCATCGCCGATCGCCTGTAGCGCCTGCCGGCGCAGATCGGCCTGATCGGCCGCCGAGATCGTCGCCGGCCGCGTCTTGAACGGCGCATAGAAGGCCGAATCTTCCGGCGATTTCGTGTCCGCTACAGCCGCCAGGCCGACATCCCGGCCGACCAGCGTGATCTGCGGCGCGGTGAATCCGCGCGCGAGGCCGGCACGCATGTTGACGATCTGCTCGTCATAATAGCGCGGGATTTCGCGCAGCATCGCGATGTAGCTGCGATAATCCTCTTCCGTCTTGAACACGCCGCGCGGCCATTCGGCGATATCGCCCCAGAAGCTGCTGTCGGCGTTGAACGGCTTTTCGTAATCCCGATAACGCTGCGACGCGAGCAGCGCGTCGATCTGGCCCTGATAGACCGCGAAGTTGACGCGATCCTCGGTGCTCAGCTGGGATTGCGGAATGGCAGCGAGCTGTTGCGAAACCTGGGTCCAGCGCGCCAGTTTCTCGGCCTGCGCCTTCGGCCCCACGTCGGGCAGATGGAGCGGCGTGCCCTTGGGCGAATCCTCGTCCGGCGCCTGCATCGTCTGCCGCCAGCTATATTCGGCGCTTGCGATCGCCTTGAAACGTGCTGCGGCGGAACTCGACACCGTGGCGGCTTCGGCGGCCGTGGCGACGGGCAAAATCGGAACGGTGCCGGCCATCAGCAATCCCATCATCAGCGAAACACGTAATTGGGCGGTCATGCCTTTTTCCTCAATAATTCGATATCGGCGAGCAGCCGGGCCGAAACCCGGACGCCATCGCGCAGGCTGATCGCCCGCGCGGCATAGCGCCGCTGCGACGGAAGACGGGCGCCCTGCCCTTCGATCGCGGCAAACATCTTTTCCGCGCGTGCCAGATGCGTGCCGACCTCGTCGCCCAGGAAACCGGCGGGGTCGATCGCGATGATCAATTCGCCGCCGAGCGGTGATCCACCCCGGCCGGCATCATGCGCCATCGATTCCTGGCTGGTGAGATCGCCGATCAGCGGGCCAGCGAGCAATTCCACCATCGCGGCCAGCGCCGAGCCCTTGTGCCCCCCGAAGGTCCGCATCGCACCATCCAGCACCGCCTTGGCGTCGGTGCTGGGCTGGCCGTCGGCATCATAGCCCCAATCGTCAGGGATCGCCTTGCCGGCGCGGCGGTGCAGCTCGATCTCGCCGCGCGCCACCGCGCTGGTCGCGAAGTCGAACACGAACGGATCGCGGCCCGGGCGCGGCCAGCCAAAGGCGATCGGGTTGGTGCCGAACACCGGCTTGGTGCCGCCTGCCGGGGCGACCCAGCCATGGCTAGGGGTGAAGGCCAGGGCGACCAGCCCCTCGCCCGCCAGCGCCTCGACCTCGGGCCACAGCGCAGCGAAGTGGACGACATTGTTGAGCGCCAGCGCCGCGATGCCGAATTGGCGGGCGGCCGCGATCAGCGCCGGCTTGCCGGTCTCGAACGCCAGTTGAGCGAAGCCGCCCCCGCCATTGATCCGGACGATCGCCTTGCCGCTCGGTTCGGCCAAAGGCAGCGCGTTGGGCGCCACGACGCCCGCCGCCAGGCTCCGCGCCGCGACCAGCAACCGATAGAGACCGTGGGATGTGCAGCCGTCCCGCTCGCCGGCCACCATCGTCTCGGCCACCGCCTCGGCATGGTCGGCGGCGAGGCCCTGTTCGGTCAGGACGGCACGGGCGAGTGCCCGCACCTCGTCCAGCGTCATCGTCACGTCCGTATCGACCACCATCGCCGCTTCCGCCACCGTCACGCGGTCGCTCCCGGCTTCGCGGTGAACAGAACGACACCGAAGACCGGGCCCGCGGTGCTGCGATCATGCGGCAGGAACTTGACCCGCAGCACGCTCTTGCCCCGCGTCAGCGCCTCCGGCAGCGGATATTCGATGTCGAAGAACTTGCCTGGCTTGTCGTCGTGCAGCGTCTGGGTGGCGACCTTCACGTCATCGACCAGGATGTCGAACCGGTTGCCACGCTCACCACCCCAATAGGTCGCCTGCAAGATCAGCGGCCCGGGCTTGGTCTTCATTTCGAAGGCGAAATAGCCGCCCGAGCGGGCATCGCGCCCGTTCCGGCCGCGATAGGTGACCGGATAGGAGATGTCCGAGGTCAGCTTGTGGTCATGCTCCTGCTGCATCTCGCCGAGATGGACGGCATCGACCGACCGCGCGGCGATATCCTTGAGCCGCGCCTGATCGGCGACATAGGCGGCCTCCTCGGTCTTCCAGCTCGCCTCGGTGAAATGCTTGAAATAGACCGCGCTGCGCCGCTCATACTGGCGATAGAAGGGCACGAAGGTCAGGTCCGCCGGGCGGATCACGCCGTGCGTCGCATAGGTGCCGGCGGCCGCATCGGTCGCCGAGAAGGCGCTCAGCACATCGTCGCCGACCATCGCCGGATCGGGCTTGTTCCAGTCGCCGTCGGTGGTGCCGAGATCGGCAGCCAGCACCATCGGCCCGCGCAGGATCGCGATGGTGTCGGGGTCGCCGGCCGCGGCCTCCGTCCGCAGTTCGAGCGGCAGGTCGATGGTGACGACATCGCCCTGCTTCCACTTGCGCTCGAGGATCGCATAGCCCTGCGCGAACGTCGGCAGCACCGGCTTGCCGTTGACGGTGAGCACCGCCTTGCCGTTCGCCCAGCCCGGCACGCGCAGCGCGATCGGGAAGCGGCCGGGCTTGGCCAGCGTCGTCAGCGTCAGCCGCGATTGCGGCTCGAACGGGTAGCGGGTGTCCAGCACCAGATCGGCGCCCCGCGCCTTCCAGTGGACTTCCGACGGGATGTAAAGATTGACCAGCAGCGCGTTGCCGCCTTCCCAGAAGATCGCCGCGCCATGCTTGGAATGGCTCTCCATGCCGGTGCCGACGCAGCACCAGAAGGCATCGTCGTCCGGCGTCGAATAGCCGCGCACCGCGCCGGTCATCAGCGGGGTCATGTAGGTAAAGCCGGCGGTCTTGGGATCCTGCGCCGCCATGATGTGGTTGAGGTGGGTGCGCTCATAATAGTCGAACAGCGCGCCGTCCGGGTTCCAGCCGTAGAGATGCTCGGTGAGCTTGAGCATGTTATAGCTGTTGCAATGCTCGCAGGTCTGTTCGGTGATATGGTCGGCAATGGTGTCCGGCTCGGAGAAATATTCCCGATCCGCGTTGCCGCCGATCACATAGCTGTGATGCTGCGTCACCGCCTGCCAGAAGAAGCCGGCCCCGGCCTTGGGCGCGGGCTGGTTGGTCAGCTCGTAGATGCGGGCGAGCCCGATCAGCTTGGGCACCTGGGTGTTGGCGTGGAAATTGGCGAGCTTGTCCTGCCCGGCCTCCAGCGGATCGAGCACCTTGCGATCATAGATGCGCTGCGCGGTCGCCAGCCACTTGCGATCGCCGGTGCGGGCGTAGAGTTCGGCATAGCTCTCGTTGAGGCCGCCATATTCGCAGCTCAGCATCTCCTGCATCTGCGCATCGTCGAGCGCGGCGAACACCGGCTCGAAATAGCCGGCAAAGGCGATCAGCACCGCCAGCGCCTTGGGGTTGCCCCAGCTGCCATGGATATCGAGCAGGCCGGCATAGAGCTTGTGGACGGTGTAGAGCGGCGACCAGGCACCGTTGAGATCGAAGCCGCCCGACCGGATGTCGCCCTTCATGATCTCCGGGAAGATCTCGATCGCGTCGACGACGGTGGCGTCCTTCCGCTTGCGCTGCATCGCGCCGATATAGCCGTTGCCGCGCGCCTGCTGGGCGACGGCCAGCTCATCGACGATATAGTCCGCCCGCTTGCGGCAATCGGCGTCACCGGTCTGCTCGTACATCAGCACCAGCGCCGACATATAATGGCCGAGCGTATGGCCGGCGATGGTATCGCCCTCCCAGCCACCATAAATCTCCGCCTTGGGCTGGAGACCGGCATATTTGCGGAAATTGTGCAGCAGCCGGTCGGCGCTCAGTCGCAGCAGATAGGCGCGGTTGACCTCCACGGCGGTGGCATAATCCGATGGCCGCAGTCGCACTGCAGACAAGGGCAGCGGCTTGGCCGAACGAGGCAGCAACCCCGAAGAGGAAGAAGCGTTGGCCAATGCGTTGCCCGACGCCCCGGCAAGAGCGATGACCGCTCCACCCATCATCCATTCGCGGCGATTGCTCTCGATCATGTTCATCGTCCCAACTAGATACCGTATACGATTATGCAATTGGCGCCGGAAGGTCAATCCGACAATTCAAAGCGGGTTTGAAGCCATCCTCGAATAGAATTCAACACATAATATACCGTATAATATCCTTGACCAGTCCGGCGGCGACTGATGTAAGGCTGTCATGCGCACTCTCCATCACACCCCGTCCGATGTCGCGGCCAAGCGTGTTCGCCGCTTGGCATCGTCGTCGCTCGCCATCGCGCTGGCGATCGCCGGCTTCGGGGCGGGGGCGGCATCGGCGGCCGGCAGTGCGCCGGCGGCCCTGACGATGCTCGATCGCTACCATCTGGCCGACGCGTATCTCCATGGCATCACGACGGGGCTCGTTACCGATGCGGACCTGCGGGCCAGCTTCACGGCGGATGGCAAGGGCATCCTCTACCGTAGCGGCCCGGACGGCCATCGCATGATCCGCTATTTCGACATCGCCACGAACACCGGCAGCGCCATCATCGAGGACGGCAGGCTCGCCCAATTGCTGGCGCAGCAGCTCGGCCACCCCGTCCGCGCCACGGAATTCGCGCTCGACGATGCCAAGGTCGATCCCGCACGCGGCACCCTCACCTTCTCGTGGCAAAAGCATTGGACGCTGAGTCAGGGCAAGACCCTGACCGCCGGAGCGGATCTCGCCGCGGAGCCGGCCGACGGGCTTTCGCCCGATGGTCGCTATCGCATCGTCGCGCGCAACTTCAATCTCGTCGCGATCGATACGGCATCGGGCCGCGAGCTCCCCCTGACCACCGACGGCACGCGGGACCAGCCTTATGGCCGCAACATTTCCCAACTCGCCGATATCCTGAAGCAGGGCACCGAGGATCCGGTCCAGCCGGTCTCGCTCGCCTGGTCGCCGGACAGCAAGCGGATCTTCACCTGGCGGCTCGACACGCGCGAGGTGAAGCGGCTGACGATGACGCAGCAGAATCCACCGGGCAGCTTCTATCCGCGCAGCTTCAGCTACGTCTATCCGCTCGCCGGCGCCGAGAAACTGCCGATGGCGACCCGGCTGATCATCGATGTCCCCGCCGCCTTCGCGCGCGGCGCCGCCAAGATCGTCCCGGTCGCGATGCCGGCGGAAGCTTTGCTCTATCCGGCGGCGCCGGACATGGAATGGATCGGCGATCGCGCCCGCGCCAACTGGACCGCGCGTGGCTATGGCCAGATCGACGCCTATGACATCGATCCGGCGACCGGCGCCGCCAGGGTCGTGGCGCGCGAGACCGACAAGCCGCTGGTGACGATCACCGCGACCTCGCTCCAGCCCGCCCCCGAGCTGGGCGGCGAACTGGTGATCTCGGAGCGTTCGGGCTGGGCCCAGCTCTATCTGGTCAAGCCCGACGCGCCCGATGGCGGCACCGCGCTCACCCATGGCGCGTGGGAAGTCCGTTCGGTCGAACGGGTCGATGCCGACCGCCAGTCGATCCTGCTCACCGGCGCCGGCCGCGAGCCGGGCTGGAACCCCTATTGGCTCGGCCTGTACCGGATTTCGACCGAGGGCGGCACGCCGACCCTGCTGACCCCCGAACCGCTCGATCACCACGTCACTCTGTCGGACGACGGCCGCTGGGGCATCGACGTGATGTCGAGCCCGACCACGCCGCCCGAGACGGTGCTGCGCGACCTCAGCGACGGCCACATCGTCAGCCGGCTGGGCAAGGCCGATGCCCGCGCCCTGCTCGCCTCCGGTTTCACCCTGCCCGAGCCCTTCCAGGGCGTCGCCGCCGACGGCAAGACCCCGCTCTACGGCATGATCTTCCGCCCGGCCCATTTCGATCCGGCGCAGCATTATCCGATGATCGATGAGGTCTATACCGGCCCGACCATGTCGATCGTGCCGACCGGCTGGTCCCGCGCGATCCGGCAGGATGCCAACAGCGTCGCCCAGCTCGGCGCGATCGTGGTGATGATCGATGCGCGGGGCACCTCCGATCGCGGCCAGGCCTTCCGCCTTCCCGCCTATCGCAACATGGGCGAAGTCGGGCTCGACGATCATATCGCGATGATGCGCCAGATGGCGGCGCGCTATCCGTACATGGATACCGACAAGGCCGGCGTCTATGGCTGCTCGGCCGGCGGCTACGACGCCGCGCGCTTCATCCTGCGCCGCCCCGACTTCTTCAAGGTCGCGGTGGCGACGTCGGGCAATCAGGATCTCCGGCTCGACAAGGCCTGGTGGCCCGAGGTGACGATGGGCGATGCCGATCCGGCGACGTGGGATCGCGTGTCCAACATGTCGGTCGCCGGCCAGCTCAAGGGCAAGTTGATGATCGTCCACGGCGACATCGACGACAATGTGCCCGTCACCGAGGCCTATCGGCTGGAAAAGGCGCTGATCGATGCCGGCCGCGACGTCGATGTCGTGATCCTGCCCAATGCCAGCCATTGCGCGATGCCGCCCTATTTCTGGCGCAAGTTCAGAAATTATTTCGTCCAGAACCTGTTCGACGAGACGCCGCCGAGCCAGGCCGAGATCGACGCCGCGGGGCAGGCCGCCCCTTCTCCCACTTCCAATCGCTGAGATCACCATGTCCCCGCACAAGATGACATCCCGCGCGCTCTTCCCCATCGCCTTGGCGATCGCGACCGTCTCGACGCTGCCCGTCCTGCCGGCCGCCTCCGCGCAGGAGGCCCAGCCGAAGAAGCCGAGCTATCCCCCGATCCGGACGACATCGTTCAAGGTCGGCAATTTCGTTCTGGCCCTGCGGCAGGACACCCAGACGCTCGCGCGCCTGTCCCCCGCCGGCGAGCCCGCCTTCGATTTCGTGCCCGGCGCGCGCGAGGCGGAACGGCAGGCGGACGGCTATGTCCATATCGGCGATCTCAACCTGCGGCTGCGTACCGCCGGTGGCGACTGGCAGGATTTCGCCTCGGCCCATCTCCGCAAGCCGATCGCCGCCCTGAAGAGTGGTGGCAAGCTGCTCGCCGCCGCCGACATCACCGCCAGCATGGGCGCGGGCATCCCGCTCACCGTCGAGCGGCGCTGGGTCAACGAGGGCGGCGTGCCCGCCCTCCGCTTCACGCTGATCAACCGCTCCAAGGCGCCGGTCGAGATCGGCGCGCTCGGTATGCCGATGGTGTTCGACAACATCATCAGCGATCGCACACTGGAACAGGCCCACACCGAGGCGAGCTTCACCGATCCCTATATCGGCCGCGACGCCGGCTATCTCCAGGTTACGCGCCTCAACGGCAAGGGGCCGAGCCTGCTGGTGTTGCCGGAGAAGGACACCCCGCTCGAGGCCTATCGCCCGATCGACGTCGCCTATCGCGGCCATGCTCCCAACATTTTCTCCGATCGCAGCCCGCGCGACCAGACATCCGAAGGCTTCTACGACTGGACGGTGGCCAGCAAGGGCTTCGCCGACAAGGAGTGGAGCAAGGCCGGCGAGCAGTGGAACACACCGACCAGCTTCACCCTCGCGCCCGGCGAGCATCGCACCATCGGCCTGCGCTTCGTCCAGTCTCCCGCGATCGAAAAGATCGAGGATACACTGGTCGCGCAGAAGCGGCCGGTCGCAATCGGCATCCCCGGCTATGTCGTGCCGATGGACCTCGACGCGACTTTGTTCCTCAAGAGCCCGCAGCGCGTCGCCAGCATCGCCAGCTATCCCGATGGCGCGCTCGTCGCCACGGCGGACGGCAGCATCAACGGCTATGCCCGCTACAGCGTTCGCGGGCGGCAATGGGGGCGCTCGCGCCTAACCATCACCTACGTCGATGGTTCGGTGCAGACGATCAGCTACTTCGTCACCAAGCCGCTGGAGCAGACGATGGCCGATCTCGGCCATTTCGCCACGACCAAGCAATGGTATGACGACAAGAGCGATCCGTTTCACCGCTCGCCGGCGATCCTCACCTATGATCGCGACGCCGACAAGATCGTGACGCAGGAACCGCGCGTGTGGATCTCGGGGATGAGCGACGAAGGCGGCGCCGGCAGCTGGGTGGCGGCGATCTCCAAGCAGCTCGACAATCCCGATCCGGCCGAGGTCGCCAAGCTGGAACGACTGATCGACGAGACCGTGCTCGGCACGCTTCAGGTCAAGGATGGCGAGCATGCCGGCGGCGTGAAGAAGAGCATCTTCTATTACGAGCCCAGCGAGCATCCCGGCTATTACGACCCGACCGAGAATTGGAAGAACTGGACGAGCTGGTCCAAGAAGGATGCCGGCGATCTCGGCCGCGCCTACAACTATCCGCACGTCGCGATCGGCTATTGGGTGCTGTACCGCCTCGCCCGCAACCATCCGGGGCTGGTGACCGCGCATGATTGGCGCTGGTATCTCGACCATGCCACCATCACTGTCGATGCGATGATGCGCGATGCGCCTTATTACACCCAGTTCGGCCTGATGGAGGGCGACGTCTTCGTCGATATCCTGAAGGATCTGAAGCGCGAGGGGATGACCGGCGAGGCGACGAAGATGGAGGCCCAGATGAAGGGCCGCGCCGATCATTGGAAGACGCTGGCCTATCCGTTCGGCAGCGAGATGGCGTGGGATTCGACCGGCCAGCCCGAAGTCTATGCCTGGATGCGCTATTTCGGCTATGACAAGCAGGCCGACGAGACCCGCGACGCGATCCTCGGCTATGATCCGACGATCCCGAGCTGGGGCTATAATGGCGATGCCCGCCGCTATTGGGATTTCCTCTATGGCGGCAAGGTCTCGCGGATCGAGCGGCAGATCCACCATTATGGCTCGACCCTCAACGCCGTGCCCTTGTTCGACGCCTATCGCCACGATCCGGCCGATCTGCACCTGCTGCGCGTCGCCTATGGCGGAATGATGGGCGGGATCACCAATATCGACCAGAGCGGCTTCAGCTCGGCCGCTTTCCACAGCTGGCCCGACATGATGAAGTGGGACAGCTATACCGGCGATTACGGCATGGGCTTCTTCGGCCATGCCTATGCCGCCGCGACCTATCTGGTGAAGGATCCGACGCTCGGCTGGCTCGGCTTCGGCGGCAATCTCAGCGAGGCGACCGGCGTCGAGCATATCGTGCCCAAGGACGGCGCGCGCAGCCGGCTGTTCATCGCGCCGGCCGGGCTGTGGATCACGCTGGAAGCCGGCAAGATCGCCAGCGCCGACTATGCGCCGGCCACCGGCAAGATCATGCTGACGCTCGATCCTGCCGATGCCACGACGCCGCAGGCGCGCGTCTTCCTCGAAACCACCACGGCCGGTGCCAAGGCCTATGCGCTGCCGGGCGCAGCGCTGGAACGGGGCGGCTATTCTGTGCCGCTGTCGGGCCAGCCGACCACGATCGATCTTGTCGGCCAATAACGGATCGATCCGGCACGCCAACGAAAAGCCGGGCAATGTCATCGACATCGCCCGGCTTTTTACTCTTGCATGACAGAAATGCGGATCGATCGCCGGCGGCTGGCCGCGCCGCACTATCAGCGCTGCGGCATGCCAAGCGGGCCGCTGCCCCTCCCCAGCCCCGGTGCCGCGAGGATGGCCGCGCGAACATGCCGCCTCGCCGCCGCCACCGCCTGATCCAGCCCGTCCCCTTTGCCGAGGCCGGTCGCGATCGCGCTGGCCAAGGTGCAGCCCGTGCCATGGGTGTGGCGGGTCTCGATGCGATCGTCGATCCACGTCTCGGTCGATCCATCGGGGTGAACGAGGCGGTCGACGAGACGATCGCCCTCGCCATGACCGCCCTTGGCGAGCACCGCCGCCCCCGTTCGCGCCGCCAATGCCTCCGCCCCTTCCGGTGACAACAGGGCCAGTTCGGGCAGGTTGGGCGTGATCAGCGTCGCCATCGCCATCAGCCGCTCGAACGCGGCGATGGCGGCGTCATCGGCAAGCATCGCGCCACTGGTCGCGATCATCACCGGATCGAACACCAAAGGCATCCGCGCGTCGGCCATGGCGAGCCGATCGGCAACCGCCTCGGCGATCGGCGCCGATCCGATCATGCCGATCTTGATCGCATCGGCGCCGATGTCGGACAGCACCGCGTCGATCTGCGCCACCACTAGGGCAGGCTCCATCCGCTGCATGGCGGCCACGCCAAGCGTATTCTGCGCGGTGATCGCGGTGACAGCGGTCATCGCATGGCCACCAAAGGCGGTGATCGTCTTGATATCCGCCTGGATTCCCGCACCGCCGCTGCTGTCCGATCCGGCGATGACGAGAATGCGCGAGATGGTCACGCCGGATGCTGGCGGGCGGTGGAGGCGGGATAGGCCTTCAGCGTCTTGCCGACGCGGGTCGGCCGGTCGAGCAACTCGCCGCCGCAATTGGGGCAGCGTTCGTCCAGTGCTTCGGCGCAGGGGCTGCAAAAGGTGCATTCGAGCGAACAGATGAACGCACCGCCGTCGTCGGCGGGCAGGTCGATGCCGCAGCGTTCGCAATCGGGGCGCATCTCCAGCATCAGACAGCGCGCCGCACG
Source organism: Sphingomonas abietis (assembly GCF_027625475.1). Lineage (NCBI taxonomy): Bacteria > Pseudomonadati > Pseudomonadota > Alphaproteobacteria > Sphingomonadales > Sphingomonadaceae > Sphingomonas > Sphingomonas abietis. The sequence continues at coordinate 2,385,646 of NZ_CP115174.1, forward strand.
GCTTCGCAGATATCCTCGACCACCAGCGCGACGAGCGCGGGATCTTCCCCTTCGGCCATCACCCGGATCAGCGGCTCGGTGCCCGACTTGCGGATGACCAGCCGACCGGTGCCGGCGAGCTTCTGCTCGGCCGCTGCGATCGCCGCCTTGACGCCGTCCGTCTCGAGCGGCTGTCCGCTCTTGAAGCGGACATTCTGGAGCTTCTGCGGCAAGGGCTCGAAACAGGCGAGCAGCCGGGACGCCGGCCGCCCGATCTCGACCAGCTCGGCCAGCACCTGCAAAGCGGCGAGCAACCCGTCCCCGGTGGTCGCATAATCCGAAAGGATCATATGCCCCGATTGCTCGCCGCCGACATTGAAGCCATCGCGGCGCATCGCCTCCAGCACATAGCGATCGCCGACGGCGGTGCGATGGAGGCTGAGGCCGGCGGCGGCCAGATAGCGCTCGAGACCGAGGTTGGACATCACCGTCGCCACGATGCCGCCGCCCTTCAGCAGGCCGCGGCGCTGCCAGCTGGTCGCGATCAGGGCCATGATCTGATCGCCGTCGATGATCTTGCCCTTCTCATCGACGATGATCAGCCGATCCGCATCGCCATCGAGCGCGATGCCGATATCGGCGCGCGTCTCCAACACCTTCTTCTGCAGGGCCTCGGGCGCGGTGGATCCCACGCCATCATTCACATTGGTGCCGTCCGGGGTGATACCGATCGCGATCACGTCGGCTCCCAGCTCCCACAGGGCGGCAGGAGCCACGCTGTAGGCCGCGCCGTTCGCGCAATCGACCACGACGCGGAGGCCGTCCAGTCGCAGATTTTCGGGGAAGGTCGCCTTCACCGCATGGATATAGCGGCCACGCGCGTCTTCGATGCGCTGGGCGCGGCCGATCTCCTCGGCCGAGGCGAGACGGGGCGGCTTGTCGAGCGCCTTCTCGATCGCCAGTTCGTCCTCGTCGGACAGCTTGTAGCCGTCCGGCCCGAACAGCTTGATGCCATTATCCTGATAGGGATTGTGGCTCGCCGAGATCATCACGCCGATATCCGCGCGCATCGCCTTGGCGAGCATCGCCACCGCCGGCGTCGGGATCGGGCCGAACAGGATGACGTCCATCCCGACCGAGGTGAACCCGGCGACCAGCGCCGATTCCATCATATAGCCGGACAGGCGGGTATCCTTGCCGATCACCACGCGATGGCGATGTTCGCCGCGCAGGAAATGCGCGCCCGCCGCCTGGCCGACCTTCATCGCCAGTTCCGCCGTCATCGGCGCTTCGTTGGTGCGCCCGCGAATGCCGTCCGTGCCGAAATATTTGCGCGCCATGCTCGCTCCTCGTCAATGGACGACCTCTTACACCGGCATCCGCTGCCCGTTCCACCCCCTCCAGCCGATCATTGCGGAGCGTCGGCGCGTGCGGTAGCGGGCAGGACATGATCCTGCCCATCGAAGACCGCGCCATCGCGCAGGCCGCGGCCCTGATCCGCGCCGGCCAATTGGTCGCGGTGCCGAGCGAGACCGTTTACGGCCTGGCCGCCGATGCCACCGATGGCGAGGCGGTCGCGCGCATCTATGCGGCCAAGGGGCGCCCCTCGTTCAATCCGCTGATCGTCCATGTCGGCAGCATGGCCGATGCCGATGCGTTCGCCATGCTCCCGCCGGCCGCCCACCGCCTGGCCAGGGCGTTCTGGCCCGGCCCGCTGACCATGGTGCTGCCGTCCCGCACCGGCTCGCCGATCGCCGCGCTGGTCATGGCCGGCCTTGCGACCATCGCGATCCGGATGCCCTCCCACCCGGCGATGCGGGCGTTGATCGAGGCGGCCGGCGTCCCGCTGGCCGCGCCGTCCGCCAATGCCAGCGGCAGGATCAGCGCGACGCGCGCGGAGCATGTCTCCGCCTCGCTGGGGGATCGGGTGCCCCTGATCCTCGACGGCGGGCCGACCCGGCACGGCCTCGAATCCACCATCGTCGCGGTCGAGCCCGAACGGCTGCGCCTGCTCCGCCCCGGCCCGATCGACGCCCCGGCACTCGAACAGGCATCGGGCCTGCCGGTGATGCTGGTGGAGAATGGCGCGATCGAGGCGCCCGGCCAGCTTTCCAGCCATTATGCGCCGGGCAAGCCAGTTCGCCTCGACGCCCGCGAGCGTCGCGCCGGGGAATGGCTAATCGGCTTCGGCGCCGTGGCCGGCGACGACACCCTGTCGGCGTCAGGCGATCTGGTGGAGGCTGCCGCCCGGCTGTTCGACGCGCTCCATCGCGCCGATGCCGTTTCCTCGACCGGCATCGCGATCGCGCCGATCCCGCACGGCGGCCTCGGCATGGCGATCAACGACCGGCTACGCCGCGCCGCTGCGCCGCGCTGACGTCAGATCGCGCAGGTCTTTGCCTGCATCTGGACCGTCTCTCCGTCGCATTCCGGCCATGGAACCGATGGCTTCGTGGTGCGATAACGTCCCGCGATGAAGACCAGCGACTCCAGCGAGGCTCCGCCGCCGACCGGCGATCTGGATATCCTCGTCGCGCGCATCCATCAGGATCTCCGCAAGGCGCGGGATGCGCGGGCGTGGCGGAGCCGGGCGCAATACCGCCACAAGATGCTGCTGGCGTTGCTGGTCGCTGCGGTGCCGATCGCGGAGTTCTTCTACCTGTGGTTCGACAGCGCTTTCTGACGGCCGGCGCCTCCCACGCACATAGGCCGGCGAGCAGGCGGATATCACCGCTTCCGCTGGTAATGCGGATCGAGCGGCTGTCCGGCGGCCCGCTTCGCATCGATCTCATCGGCGGCACGCTCCAGATCGCGCACCCGTGCGCCATTGCCGGGATGGGTGCCGTCGGAGAACAGCCCGCCCAGCGGATCGGCATGGGCCATCCGCTTCCAGAACCGGGCCGCCGCATGAGGATCATACCCGGCCCAGGCGGTCAGATAGACGCCGAAATAATCCGCCTGGCGCTCGGTGTCGCGGATCCGCGCGCCATTGCGCCCGATCCCGCGCAGCACGCCGTCGCTGACATGCGCGGTATCGAGAAAATCCCGGTGGCCGAGAATATTGTGGGACAGCTCATGACCGATCACGAAGGCCAGTTCGTCATCGTCGCGGGTGAAATCGAGCACGCCTTGCGAGACGCTGACGATGCGGCCGTCCGCGCTGGCGTTGCGGGCGCCGGACAGATCGAGCTGGACCGCCGATCGGCAGGCATCCGCCCCGTTCACCGTCACCGTCAGCGGCTGGCCGTCACGGCGTAGTTCCAGCGTCACCGGGCCTGCCGCAAACGCCGTGTCCAGCCTGTCGAGCAAGGCCGAGAAGCGGCTGCCATCGGCGCTGCGCTTCGTCACCCCGGGCAATTCGTCCGCGAGCCTCTGCCCGTTCATCAACAGGATCCCGTCGCCCACCTGGATGCCGGCCCCCGCACCGGCGCTGTCGGGCACCACCGCCGTCACCGTCGGCAGATCCGTCAGCCCGAAGAGCTGCGCCACCGCCGGGCGGAGATCCGCGCGATATTGCGAGGCATCCTGCACGACCAGCCCGGACAGGCGGGTGTGTCTGGGGCAATGCGCCCGCCCACCGGTCTGCAGCCGATAGGCGACCGTCGCCACCCGCAAATCCTTGGCCGCCAGGGCCTGTAGCGATGCGGCCAGTTCGGGATCGACCGGCATGGGCGGCATCGGCGGCGGCGGCGCGGCGGCGGCCAGAGCCCCCGCCGTGATCGCCATTCCGACCCTGTTAGGAAACGCCATGCATCAGGCGCTTGAGCACCGGCGTCAACGCCAACAGCAGGATGCCGGCACCGATCGTCAGTTCACCGCCGGTCAGGAAAGTGCCGAGATAGGTGTGCAGGCTGAGTTCCGGGTTGGTCACCTGCCCGCCGATGGTCTGCACCGATGCGGCCTGGGCGGCGGCGCCGGCCAGATATTCGCCGATCGAGATCGACAGGAACCACACGCCCATCATCATGCCTACCACCCGCGCGATCGACAGCTTGGTGATCATCGACAGCCCGACCGGCGAGATGAACAGCTCGGCGATCGAGTGGAGGAAATAGGTGAGCACCAGCCACCACAGCGACACCCGGAAATCATCGCCGGCGAAGGAACCGCTCGACGCCAGCACCACGAAGCCCAGCCCGACGAGGATCAGCGCCAGCCCGAACTTCACCTGGATCGAGGGCTCCCACCCCTTCTTCGCCAGGGCCAGCCATAGCCAGCTGACCACCGGCGCGAACAGGATGATCGTGATCGGATTGAACTGCTGCGTGTTCGGCGCCGAGATCGGGATACCGAACAGCTCCAGCGTGGTGTTGCGATCGGCGAACAGGGTGAGCGAGGACGCCGCCTGCTCGAACAGGGTCCAGAAGGTGACGTTGAACACGACGAGGATGATCGCCGCCACCATCATCTGGAACTCGGCGCGGGAACCGGCCTTCCAGGACCAGATCGGGATGCCGATCACGGCTGCCAGGAAGGTCGCGAACAGCACCTTGCCGAGGAACGGCGTCGCCACGACATAGCCCCACAGGCCACTGCCCGCGGCCGCCTCCGGCGTGTCCATCACATTGCTGAAGATCAGCCACACCAGCGGCGCCGCCACGATCGACAGAGCATAGATCAGCACCCGGCGATCCGGGCCCTCGTTCACCGGCGGTTCGCCATAGCCGGCAAGCCGGCCGCCATCGAACTGGATCATCGCATAGGCCACCAGAAGCCCGATCGAGACGGCGAGGAAACCCGCCCACCAGCCGAAATACTGGACCACGAACGGGCAGACCAGCTGGCCGCCGATCGAGCCGAGGTTGATGCCCCAGTAGAAGATGGTGAAGCCGGCATCGCGCCGGCGATCGCCCGGCCCGTAGAGGCTGCCGACGATGGTGGAGATATTGGGCTTGAAGAAGCCGTTGCCGATCACGACGAAACTGAGCGCGATCAGCATCACCGCGACGAAGAAGGGCGAGCGATCCGCGCCGGACCCGAAAGCGCCCTTGGCGATGGTGTCCGCGACATGGCCATCGGCGGCGAGCAACTGGACAGAGCCATCGGGAAGCCCGTGGATCACCAGGCGCTGGCCGTTGCGATCGATCGACTGCACGGCGTCGCCCGAATCGAGCACGGAGCCGCTCTGCTTCTGGATGACCTCGTAGCGGGTGCCGTCGATCGTCGCATAGGGCCTGGCCTGCTGCCCGCCGAAGCAGAGCAGGAAATAGCCGAACGCCATCACGATCGCGCCGAACTTCACCGATCGCTTCGACCCCAGATAGCGATCCGCCAGCCAGCCGCCGATCAGCGGCGTGAGGTAGACCAGGCTGAGATACCCCCCGACGATGCCGTTGGACTGGTGATCGCTGAGCAGGAAGAATTTGCTGAGATACAGCACCAGCAGCCCGCGCATCCCGTAGAATCCGAAGCGTTCCCACGCCTCGATCGAGAAGAGCCGGGCAAGCTGACGTGGGTGCCCCAACCATGAGCCGCCGTCCGTGCGGGCGACATCGGGGGATTGGGGTGCGAAGGTGGCGTCTGCGTCTGGAAGGACCATTGAGGCTCCGAAATAGCTGGCGGGCGGGCATCTCACGCCTCACCGATCATGGCGCGCAGACTAGCGATGGCGGCGGCGGCGGCAAGAGGTGCGAAAGAATATTGCGTTCCTCGGTCGGCGTTGTGGCGCCCCCGCTGTCGACGGCCGTCGTCCACTTTGCTAATCGGCTGCCATGCTCAACGATCTGTCCACGCCCGCCACGCTCGCTGCAACCCGCCGTTCGGGCAAGCCCCGCGAGATCGTCGCCCCCGGCCCGAACACGGCGCAGATGCAGCGCGTCCTCACCGCCGCAATGCGGGTGCCTGATCATGGCAAACTGGCGCCCTGGCGGTTCGTGGTGATCGGCGAGGACCGGCGCGATGCATTCGCCACTTTGCTGCAACAGGCGTGGCGCAGCGAACATGGCAGCGAGGATCGACCCGATGTCGAGGCGATCAACCAGTTCGCACGCCAGGCGCCCGCGCTGGTGGTGGTGATCTCGACGCCGATCCCCGGCAGCAAAATCCCGGTGTGGGAGCAGGAGCTTTCGGCCGGTGCGGCGTGCATGGCGATGCTGACCGCGGCCCATGCGGAAGGCTTCGTCGGCGGCTGGCTGAGCGGCTGGGCGGCCTATTCGCCTATGGTGGCCGAAGGGCTCGGCCATCCCGGCGGGCGGATTGCGGGCTTCCTCTTCCTCGGCACGGCCGGCAAGGATGCGGAAGAACGTCCCCGCCCGTCCTACGATAGTATCGTTTCGTGCTGGTGATGCCGAAAGCGGCTTGACCCGCCATGCTGTGTTACTACAGCACGTCGGCATGGCCCATGATGATCGCCCCGTCTATATCCGCCTGCGCGACGTGATCGCCGACGCGATCCTCGAGGGACGATATAAGGACGGTGACGCGTTGCCGTCCGTCCGGTCGCTGGCCGCCGAGCATGGCGCCAATCCGCTGACCGTCGCGAAGGCCTATCAGAGCTTCCAGGATGATGGGCTCGTCACCGTTCGCCGTGGCGTCGGCATGTTCGTCGCCCAAGGCGCCTCGGTTCGGCTCCGCCGTCGGGCTCGCGAGCAGTTCCTGCAGGTGGAGTGGCCAAGGATACGCGCGCAGATCGAGCGGCTTGATCTGAACATGACCGACCTGTTCGATATGGCCTGATCGCGAGCCGGCCCGATTTGGACCGCCGGCATTGCTTTCGGGAGGGTCGGGTTGGCCGCTCGCGGCAGATCCGCCTCAACCGATCGACATCCCGCGTCCGGATCGATCGATCGACGGCGACGCTTCCGCCCTAATACGCTCCGACCCCAATACCCTCCGACCCCAATACCCTCCGACAACGTCCCCAGCCTTGCCGGCCGAGGATGGTCAATAAGCGTTGCGATGGACGACCACACGCAGCGTGGCGATGAGGATCGAGATATCGCGCAGCACCGTCCAGCCGGTGACATATTCCAGATCGGACTGAAGGCGATTGATGAGATCGGACTGGAGCAAGGTGGCGCCGCGGAACCCACGGATCTGCGCCAGTCCGGTCAGTCCCGGCTTGCAGGCATGGCGATGCCAATAGCGCTCGTCGATTTCCCAGAACAGGCGATCGCCGGCGAGCGATCCCAGGGCGTGCGGGCGCGGGCCGACGAAGCTCATCTCGCCCCGCAGGATGTTCAGAAGCTGGGGCAGTTCATCGATGCTGGTGGCACGGATGATCCGCCCGACACGCGTGATCCGCTCGTCGTCCCGGCCGGTCGAGCGGTGCCCGCGTGCATCGAGGCTTTCCGATCGCATACTGCGGAATTTGTAGATGCCGAACAGACGGTTTCCTCGTCCGACGCGGGTCTGGACAAACAATATCGCACCTGCACTATCCAGCTTGATCGCGATCGCGACCAGCAGCAGCAGCGGCGACAGCAGGAGCAAGGCAGAGCCGGCAAGCGCCAGATCGAGCGCGCGCTTGAGCCCGCGCTGGCGCAGATCGAGCGGCCCAGCCGCGACCACGACCGTGGTATGATCCCCGAAACGCCCGGTTCCAAGCGGACCGATTTCGCCCAGCTCCGGGCTGACGATCTCGGCGTCGATATTCGCCCCCTTCAACACCATCGCCCATTTGCGACGCAATTCGGCGGGACAGGCGATCACCACCCGGTCGGCGGGCGCCAGCAGGCGCCCGATGCGATCGAGCATCAGAGGATCGGACAGGTCGCATCGCAGCCCCATCGACGCGGCATCGATGACGAATGCCCCCGGCGGCGAGGACAATTCGCATCCATCCACCACCAGGATTTCGCTATTAACCTGCGATCCGAAGCGATGGAGCACGGCGGTATGAAAGAGCACCCGCTCCACGCCGATGAAAAGACTTCCCAACATGCCGCCGATCAGCAGCATCATTCGCGAAACCTGCTCGCCGGCCTTGAGGAAGAACGCCGCCAGGACGACGCCCGCACATGCGATCAGCACCGATCGCACCGCCAGTTCGACGCCCTTCTTCCGCCTCGCCAACCCGTCCGAGCCGAACGCGCCGCTGTTCAGGCTGGCCAGCACATAGAAAAGGACGAAGGCATATATAATCGGCGCCGTGGTAGAGAATTCACGGTTTCCCGGCCAGGCGACACTGGCAATGACCGCCGCCGCGATCAGGCAGCCGATATCGAGCCCGAACAGCAGGATCTGCAATTGAAGCCGATGAATCAAGCGACGAGGGGGGAGCGCCAACTCCTGGAACGAAGGGTGCTTAATATCCTGTCGTGCCATATCCGAGTTGACCGTCACGACGCCCCCCGGCGAATTCCGACTCGATCCGTGGATGACGGATCTGCATTAAATTGCATTTAGCGAATTTTGTGCGGCACAGCAATTGATACGAACTCATTTCAAGTCGAAACGCATATTCCCTCAAATCGGCCTTTTCTGTCTTTCCAATAGGATGGGTCGCTTGTCCACCGGAATAGGTGGCTCGTCTCCCGCGATCTGGAGCGCGCCAATCCATCCGGCCATCGGCAAATCATTCCGCAACTAAAAATAGCAGGTAGACAGCGGCCGATATCAGCCAGATTATAGCCGAAAGTAGATCCTGGCTTTCCGATGGCGGGCCGTTGACACGATGAATGGATAAGCCGGGGGCTTCGTGAAGGGTAACGGTGCGTGCTGATGTTGCGCGATCCGGTCGTAGGGCGTTTGGGGAGCGTCATCGACAAGCTGAGAGTGCAACTCGCGCTCGGCCTGTTGGGTGGCGTATTGCTGCCGACTCTCATGCTGCTGCCCTATCTTGGCGACGAGACCCGTGCCGGTCGCGGCGTCACCTACAGCATCGTCGGGGGCACATTGGCGATTATCGCCGCGACACTGATCGTCCGCCGGGTATCCTCCTTTCCCGGAACCCGTGCATTCACCTATATTCTGCCGTCTTTCGCCAGCTGCTATGGGCTTGTACTGGCCGGGCTCTTTCTGGCGCGCCTCGAATATAACCGGCTGTTCCTGTCGGTTTCCTTTGCGCTCTCCTTGCTGATCGCGCTGGGCACCGCATTGCACATCGCGCGCACCGTGCGCCGCTGCTTCTGGCTGGTGCCGTTCGGCCGCACCGAGCGGATGCGCGAAGCCTCCCATGTCGACTGGGTCGTGCTGACCTCCCCGGTCGTGCCGAGCGATCCCAATGCGGTGATCGTCGCCGACCTCCAGCATGACCATGACGACGCCTGGGCCCATATGCTGGCGGTGGCGGCCGTCACCGGCCACGCCGTCTATCACACCAAGGTGTTGATGGAGTCGCTCACCGGACGGGTCTCGATGGACCATCTTTCCGAAAACAGCTTCGGCTCGCTCCTGCCGAATCTCGCTTACGTCCATATCAAGCGGACGATCGACTTGCTCGGCGTCGTGTTCCTCCTGCCCTTTCTTGTGATCCCCTTGCTGGTGATCGCGATGCTGGTGAAACTCAGCTCGCCGGGGCCTGTCTTCTTCGTCCAGGAGCGCATGGGGCATCGGGGCGTGCCGTTCCGAATGGTCAAGTTCCGGACCATGTATGTCCGCGCCAAATCCGGGTCCGAAGCCGCACGCGGCGATGCGATGACGGCAAACCGCGATCTGCGCGTCACCGCCATCGGCCATATTCTGCGCCGCAGCCGGCTGGACGAGCTGCCCCAGATCTGGAACATCGTCAAAGGCGAGATGAGCTGGATCGGCCCTCGCCCGGAAGCCATCCCTTTGTCACAGTGGTATCAAGGCGATATTCCTTTCTACCATTATCGCCACATCATCCGGCCCGGCATTTCGGGCTGGGCGCAGGTCAATCAGGGGCATGTCACCGATCTCGAAGCGGTTCGGGACAAGCTCAAATATGATTTCTATTACATCAAGAACTTCTCGGCGTGGCTCGATCTGCTGATCTCACTGAAGACGCTCAGGGTCATCTCAAACGGGTTCGGTGCCCGTTGAGGCCCCGCCGCCAGCCGCGCTTCATGGGGCTTGCCCGCGGCCACTTTCTTCCGTGGCGGAAAGGCCCTAAACGCGAACGCGAAGGACGGCACGTTTCGCCATCCTGAGCGTTCCGGACATCATAGTGCGCATACCATCATTTCTGCGCCGGAAAGCCGGCCATGTCGAACCGACAAGCGCGCCCGCCATTCCGCCCGGCGAGCGCGTCTATGCGATCGGCGATGTCCACGGCTGCGCCGACGAACTGGAACGCTTGCTCGATATGATCGCGCAGGACCATGCGGCTCGCGGCCCCGCCAGGCAGACGGTGATCCTGCTCGGCGATCTGGTCAATCGCGGCCCCGATTCCGCCCGTGCGGTCCAGGTGGCGCGAGACCTGCTGGCATCGGGCACGGGGCGCCTCGTGAAGGGCAATCATGAGGAGCTGTTCATCCTCGCCGGCCGCGGCGACCGCCGGGCGATCCGCACTCTTCTGGCGGTCGGCGGCCTCACCACTCTGGCCAGCTTCGGTTTGACCGACGAGGAGATCCATGGCGGAAACTATCACGACCTCGCGCTGCTGCTGAAGCAGAGGATTCCTCGCGACATATTGGCCTTTCTCGATGCCGCCGAACAGAAGATCGCGATCGGCGACTATCTGTTCGTCCATGCCGGCATTCGCCCCGGCGTCCCGATCACCGAGCAGAACAGCGCCGATCTCCGCTGGATTCGCGACGAATTCCTGACGAGTCAGGCCGCGCATGGCGCGATGGTGGTCCACGGCCACACGATCACCGAAACCGTCGCCGAGCGGGAAAATCGAATCGGTATCGATACGGGCGCGTATCAGAGCGGCATTTTGACTGCGATCGGGCTGGAGGGCAGCGCCCGCTGGTTCCTTTCAACGACTGCGAAACTCTAGGCCGATGGCTGCTCCGGTACTTGCCGGGCGATCGGGTTTGACCTAGACAAAAATCGGGGGCCGGAACTTATTCCAGGTCCGGGGCGTGGGGATTGGCGGTTGCGCGTAGGAACCCGATGGCTGGTGCAGTTGATGGCATTGGCGTTGTTGGCCGGCTGCGCCCAGCGCGACCGGCATATGGCCTATAATCCATCCAGTTTTACGGCACCTGATCCGGCCTTGAACACCGATTCGCTGACGACCTACCGCCTGGGAACGGACGACGTGGTCACGGTGACGGTGTTCGGCGTGGATTCGCTGACCGGCGACCGGACGGTCGATGCGGCGGGCAATCTCAGCATGCCGTTGATCGGATCGGTTCCCGCCGCGGACAAGACGGCAGCCGAACTGCAAGCCGAGCTCACCGCGAAACTCGGTGCGCGCTATCTTCAGAATCCGCAGGTCACCGTGGTCCTGAAAGCGGCGGCGGCGCGCGAAGTGACGGTCGACGGTTCGGTGAGCACGCCGGGGCTGTACCCGATCGGCAACAGGACGACGCTCCTCAAGACCATCGCGATGGCCCATGGCACCTCGCAAGGGGCCAATCCGAAGAAGGTCGTGGTGTTTCGCCAGATCAAGGGGGAGCGCAACGCCGCCGCCTTCGATCTGACGACGATCCGCAACGGCATCGATCCTGATCCGACGATCTATCCGAACGACATCGTCGTCGTCGATGGCAAGCAGACCAGCCTGTTCTGGACGACGCTGTTGCAGACAGTACCTCTGGCGGCGCTCTTCACGCGCTTCTGAGAATATATAATGGCGATCAAGTCCTGCGGGTCGCACAGTCAAGAGCAGTGTTGCAGCTTTAGTGTCGCCCTGTTAGGCTCGATCTGGGAACCGCTGCGGCGCGGTAGAATTTGAGGGGTTCTAATGGCTAAAATGATGATATTCGGGGCCGTTCTGGCTCTCGCGGCCAGTGGGCCGGCGATGGCGGCGCAGACGGGCGATTCTTCCGCGCCGTCGAATGCGACGAGCGGCACGGCCAAGGGTGGCGCCCAGCACGCGGGTGTCTTCCGCAGCCCCACCAATATTGCGATCGCTCTCGGCGGTCTCGCGGCGGTGGGCGTCGGCGTTGCCGTCGCGACGAGCGGCCATGACGGTCATCGCCCTACGAGCCCGTGACATCTGAACGGTATCGTTTTTACTGATTTCGATATTGCAGCGCTCCGCAGTCGATAGCGATCCTGCGGAGCGGCGTGCCGGCGTCGTTGCATTCCTGGATCAAGCCTGGAGCTTTATAGTTGTCGCGCGCGATCAGCCGATATCTGGCACCCATCTATCTGACGCTGTGTCTGCTGCTGGGAGGGGCTAGTGCGGCTGGCTTTCTGGCGAACTGCGCTCTGCAACTGATCGGGCTATTGTGCATCCTGACGGTGGTCCTGTCCGGCTCGTTGCCGGTGCTGCCGCGACCGGCCCGCCTTCTACTTTGCCTGTTCGGCGCGGCGGCGGCGTTGTTGCTGTTCGAGCTGCTGCCCTTGCCGCCTTTTCTCTGGCAGCTGCTGCCCGGGCGCGGCGTGGAGGCGCAGGGCTATGCACTGCTCGGCATGAGCGCACCGTGGCTGCCCGTCACGCTGTCGCCAGACGGCACGCTGTCCGCCCTCGCATCGCTGATCCCTCCCGTCGCCATGATTCTGCTGGTCTATGCGTCGTCCGGCTATGGGCGGCTGTTTTCCGTCTATGCGCTGGTCGCGATCGCGATCCTGTCGATCCTGCTCGGGCTGTTCCAGAGAATGCAGGGGCCCGACTCCCCTTATTATATCTATGAAGTGACCAATCTCGGCGGCGTCGTCGGCTTTTTCGCGAACCGCAATCACCTCGCCACATTGCTGCTGACGACGCTGCCGTTCGTGAGCGCGCTGGCGGTCAGTCCCAAGCGCAATGCCAAGCAGGATGAGTCGAAGGTCGGCCGCCTGATGATCACGTGCTGCATGGGCCTGCTCATCGCGGTCGGCATTCTGGTGGTGAAGTCCGCCGCAGGCTGGATGCTTCTTCCGCCCACCCTGTTCGCAGGCGTGGCGATCTTCCTGCGCGGCGAAAGCGGCGTGGTGCCCCGCCCGGTGTTGCAGATCGGCACGCTGCTGTGTGTGGTCTGTGTCATCGCGTCGATCGCGGTGCCGATCAAATCGAACGATCTCGGCGACAAGCTGAGCGGCATCGACCCCCATATGCGCAACCAGTCGATCCGCACGACGGCGGCCGCCTCGCTGCACTATCTGCCATTCGGATCGGGCGGCGGCACCTTCACCCGCGTCTATCCCGAATATGAGAATGCCGAAAACGCGTCGCTGGAATATCTCAATCATGCCCATGACGATTATGTCGAAGTCGCGCTGGAGCATGGCCTGCCCGGTATCGCGCTGATCGTCGCGGCATTCATTTTCTGGCTGACGCTGGTCCGCCAGGTCTGGGCTCGCGAACGGGGCGATGCCCTGGCCCGTGCCGGTTCGATCGCGGTCGGCCTCATTTTCGCGCATTCCATTGTCGATTACCCGCTGCGCACGGCGGCCATCGCGGCCGTCGCGGCGCTCGCCGCCTCACTGATGGTCGCGCCCGAGTCCGCGGAGATGCCGAACTGGCAATCCACGCGCCGGCAGAGGCGGAAGAGGGGCAAGAGCGCACGGACGATCGATATTTCGGTGACAAACCGATGACAGCTGATCGCGGCCCCGTTGCGCAGGGCTCGGCCTTGCCGCTTGCCATGCGGGGCGATGCCACTGCATCTTCGCCCATGCGATTGCCGATCGCGAGCAGCAGCCTTTTCCGGACAAACGCGATATCATGAACGACATCACAGCCACCTTCCCGCAGGATCGTCCGGAAGACCCGAAAGGGCCGCTGGCGCACAAGGGCACCACCGCCCTCGCCAACCCCATTCAGGTGGAAAAGCCACCTCATCATTTCGACGTCAACGAGGCGTGGCGCATCCTGATGAAGTGGCGCTGGCTGATCGTCGGCATCATGATCGCGTCGATCGCGGTGGCGATCATCGTCACCGTGCTGACGACGCCGATCTATCGTTCCACGGTGACGCTCCAGATCAATACCCAGCCGCTGCAGGTCATGCAGCAGCAGGAGAATACCGACGTTCAGCCGGTATCGCGCGACGAGGCGACGTTCCTCGCGACGCAGATCGGTCTGCTGAGCAGCCGGACGCTCGCCGAGCGGGTGATGCGGACGCTGAACCTGGCGGACAACAACGCCTTCGTGAAGGGCTATCCCAATCGGCAGGCCCGCGAAGGCGCGGTCATCGCCAAGCTCATGAAGAATCTCGAGGTGACACCGCTTCGCGGCAGCACCCTGATCATGATCGGCTATGACGATCCGGACCCGGCATTGGCGGCCCGCATCATCAACGCTTTCTCGCAGGGCTTCATCGATACCTCGCTTGAACGAGGCTATAACGCCACCGCGTTCGCCCGCCAGTTCCTGCAGAGCCGGCTCGACGCGACGCGCGGCAAGCTGGAGAGCAGCGAGCGTGCGCTCGTGGCCTATGCCCGTTCGCAGAATATCCTGTCGCTCGACGGCAGCGCCAGTGCCGCCGGCGGCAAGGACGGCGACAGCGCGTCCGCGCAGGACTCCCTGTCCGCCCAGTCGCTCGTCGCCTACAACGAAGCGCTGACAGCCGCGACGCGCGACCGCATCGCAGCGGAGGAGGCCTATCGCCAGGGCGATCCCGCAGCGAGCGCGGCGGCCGAGAGCAATCCGGCGGTGCAGCAGTTGCGGGGGCAGCTGGCCGGCGTTCAGGCCGATTATCAGCAGAAGCTCGGCACCTATCGCCCCGATTATCCCGAATTGGTTGCGCTGCGTCAGCGCATGGACTCGCTCAGCAGCGCGATCAGCAGCGAGACCCACAAGCTCGCCTCCGCGCAGCGTGATACGTTGCGCTCGGCCTATGTCTCCGCTCGTGGCCGCGAGCAGGAACTGCAGAGCCAGGTCAACACCTATCGCTCGAACGTGCTGGATCTCCGCAATCGCGGCATCCAATATAATATCCTGCAGCGCGATCTCGATACCAACCGCTCGATCTATGATGCGCTGCTCCAGCGCTTCAAGGAGATCGGCGCGGCCAGCGGTGTCGGAGAAAGCCAGGCCGCGATCGTCGACAACGGTGTTCGGCCGAGCACGCCTTATTATCCCAACGTCTTCGAGAATCTGGCGATCGGCCTGCTCGCCGGTCTCGTGATCGGCCTGGGCACCGCCTTCGCGATCGAATTCATCGACGACACGATCAAGACGCCGGACGATGTCATCAACAAGCTGAAGATCCCGGTGCTCGGCGTGGTGCCCAAGAACAGCAAGGGCATGACCTTCGTCGACGAGCTGAAGGACCAGCGTTCGGAGATCAGCGAAGCCTATTACACGGTGATGAGCTCGATCCAGTTCATCGCGGGCAGCAGTTTCCCGCGCACGGCGCTGGTGACGAGCACGCGGCCGAGCGAAGGCAAATCGTCGAGCTCGCTGGCCCTGGCGCAGAATCTCGCACGCACCGGCGCCAGCGTGGTGCTGGTCGATGCCGATATGCGCAAGCCTTCGTTCAAGACCAGCCTGCCCGAGGAAATGGGCCTGGCGACTTTGCTGCTGTCTAACGGCGACGTCATGGAGCATGTCGCCGCGACGTCCCTGGCCAACCTCTCGCTGCTGTCGAGCGGCCCGATCCCGCCCAATCCCGCGGAGCTGCTGGCGACGCCGCGGATCAACACGATCATTGCGGAGCTGTCGGCGCATTTCGACATCGTGCTGATCGATTCGCCGCCGGTGCTGGGTTTTGCCGACGTGCCGGTGCTGTCCGCAATCTGCGATGCGACGATCCTGGTGGTCGAAGCCGGTGCGGTTCGCCGTCCGTCGGTGCTGAGTTCGCTGCGCCGGATCATGGCCGCCAACGGCCATGTCGCCGGGGCGATCCTGACCAAATATAACCCCCGCAACGGTGGTTATGGATACGGTTATGGCTATGGCTATGGCTACGGTTATGGCTACGCCCCCGGCAGCTCGCCGCGCTACGGCCAGGATGCCGAGGTTCGTCAGCTCGATATCGACCGGATCGCGTGATGGCAGACGATGCCCGTTTCGTTCCCGGCCCGGTGGTGCGATGGTCGATGCTCGGCGCCGCGCTCCTGCTGGGCTGGATATCCGTCCGCGCCGGCGTGCAGGGCAATTTCCAGGAGAGCGACCCTGCGGTCGCCGTGCAGGCCTGGCCGGCGGGCGGCACCGCCCTGGAGGCGCTCGCCCGCGGGCGTGTGGCGGCGGCAAGCGGGGAGATCGACGACACCACCCGTTCGCTCTACCGCAGCGCGCTGACGCAGGAGCCGCTGCTTGCGAATCCGCTGGCGCTGGCCGCGCTCGATGCGGCCAATTCGGGCCATACCGACCGTGCCGAAAGGCTGATGCTGGCGGCGCGCGACCGCGACATCCGCATCCCGATGGTTCGCTTCTGGCTGTTCGATCATTTCGTGCGAACCGGCCAATATCCCCGCGCGCTCGATGAAGTCGGCCCGGCGATCCGGTTGCAGTCCGATTCCATCACCGCCATCATGACGGTGCTGGCGGCGATCGCCAGCACGCCGGACGGCAATAGCGCATTGGCGCACAAGCTCGCGTCGCATCCGTTCTGGGAGACGGACTTCTTCAACACCGCCAAGAACAGCACGCCGCCGGAAGCGTTGCTGACGCTGCTGTCCCGCCTGCCCAACCCCGCCCAGGCGCTGGACGAGCAGCGCGCGGTGTTCCTGGCGCTGATCGATGCCGGGGACGGCGCCCGCGCCTATCAGACGTGGCGTCAACTCGTGCCGGCGGTCTACCGCACGCAGATTCAGGGCGTCTATGATGGCAATTTCAGCCACTGGCCCGGTGCCGAGCCATTCAACTGGATGCTGACCAACGACAGCAACGGTACTGCCCGGATGGTGAGCGCGAGCGATCTGCCGCAATCCACGGCCCTCGACGTGCGCTATTTCGGAACCGACGCCACCATGCTGGCCGAGCAATATACCGATGCCGCGCCCGGTCTCTACAAGCTCGAACTGGCCGCCCGGCGGCGCAGCACCGCCGCCACCGGCGGGCGGCTCGCCATGGAGGTGCGCTGCATGCGGGGCGACCTGCTGGCGACCCTGCCGCTTGATCCGCTCGATCTGGAACTGCGCGCCTTCTCGATGCCGGTGACGGTGCCGGCAGGGTGCGGGCTGCTGCGGGTTCGGCTGGTGGGCGCACCCGGCGATCTGTTCAGCGAGGTCGAGGCCCAGATCACCGGCGTCACGCTGGTGCGTGGTGGCTGACCGAAGGACGGCGTCGACGCCATGATGCGCCTGCGCGCGCTGACCCGATCCGATCTGGGCCGGCGCCTTGCCCTTGCCACCGTGTCCAGCGGCATCATCTGGGCCGCCGGGACGGCCGCGACCTTCGCGGTGGGGGTGCTGCTGGCGCGCCGGCTGGGGCCGGCCGGCTATGGCGTCTATGGCACGGCGATCGCCATCGTCACGCTGCTCGCGGTGCCCGCCCAGTTCGGTCTGCCCCTGCTCTCGACACGGGAAGTGTCGGCGGCGCGCGTGCGCGGCCGGGCGGACGAGGTGGCGGCACTCGGCTGGTGGTTCGCCGCGATCGTCGCCGGCGCCTCCCTCTTCCTCGCGGGCGGGCTCCGGCTCGCGAACGATGTTCTGCCCCTCGCCCCGCCGATCCGGCCGGCGATCGCCGCGGCAGCTTTGCTGTTGCCGGCATTGGCCTTGTCCGGGCTGACCAGCGGACTGCTGCGGGGACGCGAGCGTGTGATCACCAGCCAGTTGCTCGATGTGCTGATACGACCGCTCGTCTTCGTCGCCGCATTGCTCGCATGGTCGCAGCCGCTGGGGCCATCGCAGGCGATCGGCGCACAGGTGGTGGCCGCAGGAACCATCGCGCTGATCGGCTTCGTGCTGTTCTTCCGCGGGCTGCCGCTCACCATGTCCGGTGGTGCCGTCCGTCTCCGCACCTGGTCTGCCGCGGCCTTTCCGATGACATTGATGGAGGCGATGCGCGCGCTCGAAGGCAGCTATGCCGTGCTGGTGGCGAGCTATGTCGCGAGTATCGCCGATGCCGGGCTGCTGCGGGTGGCGATCGCCAGTTCGGTGATCCTGCAATTGCCGATCTCGTTGCAGAACATCGTCACGGCCCCCTTCCTCGCCGGCGCCCACGCGGCGGGCGAGACCCGGCGCCTGGCCCAGATCGTGGCGGCATCGACATTGTTCATGACCGGCGGGGTGGCGGCGGTGCTGATCGTCCTCGCCGTCGCGGGACGATGGGCGCTCCCCTTCGCCTTCGGGCAGGGCTTTGCCGGCGCCTATGTGCCGCTGATGATCCTGGGCGGCAACCAGTTGCTCTCGGCCATGATCGGCCCGAACATCATGCTGCTGAGCATGACCGGGCATGAGCGTATCGTCGCCCAGGCATTCATCGCATCGGTGCTGGCGGGCGTGGCGACGGCGGCGGTCCTCACGCCGATATTCGGCGTCACCGGCACCGCCGCCTCGACCTGGGTGGTCACCGCGATCCGGGGCGTGCTGCTCAATCGCCACGCGCGACAAACGCTGGGTCTCTCGCCGTCGCTTCTTGCCGCGATCGGGCAGTTCAGCCGTCACGGTGGTTCGGCGCGTCCGGATGCGGCATCCGGGCGGGGTGGCCTGTGAACGCCCCGGCGCGCGTCTGATGGCCCGCATCGCCCTGCTGTTGCCGGACCTGCAAGTGGGTGGCGCCGAGCGCGTCACGCTGACTCTGGCCGCGGGCCTGCTCGCGCTCGGCGACGGGGTCGATCTGGTGGTGCTCCGCCGGGAAGGGCCGCTGCTCGATGAAATCCCCGCCGGCCTCCGGCTGATTTCGCTCGATGCGCCACGATTGCGGCAGGCGGCGCGCCCGCTCGCCGATTATTATGCCCGCGAACGGCCCGATGCGCTGCTCGCGCCGATGTGGCCGCTCAGCAGCATCGCGGTATGGGCCGCCCGCCGCAGCGATACGCGCGTGGTCGTGATCGAGCACAATATGCTGTCGGTCGAAGCCCGGACATGGCGGCTGGCCGCCCGCCTCCTGCTCCGGCCGGTCCTGCGCTGGACCCATCGCCGCGCGGCCGCCCGGATATCGGTGTCGCAGGGTGCGGCGGACGATCTGGCGAGGCTGAGCGGCTTGCCGGGAGATGCCGTAGAGGCAGTCTATAACCCCATCCCCCTGCCCATCCCCCCTGTCGAGGACGAACGGCTCGACTGGGGCGGAACCGGGCGGCGGATCCTGACCGTCGGCCGTCTCAAGGCCCAGAAGAACCATCGTCTGCTGGTCGAGGCGTTCGCCCGGATGAGCCGTCCGGAAGACCGGCTCGCGATCGTGGGAGAAGGCGAGGAGCGCGCCGAGATCGAAAGGATCGCCGCCGAGCTGGGTGTGGCGGACAGGCTGTTGCTGCCGGGCTTCATGGCCGATCCCGGTCGCTGGTATGCCTCGGCCGATCTGTTCGTGCTGTCGTCCGACTATGAAGGCTTCGCCAATGTCGTGGCCGAGGCGCTGGGCTACGGGCTGACCGTGGTGTCGACCGACTGCCCGAGTGGCCCTGCCGAAATCCTCGCCGGTCTCGGCCGGTTGGTGCCGGTCGGCGATGCCGCTGCGCTGGCGGCTGCGATGACCTCCGCACTGGATGCGCCGGACGCACCCGATGCCGCCCGAACGCGCGCGGAAGCCTTTGCGCCGCAATCGATCACCCGGCGCTATCGCGCGCTGTTGCTGGGTGATGCCGGATGACGATCCTCTACATCAGCCAGGACGGCATCGCCGATCATATCGGCCAGAGCCAGATCGCGCCCTATATTCTCGGGCTCGCCGCCCGCGGTCATGACATCCATCTGATCAGCGCCGAGAAGGACGGCATGGAACCCATCCTCGCCCGCTATCGCGCGCGTTTCGATGCGGCTGGCGTGCGCTGGACGGTGGTGCGCTACCATAAGCCGCTGCTCGGCACGCTGCGCGATCTTGTGGCGATGACACGCGCCGCGCGGCGCATCGCGCGGGTCGAACATATCAGCCTGATCCATTGCCGCAGCCATCCGACCATGCCCGTCGGCATGGCGGTGAAGCGCTGGACCGGCGCCAGGCTGCTCTTCGACTTTCGCGACTTCTGGGCGGACACCGGCATCGCCAAGGGCCGCTTCGTGCCGATCTACCGCTTCTTCAAGCGGCTGGAACGGCGCTTCATCGCGGCTGCCGATCACGTT
Source organism: Sphingomonas abietis (assembly GCF_027625475.1). Classification (NCBI taxonomy): domain Bacteria; kingdom Pseudomonadati; phylum Pseudomonadota; class Alphaproteobacteria; order Sphingomonadales; family Sphingomonadaceae; genus Sphingomonas; species Sphingomonas abietis. Next base: position 2,405,731 of record NZ_CP115174.1, read on the forward strand.
AATTGCCTCACCGAGCGCGCGGCGGCGTATCTGCGCCGTGTCTATCCCGAACAGCAGGCCAGCTGGTCGGTGATCCCGTGCTGCGCCGATTTCGATCTGTTCCGGCTGGCCACCGATGCCGGTGCGACCCGCGCCGAACTGGCCATCGCCGGGGATGCGACGGTATTGCTCTATCTCGGCAGCATCGGCCCGGACTATCTGCTCGATCGGATGATGGCGCTGTTCGCGGCTTTGCGCGGCCTCCGCCCCGATGCGATATTCCTGTTCGTCGTCAACAATGCGGCCGAGACCGTCCATGCCGCCGCCGCCGCCGCCGGGCTGCCGCGCGAGGCGATCCGCGTCACTGGTGCCCCGCGCGAGCGCGTGCCGGCCTTGATCGGGGCGGCCAATCTCTCGGTGGTGTTCATCCGTGCCGATCTCTCGAAGATCGGCTGCTCGCCGACCAAGCTCGGCGAGACATTGGCCTGCGGCGTGCCGGTCGTGGCCAATGCCGGTGTCGGCGATCTCGACGCGCTGCTCGATCCCGCTGTCAATGGATCGCTCACCGTGACCGATTTCGCGCCGGCGACCTTGCGGGATGGGCTTGAACGGGTTTTGCATTCGTCCCTTTCCGGCGCAGAAATCCGCCAATCCGCTCTGGCGTTCAGCCTCGAATCCGGCATAAATGCCTATGCTTCGGTGTATGAGGCGCTCAGGGGGGGATCATGAGCCGGATGGATGCGTATCCCGTCTTGGAACGGCGATGCTGAACGTCGTCGTTTTGAACGGCGGCCGTGGCGCCGCGACGCTGCTGCCGTCGCTGCTCGATCTGCCGGGCGTCCGGCTGACCTCGATCGTCAACGCCTATGACGACGGCAAGTCGACCGGCGAGATCCGGCGTTTCTTCGGGATGCTGGGGCCGTCCGACCTCCGCAAGGTGCAGGCGCTGATGCTGCCGCAGGATGGCACCCAAGCCGCCGCCCGCGCGCTGTTCGATCATCGCTTCGCCGACGACATCGGCCATGCCGAGGCCTGGGCCACGCTCGCCCGGTTTCGTGACGGCGGCGATCTGCCGGCTGCGATCGGCGTGCTGCCGCTTCGGATCGCCAACGTGCTGCGTGGCTGGATCGATCGCTTCCTCGACGCGCTGCCGCTCGCGGAGACGGTGATCGGCCGCCGCTTTGCCTTCGGCGACTGCGCGATCATGAACATCCTCTACGCCGGCGCCTTCCTCGCCTGCGCGCGCGACATGGAGGAGACGGTGTCCGCCGTCGACCGGCTGTTCCGGCTGCGCGGCGTGGTGCTGCCCAACAGCTGCGACGATCGCTGGCTGGCCGCCGAGCGGGAGGACGGCACGATCCTGTCGACCGAGGCCGAGATCGTCGAATTGCGCTCGAACGACCGGCTCGCGCGGCTTTTCCTGCTGGAACGGCCGGTCGATGCGGAGGCGCTGGCGCGGCTCGATAGCGCCGACCGGGCGCGTTTTCTCGCTCAGCGCCACACGCCCGTCCGGCTGTCGGCCGGCGCGCGGCTGGCGATCGAGCAGGCCGATGCGATCATCTATTCGGCCGGCACCCAGCACAGCTCGCTATACCCGACCTATATGTCGCGCGGCATCGCCGCCGACATCGCGGCGAACAGCGGCGCCTTGAAGGTGTTCGTCACCAACATCGGCGCCGATTACGAGACGCCGCGCTATCGCACCTCCGATTTCGTGCAGGGCGCATTGCGCTTCCTCCGCCTCGGCGTGGAGCGCTTCATCGCCACCGAGGATCTGATCCACGTCGCGCTGATCAATTCCAGCCGGATCAAGCCCGACGAAACCTATGTCGACGACGATGCCGAGAATTTTGCCGATCTGCCGGTGATGCGGATCGTCGCCGATCTCGAATCCCGCGCGGCGCCGGGCAAGCATGATGGCGCGGCGATCGTGCGGTTGATCATGGAACAGCTCGATCGCCGCGAAGAGGCAAGGCGCCATGCACGGGCCTGAGCGGTTGCTGGCGGGGCGCCGGCTGTTCATCTTCGATCTCGACGGCACGCTGGCCGACAGCTCGCCGATCCATGCCGCCGCCTTCGCCACCGTGCTGGCGCCGCGCGGCATCGCCGTCGACTATCCCGCGATCGCCGGCATGGCGACCGCACCGGCGATGCGGCACCTGCTCGCCTTGGCCGGGCAGCAGCCCGACGACGCCGAACTCGCCGCGCTCGTCGCCGCGAAGCGGGCCGCCGCGCGACAGGCCCTCGTCGGGCTGCGCGAGATAGCAGGGGCCGGCGCCTTCGTCGCTTGTGCCGCCCGCCATCATCGGCTGGCGCTTTGCACCTCGGCGGCGCGCGTGACCGCCGACGCGACGCTCGCGGTGCTGGGGCTGGCGGATCGCTTCGAGACGATCGTTACCGCCGACGATGTCGCGAAGCCGAAGCCCGATGCCGAGGCGTTCCTGGCCGTCCTCGATCGTGCCGGGGTGGCCGCCGCCGATGCGCTGATATTCGAGGATAGCGAGGCCGGGCTTGCCGCCGCGCATGCCGCCGGGATCGATGCGATCCGGATCGGCGAAGGGGCCGCCGACTGGCCCCGCCTTACCCTGCTGCTGGATGGAGCGGCTGCGTGAAGATCCTCGCGGCGGTGGTCACGCATAACCGTTGCGTGCTGCTGGAACGCTGCGTCGATGCGATCCGCGCCCAGACCAGGCCGGCGGACGGCGTGGTCGTCATCAACAATGCCAGCACCGACGGCACCGTGGCGATGCTCGATGCCAAGGGCGTGGCCCATGTCGATCAGGCCAATCTCGGCTCGGCCGGCGGCTGGAACCGCGCCATCGCGGAGTGTCTCGCGGGGGGCTATGACGCCGTCTGGCTGATGGACGATGACGGCTATCCCGACGCCGATGCGCTGGCGGCCCTGGCCGGCAGCCTGACCGACGGCATCGCCTGCGTCTCGTCGGTGGTGCTGCGCGAGACCGAGCCGACCCATTTCGTCTTTCCCTTCCCGCTGCTCGATCGGGCCGGCCTGCCGGTGGTGATGGCCCGGCCACGCAAGCTGGCGACGCTCGCCGAACTGGACGGCATCGCGCAGGCCGGCAGCTATCCTTTCGCGCATCTGTTCAACGGCGCCCTCATCGCGCGGGCCGCGATCGACGCGGCCGGCACGGTCGATACCGGATTCTTCATGTTCGGCGACGAGGTCGATTATTTCTTCCGACTGCGCCAAGTGGGCGAAGTCCGTTCGGTGCTGGCCGCGCGTCATTATCATCCCGACGTCGCGCGCCGGCCGCTGACACCCGCCAAGCTCTATTATTATCTCAAGAATACGCTGATTTTGAACCGCCGTTACTTTGACAAGGTGGCGGTGCGTGATGCATTGACGCTCGGAGTGGGATTGGCGCGCTACGGCGCGCGCAATGGGTGGTATTCTCTCGTCATCATGCTGGTCTGGCGTCGGCGGCAATTGGTGCCGCGCGCCATATCTCGGGGTCTACGTGGAAAGGTAGGGCCCGACTTCAATGAGTGAACCCCGTGTGCTGATCGCCGCCGCCGGCGCGGGCGCGCGCGCCGGCCTGCCCTATCCCAAGACGCTGCATCCCGTGCAGGGCCGAGCGATCCTGGGCCGCCTGCTCGATGTGACGGCACGCCTCGATCCCAGCCCGACGATCATCGTCTCGCCGTCGGGACGTGCGCCGATCACCCAGTTTCTCGATAGCGAAGGCGCGCGCGCGCATCTGGTCGAACAGGCCTTGCCGACCGGTATGGGAGATGCGGTGCTGGCGTTCGAACGCTCGCCCGCCGCGGCCGGCGCGGATACCGTGGTGCTGGCGTGGGGGGACATCCCCTTCCTGTCCTCCGAGACCGTAGCGGCGACGCTCGCGCATCATCAGCGAACCGGCGCGGTGCTGACCTTCCCCTCGATCCGCGTCGACCGCGCCTACACGATCGTCTCGCGCGCTGCCGATGGCAGCGTCGCGGCGCTGGACGAGACCCGCCTGTCGGGCGCCGAACCCGGACCCGGCGAACGCGATATCGGCCTGTTCCTGTTTCGCGCCGCCCCGGTGCTGACCGCGCTGCGACAGTCGGCCGCCGAGCATGATCCGGCGCGGGGCGAGCATGGGTTCCTGCAGCTGATCCGGCGCCTGGTGGCCGCCGGGCATCGTGTCGAGGCCCCGCCGATCGCGACGGATCGCGAAACCATCTCCTTGAATGCCCTCAGCGATCTCGGGGCCGACGCCTGATGTGCGGCATTGCAGGAATGCTGACCATCGGGGCCGTCACCGAAACCGTGATGCGGGCCATGGCCGATGCGGTGGCGCATCGCGGCCCGGATGACGAGGGCGTGTGGATCGATGCCGGCGCAGGCATCGGCCTGGCCCACCGGCGGCTGTCGATCGTCGATCTCTCCGCGGCCGGGCACCAGCCCTTCCATTCGCGCTGTGGCCGCTTCGTGCTCAGCTACAATGGCGAGATCTACAACCATGCCGAACTGCGACGGACGATCGAGGAGAAGGGGCCGGTTCCGTGGCGTGGCCATTCGGATACCGAGACCCTGCTGGAAGCGATCGCGCTCTGGGGGCTGAGCGAGGCGCTCCAGCGTGCGAGCGGCATGTTCGCGCTGGCGCTATGGGATCGCGAGACCCGTGAACTCAGCCTCGCGCGCGATCGGGTGGGCGAGAAACCGCTTTATTATGGCTGGAGCGGCGATCGCCTGCTGTTCGGATCGAGCCTCGCCTCGTTCCGCGCGGTGCCGGGCTTCGCCGGCGAGGCCGATCCCGATGTCACCGCGCTCTATCTGCGGTTCAACTGCGTGCCGGCCCCCTATTCGATCTATCGCCGCGTCTACAAGGTGATGCCCGGTACGATCGTGACGATCGACCAGCGCGCCATCGGCCGGGCGCCGTCGCAGCCGCCGGCGGTGCCGTCCCGCCAGGTCGGGCTGTCCACCATGCGCTACTGGTCGCTCGCCACGGTGGCGAAGAACGGCGCGGGCCGAGCCGAGCATGATCCGGATCGTGCCCTCGCCACGCTCGAACAGCGGCTCACCACCGCCGTGGCGCAGCAGACCATGGGGGATGTGCCGATCGGCGCGTTCCTGTCCGGCGGGGTCGACAGTTCGCTCATCGTCGCCCTGATGCAGCGCGCGATCGGGGAACGGGTCCGCACCTTCACGCTCGGCTTCGACGATCCGTTGATGGACGAGGCCCCGCACGCCGCCGCCATCGCCCGCCACCTCGGCACCGAGCATCACGAACATTATATCACGCCGGCCGACGCGGCGGATGCCGTCGCCGCGATGCCGTCGATCTACGACGAACCCTTCGCCGACTCCTCCCAGATCGCGACCTATATCCTGAGCCGGGAGACGCGGCGCACGGTGACGGTGGCGTTGTCGGGCGACGGCGGCGACGAATTGTTCGGCGGCTATAACCGCTACATGATGACAAGCCGGATCTTCGATCGGCTTTCGATGCTGCCGGCCAGCGGGCGGCGGGGGCTCGGCCGGATGCTGGCCGGCATCTCGACCGACATGTGGGATCGGATGGGCGCGCTGCCCTTCGCCCCGAACGTGCCGATGCTCGGCAACAAGGCCCACAAGGTCGCCCGCGCAATGCGCTCCGGCGGTGGCTTGGACGAGATCTACGCGGCCTTCACCGAGGAATGGCATTCGGGCGTGCCCATTGCCCATGACAGGCGCATCGCCGCACCGGCCCTCGACGGCGCCTTCGAGGCCAAGACCCGCGAAGAGCAGATGATGTACTGGGACATGATGTCCTATTTGCCGGACGATATTCTGGCCAAGGTCGATCGCGCCTCCATGGCGGTAGGGCTCGAGGTGCGGGCACCGATGCTGGATCGCGATGTCGTCGCGGCCGCTTGGGAGACACCATTGTCGCTCAAAATTCGCGATGGCCAGAGCAAATGGTTGCTGCGCCAGCTTCTCTTCCGCTACGTGCCTCCTGTACTGATCGAAAGGCCGAAGACAGGGTTCGGCGTGCCGTTGGGTCGTTGGTTGCGTGGTCCGCTTCGGGATTGGGCCGAAAGCCTGCTCTCGACTGCCGCGCTGGATCGCGTCGCGGGTCTCGACGCGATCGCCGTGCAGCGTCGCTGGCAACAGCATCTGCGCGGGACACACGACTGGACGGCGGCCTTATGGTCCGTGCTCATGCTGATGGGGTGGCAAAGCGAGTGCTGATCTACTGGGCCTTCATGGGGTTCGCCTGCTTCATGGCGATGATCGAGCAGGGCGTCGAGCGGGTGAGCCACCGCGTCAACTTCATCTGGGTCATGTTCACGATCGCGCTTGCGCTGTTCATCGGCGGCCGATGGAAAACCGGCGGCGACTGGGGCAATTACTATGTGAACCTCGAGCCTTTCTATCAGATGCGGCTCGGAGAAGCGGCAGCGTCATCGAAGGATGTCGGCTTCACCCTGCTCGAGATCATCGCGGCCGAGTTCACCACCGGCATCGTCGTCATCACCATGTTCAGCGGCATCGTCATGGCGGTCGCGCTGCTGATCTTCTGTCTCCGGCAACCGCGGCCTTGGCTGTGCATGGCGGTGGCCTTTCCCTATCTCGTCGTCGTCTGCGGCATGGGCTATATCCGGCAGGGCATCGCCATCTCGTTCATCATGGTCGGCCTGACCGCCCTGGATCGCGACCGGATCGAACGCTATATCGGCTGGGTGATGGCCGGCGCGATGTTCCACGCGACCGCACTGGCGATGATCCCGCTCGGCGCCGTCGTCAGCAAGAAGAACCGGCTGCTGGTGATTGCGATGGTGGGCGCGATCACGCTTCTGGCTTATCATTACCTGATCGCCTCGCGCGCCGACAATCTGGTCACCAATTATGTCGATGTCGAAGCGGAATCGTCCGGCGCGCTCGTCCGTTCGCTGATGGGCGCCCTGCCCGGTGCGATATTCCTGGTGTTCCGCAAGAATTTCGGCCTGTCCGGCAGCGCGCTGCTCGCCTGGATGGCGCTGAGCGCCGCCGCGATCGCGACCGTGCCGGCGGTGCTGCTCTACCCGTCCTCCACCGTGGTCGACCGGCTCGGCCTGTACCTGCTGCCGGTGCAGTGCTTCGTCTATGCCCGCGCGCCCGATGCACTCGCCAGGAACGCGCAGCAGCGCCTGTTCTTCGCGATCGGCACGTTGTTGCTCTACATCGTCGTCTTCTTCACCTTCATCAATTACAGCGACCATGCCAAATCATGGGTGCCCTACCGCTTTTACCTGTTCGAGGATGGCATTTGCCTCGAATGCGGTGGCCCAGACCGGTCCTATTGACGTGTCGGTGACGACGCCCCCCGCGGCGGCCGCACCGGCACCATTGGTGGTGCTGACGCCGGTGAGCAAGACCGATCCGCGCGAGGCCAAAGCCAGCCGCGTGTCCGTGGCGATCGGCCGGCTGTTCGGCCAATTGTCCGCCCGGCGGCGGCGGCAGGCCGCGCGCATCTGGCTGTTCATGCTCGTCGGCGCCTTCGCCGAGATGATGAGCATCGGCGCGCTGCTGCCGTTCCTGACGTTGCTCGCCGCGCCCGAGCAGATGCAGCGCTATCCGCTGTTCACCGATCTGATCGCCTGGCTCGGCCTGCCCAAAGGCGGCCTGTTGCCGGTGGCGGCGACATTGTTCGTCACCACCGCCATCGTCTGCACGGCGATCCGTCTGCTGCTGCTGCGCTCCGCCCAGCGCTTCGTCTTCGCGGTCGGGCATGATCTCGGCATCAAGCTGTACGATCATCTGCTCCACCAGAGCTATCTGTACCATACGCTGCACAACAGCGCCGAGGTTCAGGCCGGCATCCAGAAGGTGAACAACATCACCAATCTGTTCCTGCAACCGCTGATGCAGGGCGTGATCTCGATCACCGTGATGATCTTCATCGTCGCGGCCTTGGCGTGGGCCGATCCGTTCCTGGCGGCGGTCGCGATCGGCGGGTTCGGCGGCGTGTATGTCGTGATCTCGTTCACCGTGCGGCGGGTTCTCCAACTCAACAGCGGCCGCCTGTCCTCGCTCGCGACGCAGCGCATCCAGGCCATTCAGGAGGGCATGGGCGCGATCCGCGACGTGCTGATCGAGCGCGCCCAGCCGCTCTATCTCGCCAAGTTCGCCAGGCTCGATCAATCCTTCCGCGACGCGCAATCGCTGACCACGCTGCTCGCCAATGCCCCCCGCTATCTGGTCGAGGGCATGGGGCTGGTGCTGATCGCGGTGCTGGCGATCGCGATGTCTCGGCAACCGGGCGGACTGCCCGCCGCCCTGCCGGTACTCGGCGCGCTGGCGGTCGGCGCGCAACGGCTGATGCCGCTGCTCCAGCAGGCCTATTTCGGCTGGTCGCAGATGATGACCAACTATGTGAACCTCACCAACGTGCTCGACGTACTCGACCAACCGGTCGAGCGCCCGGATCGCTCGGCGGCGCCCCTGCCCTTTTCGCGGGAGATCGCGCTGAGCGGTGTGAGTTTCGGTTATGGTGCGGCGGGGCAGGTGCTGCACGACGTCTCGCTCGCCATTCCCAGGGGCGCCCGGATCGGGCTGGTCGGGCGTACCGGCAGCGGCAAGAGCACGGTGCTCGATCTGCTGATGGGGCTGCTCCAGCCGCAGCAGGGCGCGATCACGGTGGACGGCGAGCCGCTCGCCGCCGCGCAGGATCGGTTCCGCTGGCAGGCCAATATCAATCATGTGCCGCAGGCGGTTTTCCTCTCGGACGACACGATCGCGGCCAACATCGCCTTCGGGCAGGAAGCCGGCGCGATCGACATGGCGCGGGTGCGCGCCGCCGCCGAAGCCGCCCATGCCACCGAGTTCATCGATGCTCTGCCCGATGGCTATGCCAGCACCGTCGGCGAGCAGGGCACGCGCCTGTCGGGCGGGCAGCGCCAGCGGATCGGCCTCGCCCGCGCGCTCTATGCCCGGCGCCCGGTGCTGGTGCTGGACGAAGCGACCAGCGCGCTCGACGCCGCCACCGAAGATGCCGTGATGGAGTCGATCCGCCGGCTGGACGAGGATCTGACGATTATCATCGTCGCCCATCGGCTCAGCACGCTGCGCCATTGCTCGACCATCATCCGCCTCGATGCCGGCCGGATCGCCGCGCAAGGCCCGTTTGCGGAGGTGATCGGCGCGGATGCGACCGCCCTCGCTTCGGAGAACCGCAGCCAACGGGCAGGAGCATGACCGAGGCGGGGGGCATATCGCCGGGTGCGGGGGCACAGGACGCCGACGCATCGGCGGCGCTGTCCGTCAGCATCGTCATCCCGACATGGAACAGCAGCGCCACCCTACCCCGCGCGCTCGCCTCGATCACCGATCCCGGCGCGGGAATAGAGATCATCGTCGTCGACGATCAGTCCGACGACCGGGCGTCGCTGCACGCCATCGTCGAGGCAGACGCGCGCGTCATCCTGATCGTCAAGCCCGAGCGGACCAATGCCGCGCACTCGCGGGCGATCGGGCTGGAACGGGCGACCGGCGATGTCGTGCTGTTCCTCGATTCCGACGATCATTATCTGCCTGGCCATATCGCACGGCGCCGTGCGCTCCACGCCGCGACCGGGGCGAGCGTCGTCGTCGGCCGGTTTCGTCTCAACGACGGTCGCCGCGAATGGGATGGCCCGATGAGCGCCTATGAGGGCGGCAGCATCGAGGCGTATCTGTTCGCCCGCGGCGGCGATGCTCGCTCCTCGACCCTCTCGGTCGCACGGGCGGCGCTGCGCGGGACGACCTTCGACGCGCGGCTCGCCAAGCATCAGGACTGGGGCTTCGCGCTCGCCGCCTGTCGCAACGGCGAACGGATCGCGTTCGATCCCGATGCGGGGGCCGTGATCAGTATCGCCGGCGGAGCCCGGATGAGCGCGCGCTCCCACGTCGAGGCGAGCCTCGGCTTCGCCCGCGATCATCTGACGCAGGAGGCCCATCGTCGCCGCTTCCTGATCGGACGCCTGCGCACCAGCCTGCGGCTGGGCGACATCGGCGCGGCGCGCCGGTTCCGGGCGGCGCTGATGCCCCTTCATCCCAGCCCCCGCGAACGCTGGGGCAGCGCCGCCATGATCGTGGCGGCCGGTCTCGGTATCGCCGCGCCCCTCCACCGTCTGTTGACGAGGCGACGGTGACGACGTCCGCTGCCTCCGAGCAGACGCGCGCACCGTCCCCCGGCGATCGGCACGGGGCATTGCCGCAGATCGTCCATGTCATTCCCTATGACGGCATCGGTGGGGTCGAGATCGCGGCCTCCAGCGTCGCGGCCGGCCCCTATCCGGGCTTCGTCTTTCGCAAGGTCTATATCGCCAGCAGGCGCGCTTCCATGCCGCGCGACCATATCTATGAATCCGGCGTGGGCGGGGAAAACAACCCGCTCGCCTTCCTCCGCACGATCGCCCATCTGCTGCGGGCACGTCCCGAAATCCTCGTCCTGTCGCTGTGGCGGTCGTGCATCGTGGGGATGGCCGTGAAACTGTTGCGGCCGCGCACCCGGCTGGTGCTTTTCCTCCATAACACCCGCCATTCCAACCCGGTGGATGCGCTCCTCACCCGCATGACGGCGCGGATCGCAGAAGCGATCTGGGCCGATTCCGCATCGACGGCGGCGCAGCGCCTCGGCCCCGCATGGGCATTGCGGGCGCGGCCGATCTCTTTCCTGACGGCGCGGATCCCGCGCGTCGCCGCCGAGCGGCCGGCGCCGCACTTCATCACCTGGGGCCGGCTGCATCCGCGCAAGCGGATCGAGTGGGCACTGGATTTCTTCGCATTGGTCCATGCCCGCCATGCCGATGCCCGCTTCACCATCATCGGCCCCGATCGGGGCGAAGGCGCGATGCTGGAGGCCAAGGTGGCAGCGCTGGGGCTGGCGGATGCCGTGCGCTTCCTCGGCGCAGCCGACATGCCGGACATCGCCCGTCACGCCGCGTCCGCCGCCTTCTTCGTCCAGACCAGCAAGTCCGAGGGAATGGGCATGGCGGTGGTGGAGGCGATGCAGATGGGGCTCGTTCCCGTCGTCACCCCGGTCGGCGAGATCGGCTCCTATGTCGAGAATATGCGCAACGGGGTCTGGTTCGCGACGTCCGAGGATGCCCTCGCCAAGGTCGAACGGCTGCTCGCCGATCCTGCCGCCTTCGCGAGGATGAGCGACGCCGCAGCGCTGACCTGGCGCGATCGCACGCTCTATGTCGACGAATTCGTGGCGGCCTGTACGCAGCTCGCCGCCCGTCCCGTCATCGCCGTTTCGCAAGAGGGACCGCGGTGAAGATCGTCGCCACGGTCAACGCCGCATGGAATCTCGTCAACTTCCGGATGGGCGTGCTGCGCGCGCTGATCGCGCAGGGCGACGAGGTCGTCGCGATCGCGCCGGAGGATGCGGGCTCGCGGGCGAGATTGGCGGAGGCCGGCATCCGGCTGGCGGCGCTGCCGATGGACAGCGCGGGATTGTCGCCGGCGCGCGATCTCGCCTTGCTCGCCGGTTTCCGCAGCCTGCTGGCCCGCGAACGGCCGGCGGCGATGCTCGGCTACACCATCAAGCCCAATGTCTACGGATCGCTCGCGGCGCGCAGCCTCGGCATCCCGACGCTCAACAACATCTCCGGCCTGGGCACCGGCTTCATGCGCGAAGGCCTGCTGAACCGGGTGGTGCGCGGCCTGTATCGCGTCGGGCTGAACGGCGCGCACACGGTCTTCTTCCAGAATGAGGACGATCGCGCGCAATTCGTGGCCTTGCGCCTCGTCCGGCCGCAGCAGACGGTGCTGTTGCCCGGATCGGGGATCGATCTCGATCGCTTCGCCGCCGCGCCCCCCAACGATCCATCCGGCGATGATCCGGCCTATCCGTTGCGGTTCCTGCTGGTCGCCCGAATGTTGTGGGACAAGGGCGTCGGCGAATATGTCGAGGCGGCGCGGATGGTGAAGGCGGACTATCCGCATGTCCGCTTCGGCCTGCTCGGCGGCCTCGGCGCCGAGAACCGTACCGCGATTCCCGCCGCGACGGTCGAACAATGGGTGCGCGAAGGCGTGGTCGATTACCATCCCGCCGTCGATGACGTGCGCAGGCCGATGGCCGGGGCGGACGTCATCGTGCTGCCCTCCTATCGCGAGGGCACGTCCCGCGTTCTGCTCGAAGCCTCCGCGCTCGGCCGGCCGATGATCACCACCGACGTGCCGGGCTGCCGCGATGTCGTGGAGGATGGCGTCGCTGGCCTGCTCGCCCGGGTGAAGGATGCCGGCTCGCTCGCCGATGCGATGCGCCGGATGATCCGGCTGGCCCCGGCGGCGCGGCACGCCATGGGCCGGTCGGCCCGCGCCCGCGTCGAGAGGGATTATGCCGAGCAGCGCGTGATCGACATCTATCTCGAACGCATCGGGATGGCGGTCGGATCGCGCGCTGTCTCTTGACAGGGTGCGCCTCCCCCTTGATCCCACGGATCGCGTCGTGACCATGGCTTTTTCCGATCCGGGCGGGGATGAATGAAGATCTGCATCGTCGTTGCCCGCTTCTCGTTCACAGGCGTGCCGCTTACCCAGATTCGTTTCGCCCGTGCCCTCGCCGCGCGGGGACATGACGTCGAGCTGGTCTTCGGCCATGTGCCGGCGAGCACCCACATGCCCGATATCGGCGCGGCGCGGCTGGTCGTACTGGGCCATGCGGCGGCGAGCGGCATGTTGCTGCCCTTCTGCCGCTACCTGCGCCGCAACCAGCCCGATATCGTCTTCTCGTCGCAGGACAATCTGAACGGCTTCGTGCTGCTGGCGGCGATCCTCACCAGATCGCAGGCGAAGATCAGCGGCTCTTCGCGGGTCAATCCCTTCTTCACCTATTCGAACCGCCCCTTCACCCGCAAATGGCTCTACAAGCAGGCGATGCGGATGGTGATGTGGCGGGCCGACGCGCTGACCTGCGTGTCGCAGGGGATGATCGGCGAATATCGCACGCTGTTCCGCAACCCGCCGCATGTCGTCGCCTATAATCTCGTCGACGATGCGCCTTCGCGGGCGCGGATCGACGAACCGATCGACCATCCCTGGTTCGTCGACAAGAGCGTGCCGATCGTGGTCAGCGCCGGCACGCTCTCGCCGCGCAAAGGCTATGCCGATCTCGTCGCCGCGTTCGGACAGTTGGTCGCCGGCGGCCGCGATGCCCGGCTGGTGATCTTCGGCGAAGGGCCGTCACGCCCCGATCTCGAACGGCAGGTCCGCGATCTCGGGCTGGAGGGCCGTGTCTCGCTGCCGGGCAATGTGCCCAACCCGCTGCGCTATTTCGCCCGTTCGGACGTGTTCGCGATGACCTCCTATTTCGAGGGCCTCGGCAATGTACTGATCGAGGCGATGATGTGCGGGTGCAGCCTCGTCGCGACCGATTGCCCCAGCGGCCCGGCCGAGATCCTCGATTTCGGCCGCTATGGCCGGGTCGTCCCGGTCGGCGATGTCGACGCGCTGGCGCAGGCGATCGCCGGGCAGCTCGATCACCCGACCGATCCCGCCTTGCTCGCAGAGGGTGTCCACCGGTTCGGCGAGGAGGCGGTGCTCGCCCGCCATTTCGAGCTGCTCGGCCTGCCCGGCCAGGAGCGCGGCGCGGCATGAACGCGAACCGCCCCGATTTCGTCTGCATCGGACCGAAGCGATCGGCGACGACTTGGCTGGCCGACCAGCTCAAGGCGCATCGCGATATCTGGCTGACCCCGATCCAGGAACTCAATTATCTCGATGGCGGCTTCGCCCAGCATCGCGACAAGCCCTATCTGCGGATGCGCTGGAGCATGTGGGAGAATGCCAAGCGGGTGATCCGCAACAAGGGGCCGGGGATCATCGCCGATCGCGCCTTCCTGCGCGTCGCCCGCCAGCTCGCCGCCGATCCGGCCTTCGATATCCCCGCCTATCGCGCGCTGTTTGCGCCGGCCGGCCGGCGGCTGTCCGGCGACATCTCGCCGATGTATGCCTCGATGACGGCCGCGCAGATCGAGCGGGCGCTGCCGGTGCTGGCGCGAAGCCATGTGATGCTGCTCGCGCGAGATCCGGTGCAGCGTTTCTGGTCCGAACTGTCGATGCACGCCCGCAAGCGCAGCTTCGGCAATGTCGATTATGGCTCGATCGCCGTGGTGCGATCCTTCTTCGAGGATCCGGAACGCCAACGGCAGCATCTGCTCAGCGACATCGTCACGCGCTGGCGGCAGGGCATCGGCGCGGATCGGTTGAGCATCCTGTTCTTCGACGATATCGCCACCGACCCGGAGGGCTCGCTCCGCCGGATCGTCCACGAAATCGGTGCCGACTGGAGCAAGCGCCTGCCGGGCGTCGCGCCGGGGCGGAACCGCAAGCGCGGCCGTGCCAGCCTCGCCCCCACGCTCGATGTCCGCGATGCGGTGGCCGGATGGTTCGGCGACGAACTCGATCGCTGCGCCGTTCTGTTCGGCCGGCACGGGGCCGAGTGGCGCGCCCGCCATGGCCAGCGACGCTGATGGAAGCCTCCCCCTCCAGACGTCCGATCTCCACGGAGAAGCCACGTGCGTAATCTCGACCGCATCATGCGCCGTCTCCGCAAGGAGTATCGCGCCTGGACCACCCCGAAGCGGGGGCGTGACGTCTGCGTCGATCTGGCCCGCGTCCTGAAGCCGGCGATGATCTTCGACGTGGGCGCGAATGTCGGCCAGTCGGCGGCGAAGTTCAAAAAACGCTTCCCGGCCGCGCACATCCATTGCTTCGAACCCTCGGCCGCCAGCGCCCGGCGCATCCGCGCCCGCAGGCTGGGCGGGGTCGAGGTGCATGAGATGGCGCTCGGCAGCGTAGCCGGCACGGCATCGCTCGCACGCGGCCATGACCCCGCGATCTTCCACATCGCCGAGCATGGCGCCACGGCGGGGGACGAGACCGTCGCCATCGAGACCGTCGATTCTTTCTGCGCCGCCGGTGGCATCGACCGGATCGACTTCATGAAGATCGACACCGAGGGCCATGATCTGGAGGTGCTCAAGGGCGCCGCGACGATGCTGGCGGCGGGCAGGATCGCCGCCGTGCAGGTCGAAGCCGGCATGAACCCGGAAAATGACTTCCACATTCCCTTCGAGGCGCTGAAATCCTTTCTGGAGGCCAGCGGCTACCGCCTGTTCGGCTTCTACGATCAGGTCAATGAATGGCCGACGAAGCAGCCGCACCTGCGCCGTGCCAACCCGCTGTTCGTCAGCCGCGAGATATACGCGCCGGCCTGATCGCGGGCGAGGCCGCCGGTCAGCCGCGCTCGCCCTGCATCAAGGCGCGCAAGCTGCGCCGGAGCCTCACGGGCGAGGCATAGAAATAGGCGAAGGCGAATAATTGCTTCGGGGTCGGCCTGCCATATCGCCGTGCGGCGGCGAGCAACGGTGCGAAACCGTCCCGCTGCCCGAAGGATGCCGCCATCTGGGCGGCGACGGTCAGGAAGAAGCCGCTCATCGCGCGCTCGGTCATGATCGCCCGCAGGCTCAGCGCCCAGCTGATCGAGCGGCGCCATGTGTGGGTGCGGCTGAGCGACAGGCGCGCGTCGGGGACATGATAGATCACCAGCGGTTCGGCGACGGTGACGAGGCGATGGCCATGCTGCTTGACCGCACGCACGACGAACTCCCAATCGTCATGCTGCTTCATGTCGGCGAAGCGGATCAGCCCGAACAGGGCGCGCGGCACCATCAGCGACGAGCTTTGCAGGAAGCTTTCCCCGCCCTTCGTCCAGGTCCGCCGGTCGAACAGCCACTCATCGACGGGGATGCGCTCGTCATAGGCCTCGCCCGGCCGGACGAAAGCCCCCGCCGTGCCGACGACGCGGGACAAGGTCATCAGCAGCGCCGGCTCGGCCGGCGCCGCGGCCAGCTGCGCGGCAAGCTTGTCCGGCAGCCATTCGTCATCGTCGTCGAGCAGCGCGATCCAGTCGCTCGCCGCCGCCGCCGCGCCGGTGTCGCGCGCCGCACCGGCGCCGCGATTGGCGGCATGTGCGATCACCCGCAGGCGCTCGTCCGGGATCGTTGCGAGCGCCCCACGCGTCGCCGGGTCGTCGCCGTCGACGACGACGATTACTTCTATGTCATGCACCGTCTGGGCAAGCGCGGTTCGCACCGCCCGGCAGACGAGCTCGGGCCGCCCAAAAGTCGGTATTACAACACTCACCAACGTCATGCCGGTCCCTCCCGCGCCTCCTTCTAGGGCGGGATCGCGCAACTCCCAAGCCGGGCAAACGCATTGAGATGCACCCAAAGCGGTGTTAGCGCTCGAAGGGTTCGATAGGGCGCCGGGGGACAGACAGAATCATGGATCGCGCGGAGCAGCGCCTGCCGGTTGTCGACGGGCTCCGTGCCTTTGCCGTGGTCGCCGTGGTGCTGTTCCACGGTTTTCCCGCGCTGGTCGGCGGCGGCTATATCGGCGTCGACATCTTCTTCGTGATCTCGGGGTTCGTGATCGCGCTGCGTTATCTGGAACCGATGATCGCGCGCGAGGTGGGCTACGGCCATTTCTTCCTGCGCCGTGTCCGCCGACTGGTGCCCGCCTATTTCGCGATGCTGATCGCCACCACCATCGCCGCCGCCTGCGTGATGGTGCCCAAGGATCTGATCAACTTCGCCACCAGCCTGATCGGGCAGGCGCTCTATCTCCAGAACATCGTCTTCTGGGTGCAGGGCGAATATTTCGATGCGGCGCTGCTGAAGCCGCTGCTGCACACATGGTCGCTGGCGATCGAGGAGCAATTCTACCTCTGCTTCCCGCTGCTGGTGCTGGCGCTGCGACGTTGCCCGCGCGGCACGATCGTCGCCTGCGTGATCCTGTCCCTGCTGGCGCTCGGCGTGGGCGCCTATGTCGAGCAGATCAGCCCGAAGACGACCTTCTACTGGCTTCCCTTCCGGGTCTGGGAGTTCTTTGCCGGGATCGGCGCCGCGATGCTGTTCCGGCGCGGCGTCGCCGATCGGCTGACGCCGCCGGCGGCGACGGTGATCGGTTTCCTTGCCCTGGCTGGCATCCTCGCTGCCGCTTTGCTGTTCGACAGCGACGATGCCAGCGTGCTGACCCAGGGCCTGCTCGCGGTCGTCGCCACCGCCGCGCTGTGCCTGGTCCAGCAGCGACTGGCACCGGGGCTGCGAACCCTGTTCACCAACCCGATCGCCCAGCATTTCGGGCGCATTTCCTACAGCTGGTATCTGTGGCACTGGCCGCCGCTGGTGCTCGCCTATCTGCTGCTCGGCCATGCCGCCACCGGCGGGATCGCGGTGGCACTGACATTGCTCGGCTATGGGCTGGGCGTCGCATCATGGCGACTGTTCGAACGCGGCGCCTCGCGCGCGGCATGGCTGGCGCCGCCGTCGCGGACGATCGCGCTGCTGCTCGTCTTCCTGCTGAGCGCGGCCGCGGCCGGCGCTGCGCTGATCGCCAGCAACGGCTTCCTCCAGCGCTATCCCGCCAACGAGCGGCCGCTGCTGCTGGCCGAGATGGATCGCCCCGATGGCCGCTGCACCTTCACCAGCCGGCTCGAGCATTGGCGCGGGCAGACCTGCCGGGTGAATGCCGTCGGCGGGCGCGGCGGCATCCTCTTCATCGGCGATTCGCATGTCGAGATGCAGAAGCATGCGCTGGCCGCACTCGGCGATCGCTATGGCGTCCCCGTCTTCATCACCAAGCAGAATTGCCGGGTCGTGGACTTCGGCGTCGATCGCAACTGCCACTGGCCGGTGTGGCGCGGCGTCGCGCGGGATATCCGGCGCGAGAAGATCAGCCGCGTCGTGGTGATCGCGCTATGGCCCGAGCCGTTCGATCCGGCGGCGTTCGACGCCGCCGTCTCGCGCATCCTCGCGACCGGGGCGAAGGTGGTGCTCGAACGCCCGACGCCACGCGACGAGCGGCTGGCACCGGCTTTCTATCTCGGCCATCCCGCGGACTGGGGCGATCAGAGCCTCTATCCCGCCGCCATGAACGAGGCTCGCCAGCGGCCCGTCAACGCGGCGATGACCGGCTGGGCAGCGCGCGACAGCCGCGTGAGCCTGCTCGATCCGGCCCCGTCCCTATGTCCGGGCGAACGCTGCCTGTTCGCGCAGGGCGGCGTGCCGCTTTATTCGGACACCCATCATCTGACATCGGCCGGCGTGCGGCTGATCGCCCCCATTTACGACCCGCTGTTCGCCGCCGCCGCCCGCGAACGTGCCGCCGCGCCGGGGAAATGACCGGCAGGGGCGACCGCCCCTGCCCGCGAACGGCCGGGCTTCAGCCCGTTCAGGCGCTCGGGCTCTTGGGGATCGCCCTGCCGTTCAGGGTCACCTGGCCTACGATCACCGACGCGCCCAGATCGACCGGCCCGCTGATGACGGTGCGTCCCTCGAACCGGCCCCGCGTGGCGGCCGGCTTGGGCGAGCGCTGGCTCATCGTGCAATCGCGGTAGATCACGCCCTCGCTGGTCGGTAGCACGCCGTCGCGGATCATCACGAAGCGGCAATGATCGAACAGCACGTTGTCGGCCTGGCCGAGCGGCGAGGCGACGCCCTTACGCAGGTTGAGCGCCCCGGTCGGCGACACCGCCGGATTGTCGGTGAACAGGCAGTTGGTGAATTGTGTCGCGCGCTTCGGATCGGGATCCGAGAAGGGATGCACCACATTGCCGGCGAAGGTGCAGCGATCGAAACGAAAGCCGGGCTTGTTCGGCCATACCGACCAATTGTCGGTGCCGACGAACACGCAGTCCGTGAAGGTCACGTCGGCGCTGTCGCCCGAATCCGCGACCATCGCGCAGCCGCGATTGTCGGCGAAATGACAGCCGACGAAGGCGAGATTGCGAACCGGCTTCTTGCGCTCCGCCTCGATATCGACGCCGGCGCTCGGCGCGCTCGCCACCGCGCCGCGCGCCGTCCGCGTAAAACTGGAATTCTCGATGCGGTAATCCTGCCCGCCGACGATGCTCATGCCCTGCCGGCCGTTGGTGTCCGCCTTGATCCCGGTGAACTGGCGGACTACGCCGGGGGTCGGATCGCGCGGCCCGTCGACATAGATGCCGTCATGCGGCTGGTGATGGGCGTTGACATTGACCAGGCGCTCCGGCCCCGGATTGTTGCGCAGCGCGACACCGATACAGCCGACCTGCCAACCCTTGTCGCCGTGCTTGCCGCCGAGGATCAGCGCGCCCGAATTGCCGTCCAGCTCGATATCCTGGATCAGGACGCCGCCGCTGCACAGGCTCGCCTCGATCATCGCGGCATAAGGCCGGGCCATGCCCTGCGGGCCCTTGCGGACGATTTCGGGATTGGCCGAGCCATCGGGCAGGAACATGCCGTAGCGCTGGCCTGGCGCGCACTTCATCGTTGCGCCATTGCCGCGGATCACCAGCGGGCGACGGCAATTCGCGAACGCCATCAGCCGCGCCTCGACGAATCCGTCCGGGCCATGCTGCTGGGTGCCGACCAGATAGGTCGTCCGCCTGAGCACCACCGTGCCGCCGCCGGCGGCGTTGACCGCATCGGACAGGCGCGCGAAGGCGTCGCTGTCATCGGTTCGGCCATCCCCCTTGGCGCCGAAACGCTCCGGCGTGAACGTCATTTCGGCCGCGATGGCGGGGCTGACACTGACGAATATTGCTGCGCCGGCGCTCAGCAGCATCCGGCGGCGATCGAGGACAGGTGCGGACATCGAAGCCTCCTCGGGTTTGTCTTGTCCTATCGTCTGCCGGAAGGCTTGTCGATGTGTCTGCTCTATGGCGATGCCGTCCTGAAGGGCTGCACACTATGTACGATTGCCCTTTCATCGGGATGACAGGAAGGCTAGCACCCGGCGCACACTGTGGGGAGCGAAGCCGGCTATGACGACACTCATCACCGGGGTGGCCGGCTTTATCGGAATGCACACGGCCGAGCGCATGTTGGCGCGCGGCGACACGATCGTCGGCATCGATATCGTCAACGATTATTACACGCCGCAGCTCAAGGAGGATCGCATAGCCTTGCTGCGCGAGCGGTTCGGCGATCGCTTCACCTTCATCCGGGTCGATTTCGCCGACATGCAGGCGCTCGACGCGGCGCTGAAACCCTATTCCTTCGATCGCATCATCCATCTCGGCGCGCAGGCCGGCGTGCGCTATTCGATCGAGAACCCGCACGCCTACGTCCAGTCGAACCTCGTCGGCCATCTCAACCTGCTCGAGATCGGCCGGCAGCGGAAAGTGGCGCATCTCGTCTATGCGTCGAGCTCGTCGGTCTATGGCGGCAATACCAGCCTCCCCTTCCGGGTCGAGGATCGCGTCGATCATCCGCTCTCGCTCTATGCCGCCACCAAGAAGGCGGACGAACTGATGAGCGAGACCTATGCCAATCTCTATCGCCTGCCGCTGACCGGGCTGCGCTTCTTCACCGTCTATGGCCCATGGGGGCGCCCCGACATGGCGATGTGGATCTTCGCCAAGGCGATCTTCGCCGGCGAGCCGATCCCGGTGTTCGGCGAAGGCCGGATGGAGCGCGATTTCACCTTCATCGACGATATCGTCTCGGGCGTGGTCGCCTGCCACGACAATCCTCCGCCCGACGATGGCGAGGAGAAGGCCGGCGGCAGCCGGGGGCCGCACCGGCTCTACAATATCGGCAACAACAACAGCGAGCAGCTTGGCCGCATGATCGCGCTGCTCGAACAGGCGTGCGGGCGCGAGGCGGTGAAGAACTATCTGCCGATGCAGCCGGGCGACGTGCGCGCGACCTATGCCGACATTTCGGCCATCCAGCGCGATCTCGGCTTCGCGCCGACCACGCCGATCGACAAGGGCATCCCCGCCTTCGTCGATTGGTATCGCCGTTACCACCAGATCTGATCGGGCGTCGGCAGCATGGATCAACCGCATATCGTCGTCGTCGGGCTCGGTTATGTCGGCCTGCCGCTCGCCGTCGCGCTCGCCCGCCACTTCCCGACCGTCGGCATCGACATCGATGCGACGCGCATCGCCGAACTGGAGCGGCATCACGACCGCACCAACGAGATCGATGCCGGCCGTCTCGCGGCGACCAGCCTGACGCTGACCAGCGACCCCGGAGCGGTTCCGCCGGCGGACATCTACATCGTCACCGTCCCCACCCCGGTCGACGCCGCCAATCGGCCGGACCTGTCGATCGTCGAGAGCGCATCGCGCATGGTCGGCCGGATGATGGCGGCCGAGCGCCGGCCGATCATCTGTTTCGAGAGCACCGTCTATCCCGGCGTCACCGAAGATGTCTGCGGGCCCATCCTCGAACAGGTGTCGGGGCTGAGGCGCGGCGCGGACTTCTTCCTCGGTTACTCGCCCGAGCGCATCAATCCCGGCGACCGCGAGCATACGATCGACCGCATCACCAAGGTCGTCGCCGGCGAGAATGCGGAGGTGACCGATCGCCTCGCCGCGATCTACGGCGCGGTGACGACCGGCGGCACGCACAAGGCGGAGTCGATCAAGGTGGCCGAGGCGGCCAAGGTGATCGAAAATGCGCAGCGCGACATCAACATCGCCTTCATGAACGAGATTACCCGCATCTTCTCGCTGATGGACATTTCGGTGTGGGAGGTGTTGCGCGCGGCCGGCACCAAATGGAATTTCCTGCCGTTCCAGCCCGGCCTGGTCGGCGGCCACTGCATCGGGGTGGACCCTTATTATCTCGCCCATGCGGCCGCCACCCTCGGCCACGATCCCGCGGTCATCCTGTCCGGCCGCGCGATCAACGACGGCATGGGCGCGTGGGTCGCAGACCAGCTCTCCGAACGATTGGCGCCAGCATCCGACGTGCTGGTGATGGGCCTCACCTTCAAGGAGGATGTGCCGGACCTCCGCAACAGCAAGGTGGTGGACGTCATCGCCCGGCTGAAGGCGCTTGGGCATCGCGTCGATGTCAGCGATCCGCGTGCCAATCCGGCCGAAGCGCAGCATGAATATGGCCTGGCGCTCGTCGCCAATCCCGGCATGGGCGCCTATGACAGCGTGCTGGTCGCCGTGCCCCACGCGCAATATCGCGCCGACGGTGCTGCGGGCATGGCACGCCATCTCAAGCCCGGCGGGGTGCTTGCGGATCTCAAGGGTCTGTTCGCTGGCCAGACGATGCCGGACGGCGTGACCTATTGGGGCCTCTGACCGCCGCGGATCAGAAATCGCCTGCCTGACGGTGCCCGGCTCGATCCTGCTTCGTGTCGGATGCGGCGAGAAATTCCCGCAGCGCGTCCGCGAACCGCCCGCCCCGCTTCGATATGCGGTGCAGCACGCCCTTGGGCGGTGCGTCGCCCTGTGCCGCGCGCAGCGTTGCCACCTGGCGCTGGATCTGCCCCAGCCGCCGGTCGATCGCATCAAGGCTGGAGATCCGCGTCACATAGAGATGCGCTGCACGATCGTGCCGGTCGACGAAATAGCCCGCGTCTCCGGACAGACCGCCTGGGCTCTTGGCGATCGCTGCGAACGCGGCCTGATCGAAGGCGACACAGAAATCGACGGCATCCCAGCCATCGGCATTGGCGGCCTGCGCATGGCATTGCTCGCTATACGCCCGCGCCCTGCCGAAATCACCGTCGGCGGCATAACGGTGATAGGCGCCGACACCCCGCGCCACGATCGCGCCGGACACCGAAGGCATGGCCTGCGCTTCCCGCGCCGTCGCGGCCGCGAGCAGCTGCACCGCGCGTTCCGCCGCGCCATCCGTATCATCGTCACTGGCCAGTGCCGCCGGCGACGCGTCTCCGCCGAGCAGGCGCTGTTCGATCTGCCAACTGCCAATGCCTGCCAAGCTCAGCACCGCGATCAGCGTCAGCCATGCATCATAGCGCCGGAACAAGGGGCGACGGCGACGGCGATGCACGACCAGTGCCCGGCTGCCGCTGCGGGATCGATCGAGGGCACGGACATTGACCACATCCCGCCGCCGCGCGGCCAGCCCCGCATCGTGCTGCGCCCGCAATTCCGGATCGGACAGATAATGGAAGGCCTCGTTGATCTCGGCGGCGCGCGCATGGGCCAGCGGCGAACGGCTACGATCGGGATGGTAGCGCTGGATCAGGCGCAGGTAATGCGCCTTGATCTTCTCCTGGCTGGCCGTGGCAGACACACCGAGCACGTCATAGTAGCTGCCTCGCACCCGCGCCTATGCCTCCAGCGGCTCACCAACCAGCATCAGTCCGCCACATGCCAACGCTATCCGAACATGTCAGGCGTTGGAAGGAACTTCCATCACGTTTCGAGAAGAAAAACCAATGCTAGAAACGTGCCGACGCGATATCGTCCGACTATTATTTCAGCTTATCCGGCGCTCGCCCCCTCGCGGTTGACGGATATCATCGCCGGATCGGAATTGCGGTCCCGAAGCGCAAGGAATGAGGTCGGCATGATCCGGCCTCGGCGCCGCGGCAGAAACGGGCCGATCATCATGCAGAGCGCCCGTATGAACGATGCTCGCGCGCGGACGACATCGCCTTTGAGAAGCGAAACCAACAGTCGGGCAACGGTCTTCAGCATCTGCCAGACATAGGTGAAATAATAACCGTGCTGGATCAGCACCGCGCCATTGCCCAACGAATAGAAGAAAGCCCGCTCCGCCCGATAATCGCCCGCGGTGTCCAATGGTGGATGGTCGATGAAAAACGAAGCCATCCTCCGCCCCTTGAAGCCATTCTTGAGAAGGCGATAGCCGAAATCGAATCCCTCGCTCGACCCGTGGATACAGGCGATCCCAAGTGTCGGATCAAACTGGGTCTGGACGAAGGCCTGGCGCCGCACCGTCAATCCCGGCTCCCACATGTGCGCGATGATGTTCCGTTCATCGAGCGGCGTGTCGGCGGAGAGACCTTCACCAGACATGACCGCGCCCGTCGAATGGATGTTGCAAGTCACGAAATCGAGATTTTCCGCATCCATCAGTTCCAGGACTTTTATGCCAAAATCATGATCGAGCGGAAAAGTATCGTCATCAAGGAAGCAGATCATATCCGAGCAAGCCGCCAGGCCGCCGATGTTGCGCTTCTCCGAAATGCTGATGAGACCGACCGGTATGACAATCACGCCGTCATAAGCAGGTACGTTCCCGAGATCGCACCCTTCCCAGACAAGAATGACTTCAAACTCTATGCCGATCTGTCGCCGCAGGTTCGCCAGCACCTCAGCCAGACGTTCGTCAGGTTTTTCCTTTTCAAAGGTGCAAACGACAAAGGAAATCGATCGCATTGGTGTTGCCTTCTGAATAAAATTTCGCCGCCGGCAACGCCTGAGCGCACCTGCTGCCGCGCTCAACGTATCGCTGCCGCATTCTCGTTGTATGTCGAGACGAGCAAATCGATATTTCCTAGCTTGATTTTACCGATAGCTGCCGCGTTCGGCCCGCGCAATCCTGCATGATGGGACAGCCGTAGACATGTCTACCCTACCCCCGTAAGCTTAGATGGGAACCACTCCCTAATCACTGCCCATTATGTCGGGTAGTTACCACGTCATTCGTCCCCTTGCCTCTTGCCGATGAAGACTGATGACACAGCCACGCGTAGTAATCTTACAAAATTATTATACCCCTTACCGGGCCGCGCTGTTCACAGAATTGAGAACGAAGAATCTACATCTGCGCGTCATCTATTATCAAATCCCCGAAAACGAAGGTCGAAAGTGGCGACCAGCGGAAGATTTGCCTTATGAATCGGCCCGTGTTCCTTCGCGCCAGTTTCGCAAGCTAGCCCTGTTCACGGTGCCGAAGGCGTTGTTCGCTGACGCAGACACCGTCATCCTGCTCGACGACAACCCTTCAAGTCTGTCGATGGCACTATTGGCGCTTCGATGCCGATTGCACGGCGTGCGCCGGCTCTTGTGGGTCGAGCATATTCCGGACAGCTTCAAGTCGCGCGCCAAGCGGCTCTACCAGAACCTATGCTCGCGCATGTTACTGATGCTCAGTGACGCGACGATCTGCTTTTCGCAGATGTCCGCAGCCTATGTGCGTGCGCTGGACAGGACGATCCCTATCAACCCAATGGTACAGGCCACGCCGGAGCCGAACCAACTCTCACCCCGTACTCCCGGTGAACCGATACGTCGCTTCGGCTATCTCGGCTCCGAAGGGCCGCGCAAGAATGTCGACACGCTGATTCGTGCTTTTTCTTCGCTAGCCGATCCGAACCTCGAATTACATCTGGCTGGCTTCAACGGTCACTCTGACGACCCGCGGGTGCATTGGCATGGCTATGTCGATGGCGATGCACGCGAAAGGTTCTTTGCCGGTATCGACATACTTGTCCTGCCATCGCAGGCCGACCCATGGGGCTTGGTGATCAATGAGGCGCTCCAGCGTGGCTGTCTCGCAATCGCGTCGAACCGGTGCGGAAGCTCGGAACTCGTGGCGATGATAGACGAACGCCTTGTCACCGGGACGGAACAAAACGAAATTGCCACGACGCTGGCCTACGCCCGCACACTTGATCGCGGGACTGTGATCAGATTGCACGCTCGGGCGTGCGCGGCCATGACAGGATATTCGATCGAGGCCGCCGCCACCGCGATGCACGACGCCATCGCACGAGGCCATAGGCCAGCCTTGGCACCGCTGGCGACGTGATAGCCGACAAATGCCCGTTCGCCGAGAAATCAGATAGATAAGCAAGGGTTCGCAAGCGCATGATAACGGAGTTTTCGCCTAAAAAGCGAAAATGACCTCGAATATATATCCACACCACCATTGCTAGCCAATCTCCGCGGCGTCTCCGGGCCAGAACGACACGGACTCAGGCGCTATTCCTCGTCCAACGATGATCGGCGCCCAGCTTGTGAACAAACGACTTTATGCGCGCGAGTACTCGTGCGCCTGCCGACGATGTCGGACGGTGCGTATAGCTCCATTGCACGGCCTCGGGCAGCGGCATGGCGCGGGCGCGATCAAGCAGCGCCGGAAGCGCCCCCAAAAACGGCTTGCGCAAATTATCATGCCAATAATGAAAGACGACATCATCGGCCTCAGAAAGTCGCCCGGCATGCATCACATGCCCAAGCGCAAATTGCTCGACAGTGTGAACACGCTGCTCATACTGCCAAATCTCGTCCATGAGATGCAAGGCCTCCCGCAACATGTGATGGTCGTCGGCGTGAACACCGATAATTCCCGAGTTCCACATGCTTTCGCCAGGATACAAAGCCACCGGCTTCCCATTCAGGTCACGGATCGCCCCCGTATCGAACAACTGCCCCAAAATGGCGCCGGCAGTACCCGTGCGCTGGGTCAACCGAATTTCCCGCATATGCAGACAGTGGCGGCCAGGGCCAACACGATCGAACAAAGCGGCCGGGTTTGACAGGAAATATGTGTCGCCGTCGGCAAGGATGACCTTCCCGCCTCGCTCCGTCAGAAAATCGAGAAGGCACGCCACCTTGCGCCGAAAGGGATAGGTTCCCGCACCCATCCACGAACCCAGAATATCGGGATTCAGAAATCTCGTCTCCACCCCCAGCCAGATAAATTCATCCGGCCTATCGGTATAAACAACGACGTCAACGCCATCCGATTCAGACAAAAAATAATTTGCCGACAGAATCGCGAACATCGCCTCCTGCTGGTAGCGGGATTTTCCGTAACAAAGATACAACAGTGTCTTGGTCATTGCGCCCATCACTTATTTTTATAGACGATGATTCAAGCAAAGCATTCCGACACCTCAACCACTCGCCTGCATACCCAACAGCATATAGCGGTCGACAGCCCCTCGGACACGCGCGGGCAGCGGCAGAGTGCCAATCACCGAATGCAGTTGCCGCCTGCAGAGCCAAAACACCATGCCAGCATAGACAAGACTGGCAACCACGCCCAGCAGCACGCCCGGGACGAGCCCGGACCGGACAGATGGAAGCAGCATTTTGATGACCAAGACCCCGGCCCCGACGGCCAAAGCGAGATAGCAGGGCAGCAACGCCTTCACGAACCGCCGTGGTGCCATGGTCGGATCAGCGCGGGTCAGGATCGCGAGCACGACTACTGCCACGACATATGCGCGCAGGCTGAACATGATGCCTAGGACCACCGGTCCATGTGTCGCACCGATCGAGAGGAAGATCATATTGGGAACGAGATCCACCACGGTAAGGATCAGTCCCATCCGTACCCAACCTTGGGATATGCTAAAGGTCTGGGACGATCCGATCACGGCATTGGTGGGATAGGCGACCGCCATCCATGCCAGCAATGGCCCTAAGGCAATCCACGCATGAGAGACGAACGTCGCGCTCACCGCTTCGGCACTGGCAAACAGCGCCAGAAAAGGAAAACTCAGAACCACGCAGGATATGAACATGATCTGCGCCAAAATTCCCGCCGCCCGTTGAGGGTCCGTGGCCAAGCGTGAGAAGATCGGCATCAGGACGCTTGTGAACGGCTGGTAGATCACGCTGATGACGAGATCGATGATCGTGCGCGCAATGCGAAACGTACCGGCGGTGGCGGGTCCAGCGAAGATGCCAATCGCCAGATCCGCCAGGCGCGTATTCGCCTGAACGCTCGCCTGGGCGAGACTGGTATAGCTTGCCATCCGCGCGAAGGCTCGAAGCTCTGCCCGATCGACGAAGAAACGAGGTCGAAATCCACTGCCAAAAAGTGCGACCGACGATGAAATGAGACTGGTCAGCAATGTGTTGGCGATCAGGCTCCAAGGTCCATAGCCGGCAAATGCCAAAAGGATGCAGAATGGCGCGGATCCAAACAATCCAGCCGTCCGGCGTATCGCCAACATCCGGAACTGGAATTTGCGGGTCAGCACCCCCTCGCCGACGACGCCCAACGACGTCGCCAGGGGCGCGAAGGCTGCCGGGACCATGTAGGACACAAGATTGGGCGCTTTGATCAAATGCGCGATCAACGGACTCAGCGCGATCGTGATCAAGGAGAAGACCACGCCTAGGCCGATCGCAAACCAAAACGCCGTGGCGAGAAAGTCGTCGGATGCCTCTTCGCGCTGGATGATGACCTGCACCGTGCCGTATAATGTCGCAACAAAAACCATCGGAAGCGAGATCGCAATCGCCGCGATGCCGAATTCAGCCGGACCAAGCAGCTTCGCTACAATGAAGAACAATGAAGCCTGAAGACCGCGCTCCACCAACATCTGACCGAGCGACCATGCGCTCCCACTCAAAGCGACCCGTGCAAAGCTCATCGTCTGCGATACTCGTCAGGAAAATGGAGACACAGCGACGAATGTTACAAGGTCCTCCGGTTCCCGTCCTGCTGGAAGAATGGGCATCCGACGTCTCTCGCCCATAAGAGCGGTCGTAGTATCAACATATTCGCCCTCTGCTCGTCAGCCAAGCGATATGTTTGGTGCGCCCACCAAGCGTATCGCAGACGGGGTAGCCATATCTGTTTCATCCTCGTTTCCGCAAAGAAGCCGCAGAGACGATAGTCGGATAGGATGTCGCCCTTAAAAACATGCCGGATAGTATATTCCATGGCGGACCAATCTCGTCATTCACCATGTGGTAGCCCGGCATTGAAGGCCTCGGTCACCTGCAGTTGCCACCATCAAGCGGTTATGCGACAAAGCCGACCTAAGCCCTTCTGGACTACGAATCCCCATGCAAATCCGTTCGATCCTTCTGCTCACGGTGCTGCTTGTCACCGCCGCTTGCGCTGAAAATGGCACAGGTCCTGTCATATCCAGTGGAGATCGGTATAGCTCCGCTGCCGCATCTGCGGCGGACTATCGCCTTGCTCCAGGCGATCGAATCAAGATCACGGTCTACAACGAGCCGAACCTAACGGGTGATTACGGCGTTTCCGCAGATGGGGCGGTTTCGTTGCCATTGATTGGCGATGTGCCCGCGACGGACCATACGGTGAATGAGGTGATTGCGGAGGCCACCACTCGCTACGCCGGGGGCTTCCTTCGCACACCGAAGCTTAGCGGCGAAGTCAGCATCTTTCGCCCTTTCTTCATACTTGGCGAAGTCGCGACACCGGGTAATTACCCGTATGTTGTCGGCATGACGGCGATGAACGCCATCGCTATCGCCAAAGGTTTCACCCCGCGCGCCAACCGTCGTATGGTATTCATCCGCCGTAAGGATGACGCCAAGGAGATCAGTTATCGCCTGACTCCGGAGCTGCGCGTTTATCCGGGGGATACGGTTCGCGTCGGAGAGCGCTACTTCTAAAGACGGGGTTGATTCGTTGGGGGTGGGGCAGATGATGACGCGCTGGAAGGCCTTGGCCTTGCCATCTGCCTTGCTTTTGGCAACGCCTGTTGTCGCGCAGGTCGAGGAAGGATTGATCGTCCAGCCGGCGATCCCGCAAAATTTCGGTCGAGACCGGAACGTCAGCGTGCAGCAGCAATCCCGCCCGGACTATGATCCGCTAGGCATACCGCTTGGTTCGCTGAACTTCTTCCCCGGTATCGAAATCGGCGGAGGTGGTGATTCGAACACCTATCTGACGGCAAAAAACCGGATCGCTTCGGCCTATCTCTATCAAGAGGCGTCGGCGCGTCTGATTTCAGGATGGTCGCGGCATTCGCTTCAGATCACGGGCTCTACGACGCAGCGAGAATATATCGGGCAATCCCAGCGAAACGAGGATCTTTGGACCATCGACGCTGACGGTCGTCTGGACATATATGATTCCCTGCAGGTCGAAGGGGATGCCAATATCTCACGCGGCTTCGAGAACATATTCTCGGGAGAAGTCACGCCGACAGTGGCGGCGCTTTCCCGGTATCGGCGCAATTTCGGCTCTATCAAGACCACCTACACGCAGGGCCGTATTCGCACCTTTCTGCTGTTGGATCATGCCGATTTCAATTTCGCCCCGGTGCCACTTCGTGCGGGCGGAGAGCAAAGCCAGAGCGAGCGCAACCGACAGATCACGCGGCTCACCGGCCAAATTGAGTATGCGCGAACCCCGTCGGTTTCCTTTTTCGCGCAGCTCGGCGGCAGTCGCACGAGCTTCAGCCAAGACCTGCCATCCGGCCTTCCCAATGTGGACTCGAAAGCGGTGCGGTTCCTCGGCGGCGTCAATGTGGATATCGCCCAGGGCATTCGCGGCACCGTCGGGCTAGGCTATAGCATTCGCAATTATGATGCGAGCGCCTATAAAACGGTGCGTGGTCTTTCGATCGAAACCCAGCTGCAAGCGTTCCCCACGTCGCGTTTGACCTTCGGATTGACTGCACAACGAACGATCGAAGATGCGACGATCGGTGGCTACGACCCCTTCCGGGATACCGCGTTGAGCGTGACTGCCGACTATGAAGTGCTGCGGAATCTGATCATCAGCGCCGCTGGCTATTATTCGCGGCAATCTTTTCTGGTCGAACACACTACCAGCAATGTTTACGGTGCCAGCGCGAGCGCACGCTTTCTGGTATCGCGACGCATCAGCCTTAGGGGGATACTGAACTATGGATCGTCTCCCTCCAATTCGGTGAGCCATACGACCATCGAAGTGGCCGCTGGATATCAATTGTAATATAATGCCATATGAATGGCGTTCGGTCGATCAACAGGGAATTCGGGGATATGGAAATCAGGCGCGAAGCGGATGAATACGAGGCTCGGCTTGCCGACGTCGTCAGTGTCGTTCGGGATACGGTTCGCCGGCGCTGGCTGACGTTGCTTGCAGTCACGGGCGTGGTGATGGTGCTGGGGTTCATCGTCGTCTCGCAAATGACACCAAAGTACGATGCGACTGCTAAGATAAGGCTGGATCCCGGCCGGAACCCCCTTAGCGGCAGCCAACAGCCGACAAGCGCCACCTTGTCCGATGATGCCATCGCAACCGAACTGACCGAAGCCCGTTCGCTCGAAGTCGCACGGGGCATCGTGCATTCGCAGGATCTGCTTTCCGATCCTGAATTCAATGGGGTTCTCGCTAAAGCGACCAACGCTACGGTGACCAATACCGATACCCGTGAGACGATCGTCGCCAACGAGTTGCTCCAACACGTCACGGTAACTCGCGAGAAGGATGCCTATGTTCTCGACATGACCGTGCGATCGATCGATCCGATCAAGGCGGCACGCTTGGCGAACTCTTTTGCCAAAGCTTATATCGATTATCGCACTGGCAAGAATGTCGGCACCGCGCGCCAGCAGACCGCTTGGTATCAGCAGCAATTGTCCGATCTCAATCATGATGCCACTCAGGCTGAGACACATGCGGCCGAGTATCGTGCCCGGGCCGGCATCCTCGAAGCCGGTGCAGATGGTAGCGGCGGCGGAACGATCGTGGACCAGCAGATTGCGCCCCTGGCGGGAATGCTGTCATCCGCGCAATCGGACGCTGCAACCGCGAACACGAATTTAGCGGAAGCGCAGGCGCAGGTTGCGCGTGGCGATTTCGCCAATGTCTCTTCGGTGCTCACCTCTCCGGTGATCCAGACGCTCCGCAATCAGCGCTCCCAACTGCTGCTGGCTCAGGGCGAAGTTGAAAAGCGTTATGGTGATCTGCATCCGGAAAGCATCCGCGTCCGGGACCAGGTCACAGCGGTCGATACGCAGATCAAGGCAGAAGCAAACCGAATCCTCGGCTCCCTGCGAGCCACTGCAGCCGCGTCACAGGCACGTGTTGGCAGCCTGAGAAAATCCCTCGACGAGCTCGAGCTGCAGCGGGAGCGCAGCGTTGAGGCATCCGCGGCCGCAGACGGGCTGCAGCATGAAGCGGATGCGAAACAGGCGCTCTACGACAAGATGTCGCAGATGTCCTTGGACAGCATGCAGGCCGCCGATTCGAAGATGGCCCTGGCCGAGGTGGTGGTTTCGGCTGAGCCGCCTGCCAAGCCGGTCGCTCCCAACAAGCCCCTCCTTTACGCCTTGTCGCTCATCGTTGCGCTTCTGGCCGGAGCCGCCACGATCACTGCCCTGGAGAAGCTGAGCAGCGGTTTCCGCTCGGTCGAGGATCTCGAACAGCAATTGGGGCTTCGCGTGCTGGCGGTCGTGCCGAAGGTGGCGAAGTCCGAAAATCCGGGCGAACTCATGCTCGATCGGCCGACGTCCATGTTTGCGGAATCGTTCCGCATCGCGCGCACCGCGATACTCGGGGCCCGCACCGACACGGACGTAAAGGTCATCGCGTTCACGTCCGCTTTGCCCGCGGAAGGCAAGACGACCTCCGCAGTCGCCTTCGCTCGAACCTTGGCGATCGCCAATGCGCGCGTGTTGCTGCTCGAGTGCGATGTCCGGCGCGCCGCCGTTCGGGAAATCGTCAGAAGCAATGCCCCCAAAGTGGGTCTGGTGGAACTGCTGCACGGCGAGATTTCGCTCGACGAAGCGATCAAGCCTGGTGACGTACCCAATCTCGATCAAATCCTGGTGGTAAGCCCATATTTTTCGGGCGAGAATCTGTTCGGCGAAGGCCGCATGGAGCAGCTGCTCAACGCCGTCCGTGATCGCTACGATTATATCGTACTCGATCTGCCGCCGCTTATGGGGTTGGCGGACGGGCGCTACCTGGCGGTATTTGCCGATGCTACGGCGCTCGTGGTGAAATGGAGCAGCACGCCGATCTCAGCCGCGACCTCGGCCGCAGGATGGTTGCGGAGCGATGGCAGCAAGCCGGTTGGCGTGATCTATACTCAGGTTGATCCGTCAGCCCATTCGGTCGGGGGCTTGTACTATTACTCGAAACAATATTCGGATTATTATCAAAGATGATCGCCGCCGCCGGGTTCGCTCGGCGGCGCTGGCGTTTTCCGGGCGGGTGGAAGTGGCCGCGGCTGCCGGGCGAGGAATGCACGGCCGGCAGCCTTGCAACGCGCTCCAGCTAGGGCGTCACAAGCCTGCAATCCTGTCAAGCGAGCGGCGCAGCTCGCGTAGCGGCCTCATCAGCAGCCCACGAGGCGAGACGATCGTTCGTTTGACGTCGATGAGGGTGACAGGCCCCGCCGCCGATAAAGTATGACACCCATCACGATAAGGCGCCGCGGCTGACGGAGCGTGCAAGATCCCGGCGGCCGAGAGGATGATGCTGTCGGGCTCCAACCGCTCGAAGCGGAGAAGACGCAACGCAGCGCCATACGTGCCTCGGCAGTCCTGGATAGGCAGATGCAGGACACCGCCTCGCCACAATGGGGTGCCTCCTGGGCGCGCCCCGTTTACATCTACGAGGACGGGGTTAGCGGGATGATCCGTCCACGGCCCTTCCAGCCGGTCTGCCCACGCCGCATGAAGATGAGACAGCCGCCCGCGCTCGGGAAAGGCAGGCGCATAGAATAGCCACCAGCGTGATCCGTCGTGAAAGGGGGTCGCGTCGAGCGGGATATGGCCGAGTTCGATCCGATGGGCCCGTTCCCACCGATATGGAAATGCCATCGCGCGATAAAGCCAGAGCCCGCCGGACTGAAATGCTTCGGGCAGGAGCCATGTTTCCCCGTCCGCCTCGAACACGAAGGGATAGGACAGATGCCATGGTTCTTGCAGCACCGATGTCTGCTCGACCAAAGCAAGGTCGCTATCAAAAACACTGACGGAAATGGTGCCGATCGCGTCGCGATAATCGAACTTCTCCGTAAAGACATAGAGCATGTTTCCACGCCAAAGGCCGAACGGATCAGCATGGTATCGCAGGTTTCCCGATCCGGGGATCCATGTCAGCGGCAGGTCGCCCAGCGATGCACGCGCAAGAATCTCGTCGACCGGTGCGGGCACGATCGCACATCGCCAGATATCCTTTCTCAACTGCACCGGAAAAACCGTGATGACGTTCCGCGTTCAGCGCGGCTGAGAGCATTGGCGATCGACGCCGGGGCAAGATCGCGTCCCATCCATCGCCGTCTGGCATATCGATGCGAATACGGAAACCATCTTCATCGATGACGGTCGATTAGGAGAAACCGCGCAAAAGGATGACGCCATTGCCGACATCACCAATCCCCCTCAAATGCACGCAACTACCGGCTGCACGATCGGTGGCCGCAGGCCAAGCAACAGGAACTATCATCAACCGCGGTTGAATGATCAACTCGTTGACGAAATGGATAATGCAACGCGCAGCATTGTCTCGGACAGCTTCGCTTGCGCCGCCCCTTCATGAGCCTTATCGCCGTGAAACAACAACGCCTGTCGGGATCGTGACCATCTCGTGAAACAATCCGCCGACGCTCCATCCTTCCGCCTGGCACGCATATCCCGCGCCATGACCCGTTCGCAGGAGATCGCGCCCAAGTGGAGCGAGTATCTCGCGATACTGACATTCGCGATGCTCATCGGGCTGACGCTGCTCGGTCCCTGGATGACGATCAGAAACGAGGCCGGACAGAATCTGATCCGCCAGGCCGGATACGGCACCATTTTGCTGCTCGCATTGGTGGCCATGCGTCCGTGGCGCCATCCGGAACGGTTGCTGGTCGTGCCCTGGCCAATCTTGCTGGCGCTGGTCTGGTGCTGGTTGACCTTGCTATGGGCGATCGACCCTGCGGTGGGGATGCGACGGCTCGTTCTCACGACGATCATCGCCTGGTCGCTGTTTGCGCTGGTGCGTCAGTTGGGCGCAGAACGGACGGTCGCGGTCCTGCGATTCATGCTCGTGGCGATGTTGGTGGTGAACTTTTTCGTCGTACTGGCCTATCCGACGATCGGCGTGCATCTGAACACCGACGGCGAAGGCTTCGGCGGAAAGTGGCGTGGGCTGATGGCTCATAAAAATTATGCCGGCATGGTCTGCGCGATAACGATCCTGTTCTTCGCGTTCGACGCAGCCGCCGTCCATCGCATGATCCGCATCATCGTCTGCGTCGCCGCCGCCGTGTTTCTCGTGATGAGCGATTCTCGCACGTCCATGGGAATCGGCGTGGCTGCCATCATGGCAGGCCTCCTCTTCACGTATCTTGCCGGCCGTAACGGGCAGCATCGCCTTGCGTCCCCGGCATTGGCATGGCTGCTGCTGATCATCCCGGCAGTGATTTTCGTCAGCATGGCGATCGATAATGCGCCCTACCTCCAGATGGTCAGCGATCCGTCCGGCTTCACCGGAAGGACGCAAATCTGGGCGGCGTTGATCAAGGCCTATGCCGATCATCCTTGGCTGGGCGTCGGCTACGGATCATTCTGGGATCTCGGTTCGGACGGCCCGATTTTTCGCTATGCGAGCGGCTGGGTCACGGACATGAGCGAAGGGCATAACGGCTATCTCGATCTCTTGGTGCAGACCGGGTGCATCGGCGCCGTACTGGTGCTATATGCCGTTCTGGTGTGGCCTGCCCGGCGATTGCTGCACGGCGGGAACCATCCCGCACGGGCGCTGGGCGCAGCGCTGGTGATATTTTGCGTTGGGCATAATTTCACGGAATCGCAGCTATTCGATCGCGACGCGCTGGCGCAGGTATTCCTCATGATCGCCATCGCTCTATTATGGGCAGTGACGGCAGCGCCCATTGGCGGGACGGCTATTTCCGTCCCTGACCGGCGCCATCGCCCCGTTCCGCCGCGCGCACCGCTTCGTCTCTGATCGCCTGATGGCGAAGACAGCATCGTCCGAGCGACGCATGATCATACTCGGCGGCTCGCGGCACCACCGCGGCGGTCTGGAGGCCTTTTGCGAACGCGCGGCGATTGCGCTGCCACGGCACGCCGCCAATTGGCAGGCGACCTGGTGGCCGACCGACACCGCTTATTTTTCGCTGAGGCATCTCGGCGCGCTCGTGCGGGCATGGCGACGACTGGGCCGGGTCAAGCCCCGGGAAGTCGATCTTATCTGGCTGCAATGGAGCACATTCGCGGACCTTTTATTCTTGCGTCGCGCACTGGCGCTGGGGATTCCCGTGATGGCGACGCCGCACCTTGGCGCCAATGCCCGGCTTCAGCGGGTGCCGGTGCTGCGTGCCCTCAGCACCAGGTTGCTCGCGCGTGCGGATCGGATTGCGCTGCTCTTCGCCGGGCAAGATACCGAAATCGCGCTTCCGTCTGGGGTGCCCCGAACAGTGACTGGATCCTTCCTTCCGGAGACGGCACTATCCGCCCGTCGCTCTATCGAGGGAACGGCGCCGCTAAAGCTGATCCATGCCAGCCGCCTGAGCCACGGCAAAGGCACGTTTCGGATGGTCGCGCTATGCGCCACGTTGCGCGCACAAGGCATCGCCTTCCACGCGCAAATCGCCGGGCGCGCCGATCCCGCAACGATGGCCGAACTGCGGCAGGCCATCGCCGATGCGGACCTGGGCGCTTCGCTCACCTTAACCGATTGGATGAATGAGGCCGCATTGATCGATGCCCTCGAACGGACAGATATATTGGTGCATTTGTCCGAGCTCGACAGCTTCCCCCTCATCGTCCTCGAAGCACTGGCGGCCGGGACCATGCCGATCGTCGCCGACATGACCGGGGCACGCGCCATGGCAGAGCGCTATGGCGGCTTCGTCGCCACGGGTACTGACGGCGGCGTGACAGCCGCCGCAGACTGGCTCGCGACGCAGGATCTGGCAGATCTGCGGCACAGAGCGGCCGATGTCGCCGCAGCGGTTCGCCGAGAACAGGCGTGGGAGAGTTGCGTGGGACGCGTCGTCGACGCCGCCAACACGACGATCGAAGGGCGGAACGCCAACCGAAGTCTTCGGGGTTGAAATATCGGTGGAAACCGGCAACGTCATCCTATGATGAAAACTTCGGTTTCAGGCGAAGACTTGGGCATCCCGGGTTGGCGGCACGTTCAGGGTAGATCGTAGATATGCAACGAAGGCGAAAAGCGAGTTCGGCCGAGGCTGGCGCCGGCGTCGATTACCCGTCGAAAGCGCTCGAAAGGCGCTCGTTTCGATGCTTTGTCGCCCTTGTCATATCCATGTTCCTGAACTTCGTTCTCGCAATCCTGAATCAACACGGGGTGGCGATGGACACCCAAAAAGTCACCATCATCCAGACCTTCGTCACGATCTGCTGCGGCAGCCTGCTATTTTCGCGATATACGAAAATAAGCGACACGTCGGTGATGGTATTGGCCGGGATATTCCTACTGCTTCTACTGACAAATTTCACCAATACACCTAATGTAAAAACATTTTACGACTGCCTCATTATCCCACTTTACATTGCGCTTGGTGCATCTGCTTTCGGCGTGAAAGAACGCTGGATGAATGGCCTGCTCTTGTTCGTTTCGCTGTTCGTAGGAATGGAGATCCTCGCTCCATCTTTGTATAGCTCGATGGTCAATCCGGGAGCCTACTTCACCGCAACGCGGGAGTGGGTCGGCGGGCAGACCGCAAACCATGCCATCGACGACGGCTTGTATATCGGTGCCTATAGAGGTGGCGGCTCGATATTCTCGCTTGCCGACCACCGTGTCTCGGGACCATTTCTGGAGCCCCTTTCGCTGGGATATTTCTCGATCATAATGGCCACCTATTTCGCGAGCATGTATCGTGGATCGCTATTGTATCGATTGATCGTAATCGGAATCTGCATCTTTCTATCACTACTATCCGATTCTCGTGCCGCTTCTGCAATTATTATTATTGGAACACCAATTTTACTTCTAAGGGTTAGGGTTCCGACGATAACTTCGTGGGCAGTCTCACCGATTATATTGTTGCTCTCCTGGTCTATATACTATTTTCAACCGCAATTTCTCACGGGAGATTATTTTTACAGGATCGGACTAACGTTCGAGGGCATGGATCAGATCACGATAGCAGATCTTGTTCTCGGAAGAGTGCCAATCGAGCACATGTTTGATAGCGGGTATTCCTACCTGCTCCATTGCGTGACTCCGCTGGGCGTGTTCCCGATCATTTGGTATTGTTGCGGCCTATTTACGCGACGTAGGAATTCCAACCCGACCATTTTTCTCATGCTATCGCTATATGCGACAACAACCCTGCTGCTGGGAGGCGCATTTTTCTCGATCAAAACCGCCAGCCTGCTCGGATACATTATCGGCATTGCGGGACTCGGCACCTCTCCACTGCAAGCTCTTAGACGTCTTCCGAAAAATCAGTTCACCTCACAGATACTGGCACCTGAGGAGATACCATCGGATGATGAAACACGCGCAATGCGAAGCGCGGCTACCCAGTTTTTTTCCTGACCATGTCGTTCACGGAATGACGTCATTGCCAATCAACGAGCTTCCCGATTTCACGTATAATAATTTAACTAACAGAATAAACTTGTTTAAATAATCAAATAAATGAGCATGCCACTTTGCTTCCAACGGTAAAGGCGGATCATGCATCGTCAGTTATGTTAACGGCGGCCTAGTATAACCATTTATTCTCCCCCAGTATTAACTGAACTGGCTAGAACTGAGTTTAGGGGATAGAAATGCGAAGTTCGGAGGCTAAACCACGATATGAGACACTCGATGCAATGCGTGGTTTTGCGGCACTTTTGGTTGCCACCTTTCATTTTAGCCGTCCGCTAGCCGAAAGCGGATATTTGGCCGTAGATTTCTTTTTAGCACTCTCGGGATTTGTGATCGCCAAAAATTACTCGGGACGTCTTCGGAACGATGCTGCGTTGAGCCTCGGGCGATTCATGGTGCTGCGCCTTATTCGGCTTTATCCACTTTTCTTTGCAGGATCACTCATTGGGATAGCGCACGAGATACAAAGCACTTGGCGGGGCGCAGGCATTCACCTTTCCTGGACGGCGCTACCCATGGCGTCCCTGCTAGATTTATTGATCTTGCCTTGGCCAGGTACGGACATGATGTATCCGATTAACGGAGTATTCTGGTCGATTGCCGGCGAGGTTATCGTCAATCTTCTTTTTGCGATCTGGCTGTTTAGGGCGTCCTCGCGGATCATCGCCGCGATCGTGGCCGTTCTGGCGCTATGCCTTTGCCTTTTTATCAAGGCTCCGAATTTTGCGGACAGCGGCGCTGTCTGGTCCCTTTCCTATTTGGCAGCCGCACGAACCATGTTTTCGTTCGCCGTCGGGGTGTTGATTGCGAGGTTCGAATTCTTTGCAAATCCCCGGTCCAGTTGGGCGTCTCTGGTCGTCATCCTAGGACTCGTTGCCATCCTGCTTGCGCCGATTGGCCTGGAGTGGCGACGCGCGTTCGATATCAGTGCGATCCTGATCGCCTTCCCGCTCCTGCTAATCGCGGGGACGAAACTCAACTTGCCACGCCCGCTGGTCGCGCCCGGCCTATTTCTGGCGGACATTTCATACGCGCTATATGCGATCCATCTGCCTATCACTAAAGTGGTAGCATATGTCCTCAAGGCCAAAAACATAGAGCCTTTGGAGGCGCTGCCATTGTTTTTGGCCGGTATAATCTTGATCTCGTTCTTGGCGGTCCATTTTTTTGACAAGCCGGCGCGAAAGTATCTGAGCGTCAAGTTTCACAGTCGGTTCTCCGCAAAGCCGCAAATGGTCTGAAGCGAACAACCAATTGACGAACAGCAAAAACCCGTAATAATCTTTAGTTTAATTGCGATAATTGTAAATAATTAGCTCATTTTTCACAGAAGGTATATTTCTATTATGCAACATTATTATTTTAATAACGAATATTTATTATTTAACAAAAAAATATAATTTTTAGGGATAATCCACAGGAGCGATCTAAATCTCGACAGGAAGTACTCGGATTAGTTTGGCTGGAATTCCCATATAAAGTCCGTTCGCTTCGGTAGTAGTCGTGATGACAGCTCCAGCACCAATGACGCACCCTTCCCGGATCGCGCACCCTGGTAGGATGATGCATCCAGCACCAAGCCAAACTCCATCTTCGATATGCACTGGCTGACTCTTGAGTTTTAAGCTGGCTCTTTTTTTCGGGTTTGAAGTTATATCGTGAGTACTGGTGATAATCGTAACACCCGGCCCAATACTCACGTCATTCCCAATCATAACCTCCCCTTCTCCGTTTGTTCGGAACCCTGTGTTGATAAAAGTGCGACTCCCAATCCGCACAGGTGCGATCGATAATTCGTTCGGGGTATCAATGAACGAATTTTCACCGAAATTTATTCCGACAGATTTCAATATTTTAATTCTAATAAACCATGGCACTATCCGTAAATTGTTGACCCCTAACATAACGTCACGGAGCATCCGATTAATCTTCCTCACGTAGCATCCCTTCATCGCAATTGCAGATTCGGCTTCACATCATAACCGATTGAGCTTGCCGGCAGGCAGAACTGGGTATCCTGCCGTCGACGCTAGAGCATTTTCACCAATCGGATCCACTTGCGCATGAACCGACCTGCACGGAATAGCCACCATCGCTGACCGGAATGGGACGACGCTCAACGCTTCGCGTTGCATCGCAACGCCTTTGCTGCAATGGCGGGCCGGAAATAGGGACGCTTTCAGGAGGCCGACGACATTGGTGATCGCTGTAGATCTTGTGTTGGCGACAAGGCCCAAAGCGTCGACCGGGATCGAGCGGTACGCCGTGAATCTCTTCAAGGCTCTGCGGGACATTTCACCCGAGACGATCGCGTTCGTCGACAGGCGCTCGACGGTTCTAGACGGGCCGGGCGTCATATCGATCGAAGGAGGCTTCAAAGGCTGGGCGCTGATGCCGTTCGCATCGTCCTATCGCGCCGCCAAATTCGACATCCTGCTGTGCCCCGCCTTCCCGCCCAGTCCTTTGGCGCTATTTTCGAAAACGCCGGTCAGCCGTATCATCCACGATGATTTCCCATGGACGCGCTCGGCGACCCTCAATGCCCGTGGTCGTTTTCTGTTCAGGGATGTCGAAACGCGAATGGCGCCCCGTTACAGGCCCTTGTTCGCGCCGACCGATCTGATGGCACGGAGTTTGGCCGGCATATTAGGCCGGGACGTCATCACGATCGGCAACGCCCCCGGGCTCGATCTCGACGCCGCGCCCCCGGTCGGCGAACGCCGCCCACAGCTCGTCGCCGTCGGCACGATAGAACCGCGCAAGAACTATGAAGCCGTGCTGGCCCTGACCACCCATCTGCCAAAATCCTGGTCGGTGGCGGTCGTCGGCCGCAAGGGATGGGGCGATGTCGCGACAGACTGGGATCGGCGCCTCGACGAAAAGGTGGGTTCGCTGACATGGCATGGCCATGCGTCGGACGCGGACTTGCTGGCGCTGTACCGGACGTCCAGCTGCTTTATCTCGATGTCGCTGGCTGAGGGTTTCAACATGCCGCTTGTCGAAGCGGGTAGTCTTGGCCTGCCGATCGTGTGCAGCGACATCGTAATCCATCGCACGGTGGCGCCGCCATGGGCGCACTTCGCCCCGCTCACAATATCCCCGGAACATCTGTCCGATATCGTCCTCCAGGCCTCCAGCGCCTTGCCCGCGGCGGCCGACGTGGCCGCCTACCGGCAACGGTTCAGCTGGAAGGCGATCGCGCACAAGCTTGAAAGAGACATCGCAGATGACTGATATGCGTCCTGCGGGTTCTCTACGGGCAAACCGCCGTTACGGTCTGAATTTCGAGCGCGCGACGTTCGAGCGGGTCGTCGAGATCGCGCTCGAACCTCGCGACGCGCCGCAGCTCTACTGCACCTGCAATTTGAATCATCTGCGCCTCTTGCAGACGGATGCCGAATTCCGCGACGCCTATCGCAAGGCCGGGGTGATCACCGTGGACAGCCGGCCGATCCAGTTGCTCGCGCGGTTGCAGTGCGCGGATTCGCTGCCGCTCGTCACCGGCTCCGATCTTTTCTCGGCACTTATTCCGAGACTCAGGCCAAGCGTGGATCGTCCCTTCTTCGTCACGAGTTCGATGGAAGCAGGCCATATCCTGGCGAGCCAACTGATGGATCAGGGCTTCGCGCCCGAGGCCATCGGCCATGTCAGCCCGCCCTTCGGCTTTCAGGACGACGAGCCTTATAGCGATCATCTCATCGAGCAGATCACGGCGCTGGGAACGACGCATCTCTTCATGGGTGTCGGCGCTCCCAAGTCCGAACGCTGGATTGCCCGGTATTTTGCCAAGTTGCCAGCGGCACACATCTTCTGCGTCGGCGCGGCGCTGGATTTCACGTCCGGCCTGAAGAATCGCGCTCCGTCATGGCTACGTCGCTTCAACCTCGAATGGCTGCACCGGATGCTCGGCGAACCGCGTCGGCTGGCCCCGCGATATCTGGGCGATGCCCTGTTCCTGGCACGGATTATCGGTGGGGGGCGGCTCGTCCAGGTCAGCCCTATGCCGCAAGATATAGGACATAATGTCGGATAGCGGCCGTGAAGCTCGTTCCAGATGCCCAGAGCGCTAACACGGAGCGCTCAAAACCTTAAAATCAGCACTGCATCGCCGTGATCAAAATAGCTTATCATTTAGGGTGCAGCTCGGCCCCACCTCGCCAAGCGGCACCGTAGCGGCGCATCATAAAAGCGGGCCAATCCCCAAGCCACGATCACTGCGCCTGCTATCGCCAATAGACCACTCCACGGCGCGAGGCTTTCCGCAGAAACGTGCCCTATTTTCACAAGCCGATCCCATGGCAATGTCGCATGGATGACATAGAGCGGATAAGAGACCAGCCCGAGCCATAGATAGGGCTTCGACCACCGCGGCTCGCTATGGAGCGCTGTGATGCACAGCAGCGGAAAGGCGAGCATCACGCACAGCGCATCCTTGATCCAGCCAAGCCAGGTGGGCAGCGCGAACAGCATGCTGGCGGCGATCAATATCAGCCACGGCGGCATCCGTATGTGCCACAACCGGCCAGCCGCGAGGAGCCGTGCCAACACTATCCCTGTGGAGAAACCTGCAGCGACCCGAAGCAGGCCGATTTCAGGCCGCTGCCAGTTCGAGCCGAAATCCAGCCCCCCCGCGTGCCACGCCGCGACGGCGAGCGCCGCCTGGGCGAGCATGGCCATGGCGATCACCATGCCGGGTTTCAGCCAGCGCAATGATAGTGCGTAGGCGAGGTTGATCAGCAATTCCCAAAACAGCGACCAGCACGGGATGTCGAGCGGATAAAGATCAGCGCGCGGCGCCGGGAAGAGATTAGGAAGTAGCAGCGCACCGCACAGCACGACGGGCAGCAGCGTGCCCCATGTCCACCCCGACCCGGCAAACAGCAGTCCGGTCATCGCGACAGCCGTCCCCACTCCCAGCCCCGCAAGATAGAGCGGCATGAGCCGGATTATCCGCTTGGCCATGAAATCCGAGACGGTCATGCCCTGTGCCAGCCTGTGCTCATAGGCGTGGGTGATAACGACACCGCTCATCAGAAAGAAGAGATCGACCGCGAGATAGGCGCTGCGGAACACAAATGGCCCGAGCATATCCTGATAATGGAAGGTCACCACCGCAAGCGCGGCAATTCCGCGAAGACCGTCCAGCGTGGCGAAATTGTGCGTGCGGCTTGGCTGCTTAGGGACTGCCGCGTTCGCTAAAGCTGCGGGCCGACCGAACCCCAATTCGGCCGCCTTCTCCTGCCCTGCCATCAAGAAGAGCCGGATAGCTGATATGTTGTTCGACCGTCGTCGCCGGCGAAACGAAACCATAGGATACCGACGGATTCAACTTGATCGGAGTCGCCTGAGCAGCGTCGCATTGTGATGTCAAAGAAACGACGCATAGTCTTTTTTCCTATCGCCCAGCCTGGCGCTTTGGGCACCCAAGCCGCCCAGGGCCATCACCTTCATCATGCTGAGATTCTCAGATCAGCACGTTATCATCTTAATATTTTCCGATAAAATGCCTCAGAACTGCCATTTGCGGCTTATCAACCGACCCTATCGGGTCGATGGTTTGGCTATTGTCTTTTCCCCAGACCCCGCCTCCAGCCCAGTAGGTGGCGCCGATAAAGACATCGTGATGGGACGTCATCACATCGACCATGTCTGTCAACTCGCGAAGCGAAGCGAGGCTAGGGCC
This sequence comes from Sphingomonas abietis, assembly GCF_027625475.1. Lineage (NCBI taxonomy): Bacteria > Pseudomonadati > Pseudomonadota > Alphaproteobacteria > Sphingomonadales > Sphingomonadaceae > Sphingomonas > Sphingomonas abietis. The sequence continues at coordinate 2,449,376 of NZ_CP115174.1, forward strand.
GGTGCTGAACTCGCCGATAAATATTGTCCGCGAGTGGGATCGTGCCCAAGCGATGACGGGCAACAGAACCTTGGCGCCAATGCCAGGAATCGCGTCGGGACGAGAACCTCCGAACCCCTCGTCCAGATATTGGTGCATATCAAACCCAAAATTATCCGCCGGATCGACAGCACCAAGCATCACCGATCCGTTGCCGGAATCGATCCATGAATGCGCTCCGGTCCATGCAATGCCGGAAAACAAAACCTTTCCCCGACCACCATGATGCCTGATCGCCGCACAAGCGGCATTTTGCGCGGCCAGGTTCAAATGCGCATCCTGGTCATGAGGTTCGTTCATCAAACCATACCATATGCGCGGCTGTTTTCCGTAACGCAGGGCCAACCGCCCCCAAAAGTCGGCGAAGGCCGCGATCGTCGCGTCGTTATTGGCGGCCCCGATTACGCCCGTACCTCGACGCCCGTAATCATGCGCATCCAGCAGAATAGTTGCGCCTGCCTGGGTCACGACCTCAACAAGCCGATCGAGACCCGCCATCGCGGCAGGATCCAGCGGCGCGTTCAAGGTCGGCTGAAGCCGTGTCCATCGGAATGGCACGCGAAAGACATCGAATCCCTTGGACAGATAATATCGAAGATTGGATTCGTCCGGCCAATTCCACTGACCGCCGATCGCCTCAAATTCGGAACCCGCCAAATTCACGCCCATCAGGAATGGGGACCGATCTCGGATCGCGGCTTTACCGAAAACGGGGCCGGCGCAAAGAGGCAAGCCAGCCCCAAGGGCTACGGCCGCTCGGCGGGTCAGCATCTTCATAAAACAGGACTCCATCGATAGCGGCTGAGGCATCAACCCGCCGACGCCGGTTCGGCGGCAACGGCCTGTCCATGCGACGCCTAGCGCCTTCCACCGCACCTCGCCAAGCCGATCGCATCGCCATGTTCGGATGACGTCACGTGCCAGCGAACTCCGCCAATATGCCCGATCTGCGCGCTTGCGAAAACGGGTTTCATGGATTAGCCCGAGATCGGGTCACGACAATCTCACAGCTTTGCGGGAACGGAGCAATACAGGTGGGCAGTCGTTTTTTCGCCGGGGGAAAATGAGCGACCGTTCGCGCGATTTTACGGTGCTGGCAGTGTCGTCCGGTGGGGGTCATTGGGAGGAACTGTTGCTGTTGCGCCCGGCCTTTTCCGGCTTCAATCTGGTGTTTGCGACCACCAACGCGGAACTCGCCGAACGCGATCACATCGACCGCTTCCTCTTTCTTCCCGATGCCAATCGGGATGAGATATGGCGTTCTGTCCTGTGCTTTTTCGCGTCGATCCGGCTGATTATGCGTCTGCGCCCCAATGTCGTGATCACGACAGGCGCACTGCCGGGGTTGTTCTGCCTTATCGCTGCGCGGCTCACCCGCGCACATACTGTGTGGATCGACAGTATCGCCAATTCGGACAAACCGTCCTTGAGCGGCAGGGTTGCGCGCCCCTTCGCCCATGAATGGTTCACGCAATGGGCGCATCTGGCCACGCGAAGCCGGCGCTATGACGGGGCGCTGCTGTGATCCTGCTCACGGTCGGGACGCAATTGCCGTTCGACCGCCTCGTCACGATCGTTGACAGTCTCGCGCCGAGCCTACCCGAACGGGTTTTCGCGCAGATCGGGCATGGACATTACCGGCCTGAGCATATGGATTGGTGTCCCTTTGTCGGCCCGATCGAGTTCGAGCGACGCATCGAGGAATGCAGTTATCTGATCTCCCACGCCGGCGTCGGCACCTTGGTCATGGCCCAGAAACACGGCAAGCCGGTGATCTTGTTCCCGCGCCGCGCCGCGCTGAAAGAACATCGCAACGACCATCAACTCGCAACGGTTCGCGGGCTCGAAGGCCGACCAGGCGTTCAGATCGCCTATGACAAGGACGATCTGGCGAGGTTCATCGCTCAACCCAAACCCACGCCCGAGCGGCAGGACATCCTGCCGGAGCGCGATCGCCTGCGCCGCACGGTGGCAGACTTGATCGGCGCCGAACATCGGCGGCTGGCGGGATCGTAACCGGCCGACCGCCCCGCCCCCTCATTGGATTCCGGCCTCGCTCTTCAAGGCAGGTTTTGACATCGCCCCGTCTCGGACCCATCCATCCCCGAAATAGCCGCAGGCGACCGACATGAGCGACAAAAAGGCATTGCTGCTCGTGACCCACGTGCCGATCCGGAACGGGCCGCGAGGTCTCCAGATCGACGACCAGACGGCGGAGGGCATCGCGCAATGGTGCCGGCATTTCGATCGCGTAACCTATTATGGCATCGCGGATCCGTCGGGCGCCGCCGCTACGAGCTCGTCGTGGGTCGACACCGCCGATCGCTTCGCGGGGCGCGCCGACATCATCGCCCTTCCCCGCGCCTATCGGGTCGGTGCGATGCTGCGAGAATATGGGCGAGTTCGCAAGACGTTGCGCGAAGCCGTCGCCCAGCACGAACATCTGTGCTTTACCTTTGGTGGCATCATCGGCGACTGGCCGGCGCTCGCGGCACGAGAAGCGATCCGGCAAGATCGCCGATATGGTGCGTGGATCGACCGGGTCGAGGTCCCCATCATCCGCAACCGAATGGCTGGCGCTTCGCAAGGTCGGCGGCTCGCGGCTGCGATCGCGGCACCTCTGGGCGAGCACTATACGCGCCATCTTATCCGGCACAGCGCAGTGGCTCTGCTTCAAGGCGGCGACACGTTCCAACATTATGCGCGCTGGGCCTCTGCTCCCCACTGCACCTATGACACCCATACCCGCATTCACGACCGGATCGATGCCGCCACCGTCTCGGCCAAGCAAGCACGCCTTGTTGCCGGTGAACCTCTCCGGATCGTCTATGCCGGCCGCGCCGCCCCGATGAAAGGAACGGGCGACTGGCTGGATACGCTCGCCCTTCTTCACGCGCAGCAAATACCCTTTCGCGCCACCTGGATCGGGGATGGCCCCGATCTGGCGACGATGCGCGGACGGGTCGCGAGTGCCAGGCTGACCGGCCTGGTCGATCTTCCTGGCTTCGAGGGCGACCGCGATATTCTGCTCGACCGGATGCGGCAGAGCGACATGCTGCTCTTCTGCCACAAGACCCCGGAATCCGCGCGCTGCCTGATCGAAGCCCTCGTGTCAGGCTGTCCGCTCGTCGGCTATCGGTCGGCCTATGCGTATGGATTGGTCGCCACCCATGGCGGCGGAGCCTTCACTCCCCTGGACGATCCGAACGCCCTTGCCGTGCAGGTGGCAGAACTTCATCGCGATCGTGCCGGCTTCGCCAGGTTGATCGGCGATGCCGCAGCCAGCGGACGGCTCTATGACGAAGACGGCGTATACGCACACCGCGCCGAACTGATGCGTCGCGCCTAAGCTCGAGGGCCTGAGGCGGTGTCCCCTGCCGCTACGGCGTCCTTCACCGTGACCTCAGGCCGATGCCTTTGCAAACCGCCGAGCCAGCGGCGTACCGGCCGGTCGTAAAGCATGTCGACGAACTGGCAGAAGCAGAGCAGCAGGACCAGGAACGCCAGTCCGATCAACGAGGCCGATCGGCCCAGGACGTCCGCCGGCACAAATGCGTCGAGGAGATCGTGGCATGGCGTGTGGAGGACGTAGAGCGCGTAGGACAGGGTTCCGCCGAGAGCGAACAGGGTATTGATCCGCGTCGAGAAAGTGAGCGGCAACGCACAGCAGACGAGCAGCGGGAAGAGCAGCATCGCGCAGAGCAGATCGTAGAACGGATCCAGGCGTGGACCGGGGGCGATGCTCAGCGCCGCCCCGACCAGCAGCAGGATGCCCAGCGCCGTCGGCCAGCGTGGCAGCCGGGCGGTGAACCCTCCGGTCCACGATGACGTCCTGAAGATCAACACGCCTGCGAAAAAGGAAAAGCAGGTCCGCACCAGGCCGAACGGCATTTGCCGCGGCCGCCAGCCCAGATCGAGCGTGTGCATCAACATGCTGGAGAGGATCATGGCAGCGCCCGAAAGGGCCAGGATGATCGCGATCCGCCGATTGGTGAGCTGGCGGACGATCAGCGCATAGCCAAAATTGACGAGCAGCTCGAAGAAGAGCGACCAGGATGGCGCATTCAAGGGAAAGAGCAGCAGGTTCGGATCTCCCGCCACCGTCACCGACCAGAAGCGTGGGATCATCAGCGCGCCGGCCACGACGGCGAGTGGCAGGCCCATGCCATCAAGGCGATGGCCGGGGGCGATGAGCGCCGCGACGACCCCCATCGCCAGTCCCAGCAGGTAAAGCGGATATAACCGGACCAGCCGGACCCGCGCGAACGAGCGGAGATCCATCACACCTAATAACCGATGCTCATAGGCGTTGGCGACCACGACGCCGCTCAGCACGAAGAACATATCCACCGCCAGATAGCCCTTGGCCAGATGAAAACCGAACAGCTCTGGCGCATGGAATAGGACGACGGCGACGGCGGCGATCCAGCGAATGGCGTCGAGCAGCGGGAAGAAACCCCGGTCATGTCCTGTCTTCGTCAATACGCCCCCCTGCTGCCGCTCATCCTGCATCATCGCGCCATCGATCGACGCAGTTCGCTCGCATCACATAGGCGACATGCCTGCCCAGGGCACGCCAAAGCCCGCGCCGGCCCGTATCGCCAGCCATGCCGCCAGCACCAGCAGGAAGCCGAGCGTAAAAGCCGCATCCTGGCCGACGAAGCTGTTCGGCAGCTTCCGCTGCGCGATCCTGAGCACCCCATATCGCGCGAGTTCGCTCGCCGGCAGGGCGATCACGGCGCCCGGCAGGCCGAACAGAGCATAGCCCAGCGGCAGCACCGCCGCCATCACCAGCAGACGGATCACATTGGCGAAGCTGACGCTGCGCGGTTTTCCCTGGCCGAACATCGTGGCTTCGCCGAGCCATGCGAGCACCGCGATCCAGCTACTGGCGAGCAACACGAACAGGATCCAGCCCGCCTGCCGATAGCGAGGGTCGTAGAGCAGATCCACCACCCAGTCGGACCAGGCCATGACCGTGGCGATGCCGAACAGGAACAGCAGCAGGACATTGCGGCGTGCCCGCGCCAATTCGATCCTGACCAGGGGATCGGCAGCGATCCGGTCACGGGCCACGACGGGAAAGAGGATCTGCATCGCCAGGCGCGATGCCAGTGCGGACGGCACATCGGACAATGCCCTGGCCAGCCCGTAAATCCCCAGCACGGCCAGGCTCGCGATATGGCCAATCAACAGGCGATCGGCATAGACCGCGCCGAACAGCATCAGTGACGACAGCATCACCCATTTGCTGAAACCGAAGATCATCCGCCCAAAAGCGCGATCCACGCACAGGCGATGGCGCTGGTGCGGCAACGCGTAGCTCGCCGCCGATCGCAGCGCGATCGTTCCCAATATGCCCAGGATCGGCGCCCAGACATCGTGCAGCCACAGCACCAGTGCGATGTTGATGCCGAACCCGATCAGCTCGACCGAGAGCTCGAACAGGTTCTTCGACTTGATCTCGAAATGCCGGGCGAGGCTGAAGACCGAGGTCGAGGCCAGCGAGTTCAGGAAAGGCGCCGCGCTGATCGCGATCAGGACGGCGGTTTCGACGTGGTAAAAACGCGATACGGCGTAGGCCGCGAAGACGCTCACCATCGCGATCCCGGCGCCGCGCAGGAGTTGCAGCGTCCAGACGGTGTTCAGGAAACGCTCTTCATCCCCGTGGGGACTGTGGATGACATTCTGTTCCATGCCCATGTCGGTGAGCAACTCGGCGCCCGTGCGGATCGCCTGTGCGATCACCACCACGCCCAAGATATCCGGCGCCAGCAGATGCGACAGGACGACGCTCGTGAGGAAGCGGATGCCGGTCGAGACCGCATATCCCCCGATCGTCCACCAGCTTCGGGCGTTGATAGAGGCGCTCATTCCACCCACGCGGCTGGCACATTCGATCCCCGGAAAACGCGCGACGCTGCCATACCGCTATTGTGCAAAGGCAGACTGGGCAAAGGCAGGCAGGCTACATCGTCATGCTCGCGCCGGACAAGGCGAATGACGGCCATCCGGCGCACGGCCCTTATTTCATGACGACCTGCCAGCGGTTGACACGCAATTGTCCAAACCCCTGCACGGCTTCCGCGCCGAACGCCAGGCCGGGGAAGATATCGTCCCCACCGACCACGCCTTTGCTCCGCAACCACCGCAGCGCATGCAGCATATCCAGGCCGCCCGACGGAATATCCCGATAGCCGTCCGGTGCGAACATGCAAAAGGTGCCGCCCTTCCGAACCGTCCAGTGACGGCCACGATCATCGACATAATGGCCCACCAGCGGCACGCTTTCGAAGAAGCGACGGGTATTATCGGGAACATGCAGGAAGAAGCCGATTTCGACCTTGTGCGCGGTCACCGGAACCGTCGGCGGGTCGATATAGAATTCGGTCAATACATTGCCATCGCCGAACCGATTGGACATCGACCAATCGAAGCTCTGCGCCAGCGCCTTCAGATCCTTCACCTTGATGGGAACCACCGGCTGTTCGGGGCTGCTGCCATCATAATTTCCATAGCTCAGCGCGTCATAGGCCCAGACGCCGACATCGTTGCGCGGCGGGAACGGCGGCCAGCGCCAGGAAATCAGCGTGTTGGCCGGGAAATGCTTGAAATCGACGATCGCCGAATCCGCATTTCGGCTCCACATCCGGGTCGGGGCATAGCTTTCCCCGCCCCACGGCTGGACGTAAAGATAATATTGGCCCTTGGTAAATGGCGTTTTCGGAGGAACCTTCATCTGCCCCACACCGGCAGATGGCGTCGTACCCCAGAGCATTGCGGCGACCACGATCACGGCCGCCAATATCATGGCCGCACCTATCCGCAATATCCGCAACATTGATCTCCCGCCCTGTCGGGTCCGCCATAGCAATCATTCCGCACCTGCGAAACCATCGTTCGGATCGATAATCCCATCGGCGTGGTCGAATGGCGCCTCATGCCCCGCCCGCTCTTGTCCATCCGGGCGAGGCTGGCTAACGACGACGGCACGGTTCATAATTGTCGCTCAAACCATGAAGGCACTGTCCTGAAAGCCCTTCGGAACTTGTTCGGTCGCTCCGCGTCGCCCGCTACGGCAGTTGGCGATCGCGTCTACGCGATCGGCGACGTCCACGGCCGGGCCGATCTGCTCGAGCAGATGCTGGCGGCGATCGGCCAACATTCGGCCAAGCTTTCCGCGGCGCAGCGATTGCACATCATCTTCATCGGCGACATCATCGATCGCGGCCCGGATTCGCGGAAGGCTCTGGAGATACTCGACGAAGCCCGGCATCGGATGCCGGAGTTGCTGGTCCTGCTCGGCAATCACGAAGAGATGCTGCTGCGCGCACTCGCCGGAGACGAGTCAACAATCCGCGGCTGGATGCGCGTGGGTGGCGCGGAGACGGTGAAGAGCTTCGGCCTGGAACCGCTTCTCGAAGGCGAGGATGCGGTGCCCTGGGTCGCAGCCCTCCGCCGCGCCGTCCCCACGGCATGGGCAGAATGGATCGCCACCTGGCCGTTGACCGCGCGCTCCGGTGATTATCTCTTCGTCCATGCCGGCGTGCGGCCCGGCGTGCCGCTGAAGCGCCAGGTGCGGCCGCATTTCCTGTGGGGCCACGAAGCCTTTCTGGAAGACACGCGCGATCACGGCGCCGTGATCGTCCATGGCCATACAATCTTTCCTGAAGTCGACATCCGCCGAAACCGCATCGGCATCGACACCGGCGCCTATGGATCGAACCGGCTGAGCGCGATCTGCCTCGACGGCACGGACCAGACGGTGATAACGGTCAGCGGCGATTAGCGCTCAAACCGGTTCAAGTCGTACCGGATCATGGGGGGTCGCGACGAAGATCGTCTCGCCACGTTCCAGCCCGTAGCGGCTCACTTCCGGCTCCTCTGCCACATAGATCTCGTGGTCGAGGCCCGCGCGCGTCAATCGATCGAGAAAGTCGCGGCCATAGAGCCGCAGATGATCGTCCTTGTTGAAATGCAGATCCCGCTTCGCCTTCGTCACGATCGACGGGTCTTCATAGGTATGCGCCCACGCATCCACCAACGGCACCGTAAAGATGGTGCGGCCGCCCGGCTTGAGCACGCGCGCGATTTCGGCCAGCGCCTTATGGTCGTCGACCACATGCTCCAGCACATTGTGATGGATCACCGTGTCGAAGCTGTGGGCGGGAAACGGGATCGCCTGCATGTCGACCTGCATCTCGCCCTTGCGCGGAGCATAAGCGGCGCGGACATAGCGGCCGCCCGTGGCGTTGATCCGCTGCCGGTATCGCTGATCGAAACAGGCCTCCGGTGCGAAGTGCAGAACCTGCGCGCCATCGATCCAATCGGGATGACGACCGACCAGCAGTTCATGCTGGCGATGGCGCCCCACGGAACCGCATCGCGGGCACTCTCCGTCGAACACCATCGGCTGGCGCCCTTTGGCCCAGAAGTGACCCTGATAACCGCAGATCGGGCAGTCGCGGGGGTAGCGGCCCCGCACATCACGAAAGGCCTGGGCGCCGCGCTTCAAGAGCACATATTGGTCGGTGATCTTCCGTGGCAGCAGTGACTTCACCCAGCGCCGCACCCTCGCACTGTTCATCGATTCCCGTCCGTCCCTATCGAACGACGTGCATGGCCGATTTTTCCGGGCAAGTCATCGCGACATTCCACCGCGCGTTGCCGAAGGCGATGCCTCGTTGCTATGACATTGACGATGATGATGGTCGCCTTGCCCCCGACGGTGACGAGTGTCGGAGAGGCACCGGCCTCGAACAATCCCGATATCGTCGTGCGCGCCGTGCGCGGGCGATGCGAGATCGTCTACGCAGGTTCGACGCTGGACGGGCGCGGCCAACGGAAACTCGCGGGTGGCTGGCCTGCGGGCAAGCCGCTGCGGGTTCTCGAACCCCGTGGCGCCGATCGCCGATGCCTCGTCAAGATCACCTTGAGCCTCGCCGAACTCGGCTTCAACGATCTCGTCTTCGTTGATGCTCCGACACCGCCCTGAGACGCCATCTGCTCGACACTTGCGACGAAATGAAATCTCCGACTGCCCAGCCGGGTGATCGGCCTCGCCCGGCATCGTCGCCCCATGCTAGAGGCAGGAACATGAAGCGTCTGTTCGTTGCGTGCATGGCCACCATTCTCCTTCTGGCGGCCGGGATCGTCATCTGGGGCCATCTCAATTCCCGTCAGGCTCCGCTCGTCCATCGGGCGCGGATCGCATTGCCGAATTGGCCGCAGGGTGCGGCGCCGGTGCAGGTGCTGCTGATGAGCGACATCCATCTCGGCAATTGGAGCATGGACGTCTCGCGCCTGAACCGCATCGTGGATGCGGCCAACGCCCTTCATCCCGATCTCGTCCTCATCGCCGGCGATTTTCTGGCGGGCTACGATAACAGTCCCGAACGCGCGGGTCGGCTGGTCCTGCCGCTGTCGCGCCTTCATGCCCCTCTCGGCGTCATAGCGGCGATCGGCAACCATGATCGCAGCGGCGATCCGGCAGTCGTGCCGCAGGCATTGACGCGGGCCGGCCTGACCGTCCTGCTCGATCAGGCCGTCCGCCGCGGCCCGCTGGCGATCGGCGGCGCCGTCAACGGCTATGACGCCGCCCATCTGGTCGCGACGGCAGAGCAATTGCGTCTCGTCGGCGGCGCCCCCGTGCTGATCGCGCACGAGCCCGACGATGCCGCCAAACGCCCGCTGGACATGCCCTTGATGCTGGTCGGCCATACCCATTGCGGGCAGGTCGTGCTGCCGCTGATCGGGCCGCTGACGCCCGGCATCGTCAAGGATCAGCGGTACATGTGCGGCGCCGTCCGCGACGCGCCGGGGATGACCATCGTCACGGGTGGGCTGGGCACCAGCGACGCGCCGTTCCGCTTCGGCGCCGCGCCCGACATGTGGCTTCTCACCCTCGGCCCGTCTCTCGCGAAACGAAGCTAGCGGCGGCGCTACTGCGCGGACGCCCCTGTTACCGTCGCGGCGTTGGGCGTAGCGCTCTCGGAAACGTCGTCGGCGCCCCGCTCTCCGCCGACCAGCGGATCGAGCGGCCCACCCTTAGCAAGCACCATGCCGAGCGCCAGCGATGGCTCGCGAGACCGCGACATCCGCGTGCGGATGGCGGAGGCGATGATCATCGGAATGGCCCAGAACGGCCCGAACAGCAGCAACAGCAGCCTCAGGCACAATTTTCCGGCAGCAGCCGCCAGATCGGCCAATCCTCCGAGGAAATGAGCGATTTTCGACGCGGCTTTGCGCAATAATCCGGGGCCGGCATCCTCGGCTTTCTCTTTCGCTACGCGGGGCGCCTTGGCCGGGCGGATCTTTTTATCGGGCCGGACTTTTTTGGCGACGGCGCGGGCCGGTTCTTCGGCCGATATCCGAACGCCGGACGGGGCAATCTCGCTGTGCGTGGCGGCGAGGGCGGCGGGGGCGTCAGGCGTCTCCGGCCTGGCCCCGACATCGACAACCCTGTCCGCCCCCGCGACGGACGCGTGGCGTGGGGCCTTCCTGGGGCTGCCTTGCTCCACTGCCCTGGTCAGGATGATGTCACAGAGATCGGGCTGGTCGACGGCATAGACCAGAACGCCGCGCATCTTCATCCGCGACACCGCCGCCGGATCGTCGACGACGATCGCCAGCACGGCCTTCGAGCCCTCCGACACGATCCGCGCGCCCGCGCGCTCCAGCAGACGCCGCTGCTCGTCCGCGACCGGTCCTTCGCCCAGGAGGACCACCGGACGGCCACGGAGCCGCATGGTAAATGTCAGGCTATTACGATCGTCCACAATGCTTGCGCAAAGCCCCCCGGCATCGCTCGGCGACACCGCAGAGCAGGACCGAGTGTGGCGCACGCGACGCCGATCGGCAAGCCGGTCTGGCCCGGACGTCGAACGAGATCGATGGGGCAACCATTACACGAGGCAAGCGCCCGCCTCGTCCCCGCGACGCAACATAGCCCCTGTAAACGCGCACGGCCCCATGCTAGGCGAGCCCGCAAATCTCCTCAAAACTGCGGCCGGCAAGGGAAAACGAGCGGTTATGCGCATCACCATGATCGGCACAGGCTATGTCGGCCTCGTCTCCGGCGCCTGTTTCTCGGATTTCGGCCATGAGGTGATCTGCGTCGACAAGGATGCCAGCAAGATCGAGGCGCTCGAGCGCAATGTGATGCCGATCTTCGAGCCGGGGCTGGATGCTCTGGTCGACACCAATGTGAGGGCCGGCCGGCTGTCCTTCACCACCGATCTGGTTCAGGGTGTCAAAGGCGCGGACGCGGTGTTCATCGCCGTCGGCACGCCGTCGCGGCGGGGCGATGGCCATGCCGATCTCTCCTACGTGTTCGCCGCCGTCCGCGAGGTGGCCGAGGCGCTGGACGGCCCGGCCGTCATCATCACCAAGTCGACCGTGCCGGTCGGCACCGGCGACGAGGTCGAGCGGATCGTCGCCGAGGTGGCGCCGAACAAGGGCATCACCGTCGCCTCCAATCCCGAATTCCTGCGCGAAGGCGCCGCGATCGATGATTTCAAGCGGCCCGATCGGGTCGTCTGCGGCACCGACGACGAGGGCGCGCGCGCGGTGCTGTCGGGCATCTACCGGCCGCTTTCGCTCAACCAGTCGGCACCCGTGATGTTCACCGGCCGCCGCACCGCCGAGCTGATCAAATACGCCGCCAATGCCTTCCTCGCGACCAAGATCACCTTCATCAACGAGATCGCCGATCTGTGTGAGGTGGTCGGTGCCGACGTGCAGGAGGTGTCGCGCGGCATCGGGCTCGACAACCGCATCGGCCGCAAGTTCCTCCATGCCGGCCCCGGCTATGGCGGCTCCTGCTTCCCCAAGGATACGCTGGCGCTGCTCAAGACCGCCGACGACCATGAAAGCCCGCTGCGGATCGTCGCGGCCACCATCGCCGCGAACGATACGCGCAAGCGCGCGATGGGCCGCAAGGTGATCAAGGCGGTGGGTGGCGACGTGCGCGGCAAGACGATCGGCGTGCTCGGCCTCACCTTCAAGCCCAACACCGACGACATGCGCGATTCGCCCGCCATCGCGGTGATCCAGACGCTTCAGGATGCCGGCGCCAGGATCCGGGCGTTCGATCCGGAAGGCCATGAGCAGGCCAAGAAGGTGCTGACCGACGTGGACTTCATGGCCGGCGCCTATGATGTCGCGGACGGGGCGGATGCGCTCGTTCTCGTCACCGAGTGGGATGCCTTCCGGGCGCTCAACCTGAAGCGTATCGCCGGGATGCTGAAATCGCCGATCCTGGTCGATCTCCGCAACATCTATCCGCCGCAGGACGTGATCGATGCCGGGCTCCAATATACCGGCGTCGGCAAGCCCGCTTTCCTCTGACCGGCCGGCCTCTGCCCGGCCGGGCTTCCATCACGTCGCGGCGGCGATGGCCAAGCGCGCGCCCTGCCACCGCCGCCGCCAGCGGAATTGAGCCTGGGCCGGCGATCAGCGATCGCCGCGCCGCGCCTCCAGCCCTTTCTCCCATGCCAGCGCATGCGACACGATGGTATCGAGCCGGGCATAGCGCGGCTGCCAGCCGAACGTCTCGACGATGGCGTCATTCGCCGCCACCAGCGAGTCCGGATCGCCGGCGCGGCGTCCTTCCATCCGGCGCGCGATGGGCAGGCCGCTGATCGCCTCCACCGCGTCCAGCACTTCCAGCACCGAGAAGCCGCGGCCATAGCCGCAGTTCAGCGTCAGGCTGCGCTCGGGCTCCGCGATCAGCGCCTCGAGCGCCAGCACATGCGCGGCGGCGAGATCGGAGACATGGATATAGTCGCGCACGCCGGTGCCGTCCGGCGTCGCGAAATCACTGCCGAACACCGAGACATGGCTGCGCTTGCCGAGCGCGGCTTCTGTCGCGACCTTGATGAGATGCGTCGCGCCCTCGGTCGCCTGCCCGGCGCGCCCTTCGGGATCGGCGCCGGCGACGTTGAAATAGCGCAGCGCGCAATAGTTGATCGGATGCGCCGCGGCGGTGTCCTTCAGCATGATCTCGGTCATCAGCTTGGACATGCCATAGGGGTTGATCGGGATCGTCGGCGTGTCCTCCCGCACCGGGCTCACCGCAGGCACGCCATAGGTCGCCGCGGTGGACGAGAAGATCAGGTGCTTCACGCCGCCCGCCACCGCCTGCTCGATCAGGGTGCGGCTGTTGGCGGTGTTGTTGCCATAATATTTGAGCGGGTTGGATACCGACTCCGGCACCACCACCGACCCGGCGAAGTGCATGATCGCGCCGATGCCGAGCCCGGCGATGGTCCGCGCCAGGAAATCCGCATCGCCGATATCGCCTTCGACGAAGCTGGCGCGCGGATCGACCGCCCAGCGGAAGCCGGTGACGAGATTGTCGAGCACCACCACCGGCCAGCCGGCATCGGCCAGCGCCAGCACCGCATGGCTGCCGATATAGCCGGCACCGCCGGTGACGAGGACGGGAAAGGGCTTGGTCGTCATCGCGTCATTGTCCCTTCAGATAGCGATCGAACCACTCGATGATCCGATGCTGAAGATCGGCGACATGAGCGGGATCGCGGAAGCCATGGCCTTCGTCCGGATAGATGACGAGGCTGGTCGGCACGTCATGCGCCTTGAGCGCATTCCAATATTCGACCGACTGGGTCGGCGGCACCTCGATATCGCGCTCGCCGACCGCGATCAGCGTCGGCGTCTTCGCCTTGGCGATGAACTGGATCGCGGAGGCATCCCAATATACCTTGGGATCGTCGTACATCGTCTTGCCGAAGAACGGGATCATCCAGGTGTTGATGCCGTTGGTGCCGTAATAGCTGATCCAGTTGGATAGCCCGGCGCCCGCGTAGATCGCCTTGAACCGGCTGGTCTGGGTGTTGGTCCACATCGCCATGAACCCGCCATAACTGTGGCCCATCAGGCCCAGCCGATTGTCGTCGATCGGCGCGACCGCTTCGGCCGCATCGATACCGGCAAGGATATCCTTCAGATCGCCGCCGCCGAAATCGCGCTTGTTGGCGGCGGTGAACGCCTCGCCCTGCCCGTAGCTGCCGCGCGGATTGGGCAGGAACAGCCAGTAGCCGGCGCGGATCAGCGCGGCATTGTCCTTCTGCCAGACGAAGCCCGGCGTGGTCGCCGCCGACGGCCCGCCATGGACGACCGTGATCATCGGCGCCTTGCCGGCGGGAGCGTGGGTGAGGCGCGGGGCGAGCAGCCAGCCCTGTACGTCGTGGCCGCCGCTCTTCCAGGTGATGCTCTGCGCCTGAACGATGGCGGGATAGGCGTTGTTGTCGCTGGTGATCTGCGCCGGATGCGACACCGGCCCGGCGAAGATCGCGGGGCCATGCTCGAAATCCTGCGCGACCATCGCCATCGTGCCGCTGCGCGCAAACGCCACCCTGGCCCCTTCCGCCGCGATGCCGGCCTTGGCCGTCCACAGCGGCTCGGAGGCGCCCTTGGCCGGGTCGATCGGCACCACCGCCGCCTGATCGCCGAGCAGCGCGGTCCCGCGCAGGCCGCCTTCCCCCCAGGTCAGCGACGTAAAGGTGCCGCGATAGCCCGGCGTGACATCGGTCGCCGCCCCACCCGCGAACGGCACCGTCCAGACATCGCCGCCGACCGAGCCGAAATCGCTCATCAGCCCGCCGATGAAGGCGACCGTCTTTCCATCCGGCGACACGCGCGGAAAATTCACCTGCGTGGCGGGCGCCGTGATGGTACGCACCGCGCCGGTGGCCGCGTCGATCGCATCGATCGTCGCCACCCACCAATTGGCATCGCCATCGCCCTTCGCCGTCGTGGCGACGAAGCCCTGGCCGTCCGGCCTCCAGTCATATTCATAGACGAAGCGATCGGCCGGCGAGACGGTGCGCAGCGCGCCGCCGCCGGCCGGCACGATCGCGATCCGCTTCTCGTCGCTGGTCTCGCCGATCTCGCCGACCTGGCGGACGCCCGCCTGGGTCGCGCCGGTCTCCTTGCGGGCGCCGATCGTCACCAGCAGCGCGATCGATTGACCGTCCGGCGACCAGCGCGGGCTGGCCGCCAGGCCGTTGACCGTGGCGAGGCGCCGGGCACCCCGCGCGCCCTGCACCATCAGCGCGGAGGTGCCCGCCTTGCGATCACGCGCCACGAAGGTCAGCTGCCCATCAGGCCCGTAGGCAAGGCTGGAATAATTGCAGGTCTTGCAGGGATCGATCCGCGCCAGGATATGGCCGTCGGCGGTCGCGCGCACGACGATCACGCCGCGCGAGGCGCTTGAGGCATCCGGTTCGTCGGCGCTGTCCACCGTGGCGACCCGGTCGCCCGCCGGCGCGATCACCAGACCGTCGAAGGAATGGAGCGGTTGCGCCGCTGCCGACGAAGCGAGCGTCATGGCAATCACCGAAGCATAGCTGATCCGCACCGAATGTCCCTTGTTCATCGTCTTGTCCGTGGGGCACGCGATAGCACGTGCGGCACCGCGCGCAACGCGAGAAGCTGTTCTTCCAGCCACTTGCGCTGACCGGGCGGCGCCAGCACAAACCCATGCAGGATGAGGAGAGAGAGTCGATATGACCGACAGCCGTGGCGCGCAGCATCAGCGTTCGCTGGACGAACCCGACAGCTTCTGGCTGGAGCAGGCCGATCGGCTCGACTGGATCGAGACACCGACCCGCGCCGGCGACTGGTCGTTCGAGGAACAAGACTTCCATATCCGCTGGTTCGAGGATGGCGTCCTCAACGTCTCGGCCAATTGCATCGATCGCCATCTCGCCAGTCGCGGCGATACGATTGCCATCATCTGGGAGCCTGACGATCCCCAGGCCGAACCGCTGCGCTTCACCTATCGCGAGCTTCATGCCGAGGTCTGCCGCTTCGCCAATGTGCTGAAGGCGGAAGGGGTGAAGAAGGGCGATCGCGTCACCGTCTATATGCCGATGATCCCGGAGGCCGCCTTCGCGCTGCTCGCCTGCGCGCGGATCGGGGCGATCCATTCGGTCGTGTTCGGCGGCTTCTCCGCCGACGCGCTGGCCGGGCGCATGGCGGATTGCGGCAGCGCCTTCGTCATCACCGCCGACGAAGGCCGGCGCGGCGGCAAGCGCGTGCCGTTGAAGGCCTGCATCGACGAGGCGGCCGGCATCTTCCCCGGCATCGAAAAGGTTCTGGTCGTCCGCGCCACCGGCGGCGCGGTGACCATGCAGCCCGGCCGCGACATCTGGTATCACGAGGCCGCCGCCGGTGTGTCCGCGGATTGCCCGCCCGAGCCGATGAAGGCCGAAGACCCGCTCTTCATCCTCTACACCTCGGGTTCGACCGGCAAGCCCAAGGGCGTCGTCCACACCAGCGGCGGCTATCTGCTGTGGGCGTCGCTGACCTTCGCCACCACCTTCGGTTATCGGGCGCCCGAGGTGTTCTGGTGTACCGCCGATATCGGCTGGGTGACCGGGCACAGCTATATCGTCTATGGTCCGCTCGCCTGCGGGGCGACCACGCTGATGTTCGAGGGCGTGCCGAACTGGCCGACGCCGGCCCGCATCTGGCAGGTGGTGGATCGTCATCGGGTCGCGACGCTCTACACCGCACCGACCGCGCTGCGCTCGCTGATGAAGGAGGGCGACGATCCGGTGAAGGCGACGTCGCGCGACAGCCTCCGCCTGCTCGGCACCGTCGGCGAACCGATCAACCCCGAGGCGTGGCGCTGGTATCATGACGTCGTCGGCGACGGCCGCAGCCCGATCGTCGATACCTGGTGGCAGACCGAGACCGGCGGCCACATGATCACCCCCTTCCCCGACACCCCGACCAAGCCGGGATCGGCGACCTTGCCCTTCTATGGCGTCGAACCCCGGCTGCTCGACGGCGATGGCCATGAGTTGCATGGTGCGACCGAGGGCAACCTCGTGATCGCACGGGCATGGCCGGGCATGATGCGCGGCGTGTGGGGCGACGAGCAGCGTTTCTTCGATACCTATTTCCGCACCTTCCCCGGTGTCTACACCACGGGCGACGGCGCGCGGCGGGATGAGGACGGCTATTACTGGATCACCGGCCGCGTCGACGACGTGATCAACGTCTCCGGCCATCGCATGGGCACCGCGGAAGTGGAAAGCGCGCTGGTTCTCCATCATGATGTGGCGGAAGCCGCCGTCGTCGGCATGCCGCATGATGTAAAGGGTCAGGGCATCTATGCCTATGTGACGCTCAATTCGGGGATCGAACCGAACGATGCGCTGCGCAAGGCGCTGCGAGACTGGGTGCGCCGTGAAATCGGGCCGATCGCGACGCCCGACGCCGTCCAGTTCGCACCGGGTCTGCCCAAGACCCGTTCCGGCAAGATCATGCGCCGCATCCTCCGCAAGATCGCCGAGGGGGAGATCGCCGCGCTCGGCGACACCTCGACGCTCGCCGATCCGGCGGTGGTGGACGATCTCGTGAAAAACCGGGTGGGTTGAGCCGCAAACCACCCGCCGGTGCCGTCTTGCCATGATCCGGCGCCACCGCGATGATATGCCAAACAACGTGAAAGGCAGTGCATAGAGATGCGGATATTGATCGTCGGATGGGGCGCCCTCGCCGCCCTTTCGCTGGGCGCCGGGCCTGCGCTGGCGACCCATCACGGGAAGACCCATCATGCCAAGGCGCCAGCACATCATGCCGCTGCGGCCACGCATGGCTCTCATCATGGCAAGGCGAGCCGGAAGGCGACCACCCACAAGCCTGCGCTCGCGAAATCGGCTGCGTCCTCGGGCGCCACCACCGTGCCGAGCGGCGGTATCAAGCTCTTCTGCGGCCCCGGCAAGGGTCCGTTGATGGTCCGCAAGATGACCCAGGGCAGCGGCACGACCGTCACGGTGATCTGCCGATAGGAAATAGCGCGCCGCCGCGGCACGCCGATGCCGTTTGGCGAATGGACGGCATCGGCTCGACTGATCCGCGATGGGACAGGTGCCGCAGAGCGAGGGGAGCCGGTTCGATCCGCTTACGTTAGCACGCCATAGTCTCGTAGCATGGCGTAAGATGTATGGCGGATTTGCCGGTTTCCTGGATGTATCTCCTGTTCGTGGGCGGGTTCGCCATCTGCGGCGTGCAGGCCCTGTTGCGGGGGGACGCACCATGGACGCTTGCCCTGGGCATCGCCGTGCTGCTGTCGGCGGAGCGTGCCGGCATATCGCCGGCGATAGTGGCGTGGGGCATCGCCGGCTGGTTATTCTGTGCCGCCTTCCTGCTTCTCGTCCTGCTCGCGCGGATCTGGGACATACGGTTTTTGTCGGCTTTGAGCCTGATCGT
Source organism: Sphingomonas abietis (assembly GCF_027625475.1). Classification (NCBI taxonomy): domain Bacteria; kingdom Pseudomonadati; phylum Pseudomonadota; class Alphaproteobacteria; order Sphingomonadales; family Sphingomonadaceae; genus Sphingomonas; species Sphingomonas abietis. The sequence goes on from NZ_CP115174.1 coordinate 2,467,661, forward strand.
CGGCGCGGCGCTGCTGACCGTTCCCGCCAGCGCGAGGAGCCGGCTCGCCGACGCATCGCTGCACGCCCCACCCGCAACCGCCGTGGCCTTCGAGTCGATCTTGCGGACGATGGTCGGCTTCCGATAGGGCCGCACAGGATGACGCGAGGTGCGGCGATGCGGACATGGCAAAACATCCCCGGCCGGATCGGGGATATCCATCGGCGAATCCGCTACCGTATCTGGTGGAGATGGTGGGCGTTCCGGATCGGCTCCGATGCGCTGGACGCATCCGGATATCCCCGCCCCGATGGGCCGAACGCCGCGCCGATCAGCCCCGATCCCGCGCGATTAGCGGACCAGTAGTCTTTGGCCTATACAGCAGGGCGTCCGTCTCGGAGGTCTGCTGTGTATCGCCCGCTTCTTGCCATCGTGCTTCTGCTGCCGGTCGCGGCCCAGGCCCAGGACGCCCCGGCGTCCGCCCCCACATCGGCGGTGGCACCGCGACAGATGCCGACCTATCAGGATAATGACGCCCAATGGCGCGGCGGAACGTCCGAAACCTATGGCACGGCCGACCTTCATCATCATGTCGACCAGACCCCGGCTCCGCCGCCGGTCCCGCAGGGTTATGGCTATGATCCTTATGGCGGCGGCTATGGCGGATCGGGCAACGAAGCCGGATCGCGGGCGGCGCCTGCCGATGGCGGGAAAAGCGCCAGACCTTATGCCCGTCAGGATCAGGTCGATCAGGGCAGCCCGAACGATGCCGCGCACCGTGCCGATCGTGCCCGTACTGCCGCTCTCAACCGCCAGATCCGGTCCGGCTACAACAACGTACCGCGCGCATCGAGCGGCGGCAGCTATGCGGCCGACCATGCCCGCTATCAGGCCGAACTCGCCCGCCACGCCCAAGACATGGCCCGATATCAGGACCGGCAGGCCGATTATGCCCAGCGCATCGCCGATTGGCAGGCGCGGACCTATGCCTGCGAACAGGGCGATGCGAGCGCCTGCGACGCGACGCGGTAAACACCCCTGCTGGTGATCAGGCCGTGATGCCGAAGCCCTTGGCGCGCTCGGGCAGCTTCGGCGCGAGCCGGATCGCGGCATCGATATCCGCCTTGCCGCCGGTGGCATCCCCGGTTCGCAGCTTGGCGATGCCGCGCCCATAAAGCGCCCATGCCATCCGGGGCGCATGGACGAGCCCGGCATCATAATCCTTGATCGCCCTGGCGAAATTGCCCTGTCGCAATGCGACGAGGCCACGGGTTGCAAGGAACTCGGGCACACCAGGGCGCGCCCGCAGCGCCGCGTTGCAATCCGCCATCGCGCTCGACAGATCCTGCCCGAGCAGCGCCCGCGATCGGCAGCGGCCGTTCAGGGCTTCCGGCCGGCGCTGATCGTCCGGATGCGCCTTGATCCACAGGGCGAACTGGGCGAGCGCCCTATCCGGCAGATCGATCTCATCGTAGAGCCACGCGATCGCGAGCCGTTCGTCCGCCGCCACCGGCAGGACATGGGCAGCGGCATCGAGATCGCTGGCCGCGTCGCCTGCGATACGCCCCTGACGAACCTTAAGCCCGGCCCGCAGCATCAAGGCAGGCACGTCGGTCAGCGACAGGGTGAGCGCCCGATCGAGATCGGCGCGGGCCTTCGCGGGCTGGTCCGCCTGCAGATAGGCCGTCGCCCGCTGGACGAGATAGCGTGGTTCGCTCGGCGCCAGATCGATCGCCCGGCCATAATCCGAGAGCGCCGCGGCGATATCATGCTGCGCCAGCGATACCGCGCCGCGCCGGCCGAAGCCTTCCGCATCGGTGGGCGTTGCCGCCATAGAATCCGGAGACGTCACGGTATCGCCCTGGCCGTCTTCATGCCGGGCCGTCAGATTGAACACCGGCCCGCCTTCATAACTGAGGAACAGGCGATGCTGGCTGTTCGAGACATAGACGCGGTGGGCGATGAAGAAATCCGCGCCCACCAGCATATCGGTGTCGGATTCGAGCTTGCCGATGCGGATACGCGACTTGCGAATCTCCTCGTCGCCGACCTTGAAACTGTCCACCGGCGCGATCCAGGTGCGGACGAGATTGCGGCCGGCACCGCCCATCATCCCGCCCGGCCGCACGCCGGGACTGTCGGGCCTGATCCCCGCCCGCGCCGCGGCATCGAGCGAGAGGATCGACACCGCCGCCCCGGTGTCGAAGGTGGCATGGACCTTGACGTTGTTGACCAGGACGGTGCCAACGGTGTGGGGGTTGGCCGGATTGCGCGCCGCGATCTCGACGACCGAATAGGGCTTGCCGTCCGTCCAATAGGCCATTCCAAGATCGCCGCAATTTTTGGCCTTCATCAGGCGGATCATGCCATGCGGCAGGTCATATTCGACGTCGCCGGCGGCGCCCCATATATTCTGCCCGAGCACGCCGGCGCCGCTTCCAACTTCGCTGCCGCCGACGATGAACTGGACGTTCGGGATATCGAGACCGGCAAGCGTGAAGCGCTTCACCTTGGTCAGCGAGATCGCGACATCGCCGTTGATCCCGCGCATCGTCACCCCCAGCGTACTGCCGACCGGAAGCCCCAAGCTGGCGGCGCTGCCCGGCGAGATGACGCTGAAGAAAGCGCCGCTGTCCGCAAGAAAGCGGGCGCTGGTGCCGTTGATCCCGACGCTCACCATCGGCCGGAGATCGTCCATCGTGACGGGCAGGTCGGCGACCTCGCCGATCGAGCATTTCACGGCTGCCGCAGCGGGATTCGCGACGACAGCGGGCACGACGAGCAGCACCCCGATCCAGGCCAGATAATGCACGGTCCCTCCGCTCTCTTCGAAGCGGAGGCAACCATAGTCCGCTGGCGCGCTCGCCGACCAGCGATATCCTATTTGAGGAGGACGAGCTCCTCCGCCATCGTCGGGTGCAGCGCCACGGTGTCGTCGAACTGCGCCTTGGTGAGCCCCGCCTTCACCGCGACCGCCGCCGCCTGGAGGATTTCCGGGGCATCCGGCCCGATCATGTGGAGGCCGAGCACCCGGCCGGTCGTATCGTCCACCACCATCTTGTAGAGCGACCGCTCGTTGCGGTTGGCCAGCACATTCTTCATCGGCCGAAAGTCCGACGAATAGACCTTCACGGTGCCATATTTGTTCTTCGCCTGCGCCTCGGTGAGGCCGACGGCGGCGATCGGCGGGTGGCTGAACACCGCCGACGGGATGCAGTCATAATCGACCCGGCGCGGATTGTTGCCGAACTGGGTATCGGCGAAGGCATGGCCCTCGCGGATTGCGACCGGCGTCAGCTGAACCCGATCGGTGACGTCGCCGACCGCGAAGATCGACGGCACCGCCGTGCGACTGTCCTCATCGACCTTGACCGCACCCTGCTCGCTGACCTCGACACCCAGCGCCTCCAGGCCCAGCCCCTCGCTGTTGGGACGGCGGCCGGTGGCGAACATCAGGCAATCGGCAACGATCGGCTCATGGCCTGCGGCATGGATGAGCAGCGTGCCATCCGCCTGCTTCTCCACCTTCTCGAAGGCGGCATTGAAGCGGAAATCGATCCCCTTCTTGATCGAGATCTGGAGCAACCGGTCGCGCACGCTCTCGTCATAGTGGCGCAGGATGTCGCCACCGCGGTTCACCACCGTCACATGCGCGCCGAACTCGTTGAAGATGCCGGCGAACTCGTTGGCGATATAGCCGCCGCCGCCGATCACGATCCGCTTCGGTATCGCGTCCAGATGAAAGGCCTCGTTCGAGGTGATGCCATATTCCGCGCCTTCACAGACCGGGATCGACGGACGCGCGCCGGTGGCGATCAGGATGATCCGCGCGGTCTTGCGCGTGCCGTCCGCCAGCTCGACCTCATGCGGCCCGACCACGGTGGCGCGCTGCCGGAAGGTCTCGACACCATGGCTGTCGAGCGTGTTCTGGTAGAGCCCCTCCAGCCGGTCGACATCGGCCAGCACATTGTCGCGCAGCACCGCCCAGTCGAAGTCGCAATCGGGCACCTGCCAGCCGAAACGCTTGGCGTCCTTCAGATCCTCGGCGAAATGGGCACCGTAGATCAGCAGCTTCTTGGGCACGCAGCCGCGGATCACGCAGGTGCCGCCGATCCGATACTCCTCGGCCATCGCCACTCTGGCGCCATGGGCGGCCGAAATCCGGGCCGCCCGCACGCCGCCGGAGCCACCGCCGATCACGAACAGGTCGAAATCATGATCGGACATGGAAGCTCCTTGGGACTGCGGGAATGAGCGCGATGTAGCGATCATGACCGCGTCCGCCAACGGCTTGTACCGATCACAGACATCGAACAGACAGCGATCCGTCTCCGAGGCCCTCTACACCGCTTGACCTCGGCGCGGCGCTTGCCCAAAGCCCGAACGTGCCCGTCACGCTATCGAATCCCGCAAAATCCGCCCGCCGCCGTTCCTCCGAAGGCTGGGGCGGCGCCGTGCGCTTCGTCCTTTCCGTCGCGCTGATGGGATTGGCGTTGCGCTGCTTCGTGATCATGCCACGCAGCATCCCGTCCGAATCGATGATGCCGCGGCTGCTCGTCGGCGATTATCTGATGGTGGCGAAGTGGCCCTACGGCTTCTCGCGCTTCAGCCTGCCCTGGGCGCCCGCCGGTCTGCACGGACGTCTGTTCGGCGCCTCGCCCGCGCGGGGCGACGTCGTCGTGTTCCGCGCGCCGCCGGACGATCATGCCGACTATATCAAGCGGCTGATCGGCCTGCCCGGCGACCGCATCCAGATGAAGGGCGGCGTGCTGTGGCTGAACGGCAAGGCCGTGCCCAAGGTCCGCGAGAGCGATTTCGTCATCCCGATGGCAGCCAACACCGAATGCAGCACCATCCCCAACGTCGAGACGCCTTACGGGCCGGGCGCGACGACGGAGGGCAAGCCCGACTGCCGCTTCGCGCGCTATCGCGAGACGCTGCCGGATGGCATCAGCTACGACGTGCTCGATCAGGGCGACACGCCGCAGGATGACACCCCGATATTCACCGTGCCGGCCGGCCATTATTTCATGATGGGCGACAATCGCGACATGTCGGCGGACAGCCGCTTTCCGGCGGTCGCCGGCGATGGCATCGGCATGGTGCCGGCGGAAAATCTCGAAGGCCGCGCGCTCTTCACGATCTGGTCCACCGATGGATCGGCCCATTGGCTGAACCCGGCGAGCTGGTGGCGGGCGCTTCGGTCCAACCGGATCGGGAGAGGGTTCCGATGACTGACCTGCCGCCACGCGAGGTGACACAGGCACTTGGCCACGAGCCGCGCGACCCTGCCCTGTTCCTGACCGCGCTCACCCACAGCAGCCATGCCGGCGACAGCTATCAGCGGCTGGAGTTTCTCGGCGACCGCGTACTCGGCCTGGTGATGGGCGAATGGCTGTTCGCCCTGTTCCCGGCCGAGCCCGAGGGCCAACTCTCCCGCCGCCTCAACGCGCTCGTCTCGGGCGAGACCTGCGCCGAGATCGCGCGCGATCTCGATCTCGGCCGGCATCTGCGCCTCGGCAAGCAGGCCCGCGACGACGGCGCGCAGTTCAGCACCTATGTGCTGGGCGATGTCGTCGAGGCGCTGATCGGCGCGTTGTTCCTCGAAGCCGGCATCGACGGCGCGCGCGCTTTCATCCGCAAGGCCTGGGGCGACCGGGTCCATGCCCAGGGCAAGGCGCCCAAGCATCCCAAGGCCGAGTTGCAGGAATATGTGGCCGCCAAGCAATGGCGCCCGCCGGTCTATGAGGTCACCCATCGCGGCGGCCCCCACCATGCGCCCGTGTTCACCATTACCGTCTCGATCCCCGGCCGCATGAGCGCCGAGGGCAAGGGCACCTCCAAGCAGGAGGCCGAAACCGAGGCCGCCCGCGCCATGCTCAAGGAACTGAAATGACCGACGCCACTCCCACGCCGAGCGGCCCGACGCGGTGCGGCCTGGTCGCCGTCGTCGGCGCCCCCAATGCGGGCAAGTCGACGCTGGTCAACGCGCTCGTCGGCCAGAAGGTCGCGATCGTCAGCCCCAAGGCGCAGACCACCCGCGTCCGGCTGATGGGCATTGCGATCGAGGGCCAGAGCCAGATCCTGCTGGTCGATACGCCGGGCATCTTCGATCCCAAGCGCCGGCTCGATCGCGCGATGGTCGCGGCCGCCTGGGGCGGCACCGAGGATGCCGACGTGATCGCGCTCGTCATCGATGCCAAGACTGGCCTCACCAAGCGCGTGCAGCCGCTGGTCGATACCCTCGCCAAGCGCGCCGAGCCGAAGATCGTCATCCTCAACAAGGTCGACGTCACCCCCAAGGAGAAGCTGCTCGCCACCGCGCAGGCGTTGCAGGAACAGCTTTCGCCCGAGGATATCCTGTTCGTCTCGGCGAGCAGCGGCGACGGCATCCCGCAGCTGAAGACGTTGCTCGCCAAGCGTGTCGCCGAAGGGCCGTGGCATTTCCCCGAGGATCAGGTCTCCGACGCCACCGACCGGATGCTGGCGGCGGAGGTGACGCGCGAGCAGCTCTATCTTCAGCTCCACGCCGAGCTGCCCTATGCCTGCGCCGTCGAGACCGAGAAATATGAGGAGCGTGGCGACGGATCGGTCGCGATCCACCAGCAGATCCTGGTCGAGCGCGACAGCCAGAAGGCGATCATCCTCGGCGCCCGTGGCGTCCGCCTGAAGGAAATCGGCAGCCGCGCGCGTACCGAGCTGATGACGGTGCTGGATCGCAAGAAGGTCCACCTCTTCCTCCATGTGAAGGTGAAGCCGGACTGGGAGGAGGATCGTGGCCTCTATCGCGAGATCGGGCTCGACTGGGTGGATTGATCGCCGCGTCGGCCATCGGGGTATATTCTGCGGTTTCGCGAGCGGAACGTGCTGGGTTAGGCTGATCGCCATGATCCGCAGATTCTCCCTCGCCTCCGCCCTTCCCGTCGCAATGCTGATCGCCGGCGCCGCCTTTGGCCAGGCCGTGCCGGCGCCCACGCCGCCACCCGCCGCGCCGCTGCCGGCGGCCACCGTGCAGGTGACGCTGACCACCAGCGCCGGCCCGATCATCCTCGCGCTGGAGAAGGACAAGGCGCCGATCACCACCGCCAACTTCCTCCATTATGTCGATGCCAAGCGGTTCGACGGCACGACATTCTATCGCAGAGTCAAGGTCGGGGACGGGTTCGGCCTCGTCCAGGGCGGCATCTCGCAAAATCCCAAGCTGGCCTTCCCGCCGATCAAGCATGAGCCGACCAGTCAGACCGGCCTGAGCCATGTCGATGGTGCGATCTCGATGGCGATGAACGCCCCCAACACGGCGCAGGGCGACTTCTTCATCATGGTCGGCGCCTCGCCCGGCATGGATGCCAATGCCAATCAGCCGGGTTACGCCGTGTTCGGCCATGTCGTGCAGGGCATGGATGTCGTCCGCCGGTTGCTGGACGCCCCGACCGATCCCGACAAGGGCGCGGGCATGATGAAGGGCCAGATGATCGCCGCCCCGGTCAAGATCCTCTCCGCACGCCGCACCACCACAGCGATCACGGCCCCCGACACCGCAGCGGCGCCGGCAGCGGCCACGCCCTGACATTTCCGATACGTTTCCGTTCCTCTTGCAGGGATGCAATCACGGCCGGGCGCAATTGTGCTAAACGCGGTTCGTTCAAGGGTGGGGAAATCCGGACGTGCGTAAAAATATGGGCCACGGACTCGTGGCGCTGGGGATGCTTGCCAACCTGATGCCGTGCGCGGCGATCGCCCAGAAGGAGGCACCGCCCGCACCGGCAGACAGCGACGAACCCCAGGATATCGTCGTCAACGGCGGCCATCAGGCCCAGCCCGGCGCAGTGGTCGGCGACATCCCGCCGGAACTGCAATATGGCCCGGCCGATATCCGCGCCTATGGCGTGAGTTCGGTCGCCGATCTGCTCAACGAGCTGGCGCCGCAGATCAGCTCGGCACGCGGCCGCGGCGGCGAGGCACCGGCAGTGCTGCTCAACGGCCGCCGCATCTCCAGCTTCTCCGAAATCCGCGACCTGCCGACCGAGGCGATCCTGCGCGTCGACATCCTGCCGGAAGAGGTCGCGCTCAAATATGGCTATTCGGCCGATCAGAAGGTCGTGAACATCGTGCTGCGCCGCCGCTTCCGGGCGGTGACGGCGCAGGGCGACGGGGCCACCACCACCGATGGCGGCGGCACCAACGGCCTCGGCGACTTCACCCTCACCCGCATCCATGGCGACGACCGGCTCAACATCGACGCCAAGGTGCAGGGCAGCGACAATCTGCGCGAGAGCGATCGCAATCTGATCTCGCGCTCGGCGGGCCGCGCTTATGATCGGGCCGGCAATGTCCAGGCGAGCGATGGCAGCCTCGATGCGCTGGGCGGGGCGACCATCGCCGGTGTCGGCGCTGGCGCCGCGACCGGTACGCCGACGCTGGGCGATTTCAACGCCGGCGTCGCCAACGTCACCGACGTCTCGCCCTATCGCACGCTCGCCCCCGCGACCAAGGAGGCAACGCTCAACGCCGTCTTGGCGCACCCCTTGTCCCGCACGGTGACGAGCACGCTCAACGGCACCTTCGATGCCACCCAGAGCGATACGTTGCTGGGCCTCGCCGGCTCCAATCTGCTCGTGCCCTCCAGCGATCCGTTCAACCCGTTCGGCGAGGATATCGCGCTCTACCGCTACCTCTCCAGCGATCCGTTGAAGCAGAGCGCGAAAACGATCACCGGCCATCTCGGCGCCACCGTCAACGCCGATGTCGCCAAGTGGCGGCTGTCGCTGACCGGCAATTATGATCATGCCGAAAGCCGCACCGTCACCCAGACCGGCCTCGATACCGCCGATCTGCAAACCGCGCTGGACGCCGGCGACGCCACGCTCAACCCGTTCGGCACGATCCCGGCGAGCCGGCTGGGCGGCACCCTGACCACCCGCGCCAAGGGCATCTCCAACAGCGGCAACGTCCAGTTCGTCGGCAATGGCCCGCTGTTCGACGTGCCGGCCGGTCCTTTCTCCACCACGGTCAAGATCGGCCTCACCGACACCGGCTTCGAGAGCAGCTCGACCCGCGCCGGGAGCACGCAGGACAGCAGCCTGTCGCGCCGCGATGCCAGCGGACAGCTCAATGTCGATCTGCCGCTGACCAGCCGCCGGCGCCATGTGCTCGGCGCGATCGGCGACATCACCGCTAATGCCAATGTCGCGATCGACCAGCTCTCCGATTTCGGCACGCTGTGGACGCTCGGCTATGGTGCGAACTGGACGCCGCGCGACGGCATCAGCGTCGTCGCGTCCGCCACCCATGATCGCGGCGCGCCGACCATCCAGCAGCTCGGCAATCCGGTGATCGTGACACCGGGCGCCCGGGTGTTCGACTATCGCACCGGGCAGACCGTCGACGTCACCCAGATCGCCGGCGGCAACCCCGATCTCCGGGCCGACAGCCGCCATGTCGAGAAGCTCGGCCTGAACCTGAAGCCCTTTTCGCAGACCGATCTGACGATCAGCGCGGATTATGTCCATTCGACCATCCGCAACGCGATCGCGGCGCTGCCTTCGCCGACCGCCGCGATCGAAGCCGCCTTTCCCGATCGCTTCACCCGCGATGAGGATGGCGATCTCACCACGATCGACGTCCGCCCGGTCAATCTCGCCCGCGAACGGCGGCAGGAACTGCGCTGGGGCTTCAACTATACGCGCAAGCTCAAGACGTCGCAGAAAGTGGTCGACGCCTTTCGGGCGTTGCGTGCGGCAGGCGGCTTCGGCCGTCCCCCAGGGGGCGGCCCGCCGCCGGGGGGCAACGCCGCACCGAACGGCGGCAACGCGGCGTCCGGCGGCGGCGATCGGAGCGCGGCGTCCGGCGGCGGCGGCGGCGGCGGCGGCGATCGCGGTGGCTTTGGCGGTGGTCCCGGCGGGGGCGGTGGTGGTGGTGGACGGGGCGGTTTTGGCGGCGGCGGTGGCCGGCTCCAATTCTCGGTCTATCATACCTGGTATTTCCGCGATGACATCCTCACCCGGGCCGGCGGGCCGACGCTCGACCTGCTCGACGGCGGCACCTCCGGGTCGGGCGGCGGGCAGCCGCGTCATGACGTCCAGGTCCAGCTCGGCGCCACCAACAACGGCATGGGCGTCCGGCTGACCGGCGAGTGGCAAAGCGGCACCACCGTCGATGGTGGCACCGACAGCGCCACCGGCAATCTGCATTTCTCGGACTTCGCCACCGTCAATCTGCGGCTGTTCGCCGATCTCGGCCAGAATCCCGCGCTGATGAAGCATGCCTGGGCGCGCGGGATGCGGGTCACCCTGGCGGTCACCAATATCCTCGACAGCCGCCAGCATGTCCGCGACGCCAATGGCGAGACGCCGATCAGCTATCAGCCCGCCTATCTCGATCCGACCGGGCGCTCGATCAAGATCAGCATCAGGAAGCTGTTTTTCTAACGGATCGTGCGAGCGGCACGGGTCCGACGGCGGATCGCCGTCCGATCTCGCGCGTGCTGGGGGCGCTCGCACCTTCTCGATATATGAAGTTTAGCTTTGCAGTTTTCCTGTCTATCTATATAGACGATTCCCATGAGCCATTCCTCTGTTGAACCGCCTGCGGCGACGCTGGCGCACCGCCTTCGCCGCATTGTCGGCAAGCTGAAACGCCGCCTGCGGGAGCAGGCCGACGTCGGCGATCTGACCCCGTCGCAGACGTCCGTGCTGCTGCGGCTGGAAAAAGACGGGCCGGCGACGACCTCCGGTCTCGCCCGGCTGGAAGGGATGCGCCCGCAATCGATGGGGGCGGTCGTCGCCGCGCTGGAGAGTGCCGGCCTGCTGCGCGGCGCGCCCGATCCGGCCGACCGCCGGCAGACCTTGCTGTCGCTGACCGATCAATGCCGGACGTGGATCAGCGAAGGTCGTGCGGCACGGCAGGACTGGCTCGCCCGTACCATCGGCGACCGGCTTTCTCCGTCCGAGCAGGCGCAGCTCCTCGCCGCGATCCCGCTGCTCGAACAGCTGGTGGACGAATGAGCATGTCCGCCCCCTGCCAGGACTCCCGCTGTACGTGGAAAGGATAAGCGATGCCGCTGACCACCCTCGATCCGGACACCGCTCTCGTCATCGTCGATCTCCAGAAGGGGCTTGCCGGCTTTCCCTTCATCCATCCGATCGCCGACGTCCTGGCCCGCAATCGCGCGCTCGCCGACGCCTTCCGGGCTGCCGGCCGGCCGGTCGTCCTCGTCAATGTCGCCGGCACCGCGCCGGGGCGAACGGAGCAGCCCCGGCGCCTCGCCGGCCCGCTGCCCGATGACTTTGCCGATCTCCTGCCCGAACTGGACCGGCAGCCCGGCGATATCGTCGTCACCAAGCGCTCATGGGGCGCCTTCGCGAACACCGATCTGGACACCCAGTTGAAGGCTGCCGGGGTCACCCAGGTCGTCGTCACCGGCGTCGCGACCGCGACCGGCGTGGAGTCGACGGCCCGCCAGGCCTATGAACTCGGCTTCAACGTGACGCTCGCCCTCGACGCGATGACCGATAGCCGGCCGGACGCGCATGACCATACGATCGCGAAGATCTTCCCGAGGCTCGGCGAAACAGGGTCGACCGCGGATATCCTCTCACTGCTGCAAGGATGATCCGGACATGGCGTGGTTCCCACTGCTTTCCTATGTCCTGGGCGGCGCGTGTCTGGCCAATGCCATCCCGCATGTCGCGAGCGGCATGATGGGGCGGCCTTTTCAGACCCCGTTCGCCAGACCACGTGGCGAAGGCCTGTCGTCGTCGACGGTGAACGTGGCGTGGGGCTTCGCCAACCTGCTGTTCGCCTATCTGCTGGTCTGCCACGTCGGCGATTTCGATCTGCACGACGGGTCGCAGGCGGCGGCGCTGGGGCTCGGCATGCTGCTGCTCGGCCTGTTCTGCGCCCGCCATTTCGGCCGCTTCCACGGCGGCAACACCCCGGAGCCGCTGTGAGCGCACCGGCGGCCGGCGCCTTCCGTTCGCTCCGAAGCCATAATTACCGGGTCTGGGCGGCGGGCGGCTTCGTCTCGAACATCGGCACATGGGTGCAGCGCACCGCGCAGGACTGGCTGGTGCTGACGATCCTCACCCATCACAGCGCATCGGCCGTCGGGATCGTCATGGCGCTGCAGTTCGGGCCGCAATTCCTGTTCCTGCCGTGGACCGGCTTTGCCGCCGATCATTTCAACCAACGCCGGCTGATGATGGCCACGCAGTCGGCGATGGCGTTGCTGGCGCTGCTGCTGGGGCTGCTCACCGTCACCGGCGTCGTGCAGCTCTGGCACGTCTATGTCTTCGCCTTCCTGTTCGGCACCGCCGCGGCATTCGACGCGCCGGTTCGCCAGACCTTCATCGCGGAGCTGGTCGGGGACGGCGATCTCGCCAATGCCGTGGCGCTCAACTCGACATCGTTCAACGCCGCCCGGCTGATCGGCCCGGCCATATCCGGCCTCATCATCGCGATGGTCGGAACCGGCTGGTCCTTCCTGCTCAATGGCGCGTCGTTCGTCGCCGTGCTGCTCTCGCTCGCCCTGCTCCGCACCGGCGAGCTTCACCCGCACCCGCGCGCGATCCGCACCAAGGGCAGCTTCACCGAGGGCTTCCGCTATGTGTGGGGCCGCCCCGATCTCCAGACGATCCTGATCATGCTGTTCGTGGTCGGCACCTTCGGCCTCAACTTCCCGATCTTCATCTCCACCATGGCGGTTCGCATCTTTCACGCGGATGCGCGCGGTTATGGCCTGCTGTCGTCGGCGATGGCGATCGGCACGGTAAGCGGCGCGCTGTTCAATGCCAGACGGGACAGGCCCCGCTTCGAATCGCTGCTGGGCGCCGCCTGCCTGTTCGGGATCGGCTGCACGTTGGCGGCCCTCGCCCCCGAATATTGGTCGTTCGCCGCGGCCCTGGTGATCATCGGCGTCGCCGCGCTGATCTTCACCAACAGCACCAACAGCCTGATGCAGCTTTCCACCGAGCCGGCGATGCGTGGCCGGGTGATGGCGCTGCGGGTCAGCGTCGCGCTCGGCGGCGCGCCGATCGGGGCGCCGATCGTCGGTTGGGTCGCCGATCATCTCGGCCCGCGCTGGGCGCTCGGTGTCGGCGCCGCATCGGGCTTCGCCGCCGCCGCCGTGGCCGTCTACGCGCTCACCAAGGGTGTCGGCCGCCACCGGACGCCCGCCCGGCAGACCTAGCGGCGGCGGCAGCCCGATCAGCCAGACTCGAAGTGCGGCGCGATCGTCTCCACCAGCCAATCGACGAAGACACGGACGCGCGGGGAAAGCTGGCGATTGCTCGGGTAGAGCACCGAGACCGGCGTCGGCGTCGGTAGGAAATCGGCCAGTATCTCGATGAGCGCCCCGCTCGCCAGATCGTCGGCGAAGCGATAAGCCGGCGCCTGGACGAGCCCCAGTCCGAGCCGGGCCGCCGTCGCGCTGCTGTCGGCGCCGTTCACCAGCACGCGGCTCGGCAGCGCCACCTCGATCACCTCCCCGTCGCGCGTGAACTCCAGCGGCAGCGTCTGACCGGTGCGTGAGGAAACGAAACCGATCATGACATGCCCGTCGAGATCGTCCGGCGTCGCCGGCACGCCATGGTCGGCGAGATAGCGCGGGCTGGCGACGGTGATCTCCTTCATCTCGCCGAGCCGCCGCACGACCATGTCGCTATCGGGCAGCGCACCGGCCCGCACGACGCAATCCACCCCCTCGCGGACCAGATCGACGAACCTTTCCCCCTCGCCGAGATGGACGGTCAGGGCCGGATGCCGCGCCAGCAAGGCGGGGAGCGCGGGCAGCAGCATCGTGCGGGCGAGGTAGCCGGCGACATCGACGCGGACCAGCCCGGCGACCGCGCCATTGCTCCCCCGATCGGCATCCTCGAGATCGGCCAGGATCGCGACGCAACGATGATAATAGGCCTCGCCCTCGACCGTCGGCTGGACATGGCGGGTCGAGCGTTGCAGCAGCCGGGTGCCGAGCCGCTGTTCCAGCGCCTTGATCGCGCCGGTCGCCACCGGGCGCGAGACGCCGCAATCCGCCGCCGCCGCGCTGAAGCTGCCCCGATCGACGATGCGGATGAAAAGCGCGAGGGTGGCGAGTCGATCCATGGCGATTATTCCATCCTGCAAAACAATGCTGGCAGAAACAGCCCTCTAATCATCCCGGCGAGGAACGCTAGATCAGCCTCCTCACCGAACGGAGGTTATCATGCCATCATATCCCATCGCGCTCGTCACCGGCGGCAGCCGTGGCCTCGGCCGCTCGACCGTGGAGGCGCTCGCCCGGCGCGGGGTCGCGTCGATCCTGACCTACAACAGCAACCGCGCCGCCGCCGACGAGGTGGTCGCAGCCGTCGAAGCGGCAGGCGCCAAGGCGATCGCGATCCGGCTCGATACCGGCGATACCGCCAGCTTTCCCGCTTTTGCCGATGCCGTCCGGCAGGCACTCGGCACGCTGGGCGCGGAGCGGTTCGACTATCTGGTCAACATGGCGGGCACGTCGCACAGCGGTTTGCTCGGCGATGTCACCGAGGAGGATTTCGATGCGGCCTATCGCGTCCACGTCAAAGGCCCGTTCTTTCTCACCCAGACGCTGCTGCCGCTGATCGCGGATGGCGGCCGGATCGTGAACATTTCCTCGGGCCTGACCCGCATCATCTATCCGGGCCGCATCGCTTATGGGGCGATGAAGGGCGCGGTGGAGGTGATGACCCGCTATATGGCCAAGGAACTCGGGCCTCGCCGCATCGCCGTCAACACGGTCGCGCCCGGCGCCATCCAGACCGACTTTTCCGGCGGTATGGTGCGCGACAATCCCGATGTGAGCCGCCACATCGCCGAAGCCACCGCCCTCGGCCGCCCCGGCCTTCCCGACGATATCGGCCCGATGATCGCATCGCTGTTGTCGGAGGATCATCGCTGGGTGAACGCGCAGCGGATCGAGGTGTCTGGCGGCCAGGCCATCTAGGCGACCACGCCCGGCCGGCGTGTTGCCCAGATAAGACATTGCCAAGAGGCCGAACGGCGGCCTAGCCTGCGACCATCCGTTCTTCGTGGAAGGTCAATCGAATGCGCCGTTCGGCCCTGCTCGCCGTCACCTGCCTCACCCTGTCTCCCGTCGCCTTGGCGACGCCGCTGGCGGCGCAGACGGCGGCTCCCAAATTCACGCCATGGGGCATCCGCCTGTCGGACATGGACACCGGCGTGAAGCCGGGCGACGATTTCTATCGCTACGCCAACGGCCACTGGCTCGACAGCACGACGATCGCGCCCGATCGCACCTCGGCGGGGATCGACGTCGTGCTGGCCGACGAGGCCGAGCAGCAGGTCCGCGCCATCGCCGAGGAGGGCGAGGCCAAGCCGGTCTCCGCCGCCGAGAAGCAGATTGGCGATCTCTACGCCAGCTGGATGGACGAGGCGGCGATCGAGAAGGCCGGCACTGCGCCGCTCAAGCCCTATCTCGCCCGCATCGCCGCGCTCAAGGACAGCCACGCGCTGGCGATGTTGACCGCCGAGACCGGCTATGCCGGCCCGACCGGGATCAGCATCTTCGCCGACGTCAATCGCCCCGGCCGCTACGGCGTCTATGTCGGCCAGGCCGGCCTCGGCATGCCGGGCCGGGACTATTATCTGCTCAAGGGTGAGAAATATGACGGCTTCCGCGCCGCCTATCGCGCTTATGCGATCACGCTGCTGACCCTCGCGGGCTTCAGCGACGCACCGGCGCGGGCCGATCGGATCATCGCGCTCGAAACCGCGATGGCGACCTCGCAATGGACGCCCGAGCGCGAGCGCGACATCCAGCAGACCAACAACCCGATGACGGTCGCCAAGCTCCAGGCACTGGCGCCGCAGTTCGACTGGCCGCAATTCCTCAAGACCTCCGGCATCTCCGCCACCGAGGTGATCGTCGGCGAGCCCACCGCCGTGCAGACCGCCGGCACGCTGCTCGCCTCGACCCCGCTCCAGACCTGGAAGGACTATCTCGCCTTCCACTTCATCAGCGATCACGCGCAATATCTGCCCAAGGCGTTCGACGACGCGCATTTCGATTTCTTCGGCAAGACGCTGAGCGGCCAGCCCCAGCAGCGGGCGCGCTGGAAGCGCGGCGTGCGTC
Source organism: Sphingomonas abietis (assembly GCF_027625475.1). Taxonomy (NCBI): domain Bacteria; kingdom Pseudomonadati; phylum Pseudomonadota; class Alphaproteobacteria; order Sphingomonadales; family Sphingomonadaceae; genus Sphingomonas; species Sphingomonas abietis. The sequence goes on from NZ_CP115174.1 coordinate 2,483,748, forward strand.
TCGTCAACGGGATGCTCGGCGAGGCGGTCGGCAAAATCTATGTCGATCGCTATTATCCGCCCGAAAGCGATCGCCAGATGGGCGAACTGATCGCCAATCTGCGGGCCGCTTATGGCGACGAGCTCCAGCACCTCGCCTGGATGGACGACGCCACCCGCAAGCAGGCGCTGGAAAAGCTCGCCACCTTCGATCCGCGCACCGGCCATCCGGTGAAATATATCGATTATAGCGCCCTCACCCTGTCGCCGGGCGATCTGCTCGGCAATGCGATGCGATCCGAGAGGTTCGAGTGGAACCTGCTGCTCGCGCGCTACCCCAAGCCGGTCGACCGGAGCCTGTGGGACATGACGCCGCAGACGGTGAACGCTTATTATGATCCGACGGTCAACCAGATCACCTTCCCCGCCGCGATCCTCCAGGCGCCCTATTTCGATCCCAACGCCGATCCGGCGGTCAATTACGGCGCGATCGGCGCCACCATCGGCCACGAAATGGGCCATGGCTTCGACGATCAGGGCCGCCAGTTCGATGCCACCGGCAAGGTCCGCGACTGGTGGACCAAGACGTCCGCCGACAAGTTCAAGGTGCGGACCAGCATGCTCGGCAAGCAGTTCGACGGCTATGAGCCGGTGCCCGGCGTCCACATCAAGGGCGAGCTGACGATGGGCGAGAATGTCGGCGATCTCGGCGGGCTGGAAATGGCGTGGGGGGCGTGGCGGCGCTATGTGGCCGAACATGGCGATCCCGGCGTGAAGGGCGGCTACACCGCCGACCAGCGCTTCCTGATCGCCTACAGCTACTCGTGGCAGACCAAGCAGCGCGAGGATTCGATGCGCCAGCAACTGCTCACCAACGAGCACAGCCCGGCCGAATATCGCGTCAACGGCATCGTCCGCAATTTCGATCCCTGGTACAAGGCGTTCGACGTCAAGCCCGGCGACAAGCTCTACCTGCCGCCCGATCAGCGCGTCCATATCTGGGTGAACTGAACCTTGCGCCCTGTCGGACGAAAGCGGCCCCTGTGCTCGTCCGACAGGGCATATCGCAATGCCGGGCAAAACGGGTAGCGGGCATGACCCTGACTGCATGCCGCAGACCGGGGTTGTTTCATAGATACCGTCCTGGACCGGCGCGCCGAACCGACCCGACTGCAATGCGTCCCGCTTCTCCGGAATAGCCGGCACCGGACCTTTCGCATCTTCGGAAGGCTTTGTTGCCCAAACCGGAAAGGACCGTACCCATCACCGGATCAGCCCCATTTTCGGGGGCTTTTGAAACGGGTCGGTCGGGCCGGGCCGGCCGGCATCGCCGCCCATGACGGGTTGCATGATTGCATGCCCGAAACCCCGCTGGCATGAAGCACGCCGCGCGGCGCGAGACAGAATGCCCGACCGGAGAGGCCCACATCCGCAGCCGCATTCGGCCAATCTTTGGCCCGCGTGCAGCGCCAGCCCTGGGCGATGTTCGTTTCCGTCGCGCCCGCATTGACGTCAGACTCCAAGAAGGAAGCCAATCCATGCGCCATCGATCCGTTGGACGATTTCTCGCTTTTGCCGCGCTCGGCGGCCTTGCCTTCACGTCGGCCGCCCAGGCGGTCACTCACAGGCCCGTCCTCGAGGATGCCGACGTGCTCAAGCTCGCCAGCGTGGCGCGCGCGGAACTGGTGAAGGCACAGAGCACCGGTTGCATCGTCATCGCGGATCCCGACGGCCTTCCTCTGTATGTCGAGCGGCAGGCCAGCGCCTATCCGAACTGCCTGTCTGCGGCATTGGCCAAAGCCAAATCGGCCGCGCTGTTCGAGAAGGATACCAACGGCGACTACGAAGCCCTGAAAAAGGGCGATATGACGACGCTGGTGGTGCCGCACCTGTCGCCCAATCCGGGCGGCGTTCCGCTGCGTGCGGAAGGTTCGGTGATCGGATCGCTCGCGATCAGCACGGCGGATGGCGCCATCGACGAGAAGGTCGTCCGGGCGACGATCGCGACCTGGAATCACTGACCCGCGGCGTGCGGCCGTCGCAGCGATCCCTTCCATTGCGGCGGCCCAACTGCGTCGGCTAACGCGACGTTAACCCTTTGCGGCGCATGGCTGATCCCCGGACGGAGGAGACAGGCCATGCGCAGGATCGCCACATTCTATCGGGATCGCAGCGGGCTGGTCGGTGCGGATTTCGCGCTGATCATGCTGATGGTGCTGGCCGGCCGCTATGTCGCGATGACGCACGGCGATCAGATCGGCGCCTTGCTGGGTCCGCTGTTCAGCGCCTGAGGTCAACGCCGGAGCGCGCGCGACAAGCCGTTCCGCCCCCTTCGCATCGCCGCCGCGCCCTGCTACCCGTCCGCCAGCCATCCCGGCTGCCGTGAAAGGGACGATGCGCCAGCCGATCGTCGATATCGTCTATAATCCTGCTTCCGGTGGCTATGCGGCCGACCGGATCGATGCGTTGCGGGCAGCCTTTGCCGAGCGTGGCGCGGACGTCCGCCTGTCCGCCACCGGCCGTGACGGTGTGACGGTGAACCCCGAAGCCGATCATGTCTGCGTGGCCGGCGGCGACGGCACCGTTCGACAAGTCGTCGAGGCACTCCATCGCGCCGGGCTCGATCCGACGATCAGCATCTGCCCCACCGGCACGGTCAATCTGCTGATGCTGGAAACCGGGCAGGACGGCGCCCCGGAGGCCATCGCCGCGCGCGTCCTCGGCGGCGATGATATCCGCACCCATTATGGCGTGGCGGTCAACGACACCCTGTTCCTGGCGTGTGCCAATGTCGGGCCGGAGGCATGGGCCGTTGAGCGCGTATCGTCCGGGTTGAAACGGTGGATCGGGCGTTTCGCCTATGCCGTCGCGCTGTTGCCGCTGCTGATCCGCTGGCCGCGTACCCCGATCCGGCTCGCGGTGGACGCCCCCGCCGCAGGCCGCCGGACGATCGATTGCGAGGCCTTCTACGTCGCCAAGGGGCGCTATTTCGCCGGCCGTTGGCGCCTGTCGGCCGAGGCCAGCCTCCAGCGCCCGGACATCCGCGTCGTGGCGCTCGCGACGGCGCGGCGCATCGATATGGCGCGTTTCTGGTGCCGGCTCGCCCTGCATCGCCCGATCGAAACCATGCCGGGCGTCACCGCCTTCGCCTGCACCGCCCTGACCGCGACATCGGCCGTGCCGCTCGCCGTTCAGGCGGACGGGGATATCGCCACGACCCTGCCCGCCCGTTTCGAGATCATGGCGCAGCCGCTTCGCTTCGCCTAGACGAGTTCGAAGCTGCCCTTGAGCCCGGTTTCGGCAGAGGGCGCGATCCACAGATCGAAGGTGCCGGGCTCCACCACGGGCTTCAGATCCGGCCCCAGATGGCCGAGCATCGCGCGGCGGATGGTGAACCGGACCTCGCTCGATCCGCCCGGTGCGACCGCCACACGCTGCCAGTCGAGCAGGCGGCGCACCGGCTGGGTGATGGTGGCGACGCGGGCATGGACGTAGAGCTGCACCAGTTCGTCCGCGGCGCGATCGCCGCTGTTGCGGATGCGCGCCGAGACCGTGAGCCCCTCGTTCCCCGCAAGCCTGCCGCCGCCCATGTCGAGCCCGGCATAGTCGATCTTGCCGTAGGTCAGCCCGTGCCCGAACGGGAAGCGTGCGCCGTCGGGCGCGGTGCGGTACTGCGCCTTATAGGCCTGCTGCGGCCCCGGCGGGGCGGGCCGCCCGGTCGGCTTGTGATCATAATGCAGCGGTTCCTGCCCGCTTTCATAGGGGAAGCTGACCGGCAGCCGGCCCGAAGGACGGGCGACGCCGAACAGGATATCGGCGAGCGCATGGCCGGTCTCGCTGCCCAGAAACCATGTCACCAGGATCGCCGGCGCGGCCAGCACCGCACCCTCAAGCGCCAGCGCCCGGCCGTTCTTGATCAACACGATCATCGGCTTGCCGAGCGCCGCCACCGCCTCTGCCAATCGCATCTGCGGCTCCGGCACCACGATGGCGGTGCGCGACTGCGATTCGCCCGACATCTGCTGGCCTTCGCCGATCGCCAGCACCACGATGTCGGCCGCTCGCGCCGCCGCCACCGCCGCCGCGATGCCGCCGGGGATCGGCGTCTCGATATCCGATCCGGGGGCGACGCTCAGCCGCTCCGGATCGCGCATCGCCGCGCGCATCCCGGTCGCGAGGTCGATCGCCTGACGATCGTCGCCATAGACGTTCCACGGCCCGATCAGATCATGCTGGCCGGATGCGAAGGGGCCGATCAGCGCGATCTTCTCGGCGCCGTCGGCCTTCAGGGGCAGCAGGCCGCCGTCATTCTTCAGCAGGACCACCGAACGCTGCGCCGCTTCGCGGGCGAGATCGCGCGTCACCGGGGTTAGCACCCGCGCCTGCTCGCGACCGGGGCCGAGGCGGCGGAAGGGATCGTCGAACAGGCCCAGCCGCGCCTTGAGCGCCAGCACGCGCCGCACCGCCTCGTCCACCCGCGCCATCGACACGTCGCCGCTCTTCACCAGATCGGGCAGGTGCTTGAGGTAGAGGCCGCTCTCCATGCTCATGTCGACGCCGGCCAGGATCGCTTTCTTCGCGGCGTCGCGGCCATCCTTGGCGTAGCCCGCGGCGACCAGCTCCTCGTCGGCGGTATAGTCGGAGACGACGAGCCCCCGGAAATCCCATTTGCCGCGCAGCACGTCCGACATCAGCCAGTGATTGGCGGTGGCCGGCACGCCGTTGACCTCGTTGAACGACGCCATGACGCTGACCACGCCCGCACCGAGCGCGGACTGGAAGGGGGGAAAATAGGTCTCGCGCAGCGTGTGTTCCGAGATATCGACGCTGTTATATTCCATGCCGCCCTCGCCCGCGCCATAAGCGGCGAAATGCTTGGCGCAGGCGCCGACCGCATCGTCGCGAGCCACGTCGTCACCCTGGAAGCCCTCGACCCGCGCGGCGGCGAAGCGGGTGCCGACCAGCACGTCCTCCCCCGCCGATTCCACGCCTCGGCCCCAGCGCTGGTCGCGCGCAATATCCACCATCGGCGCGAAGGTGAGATCGATGCCGGCCGCCGATGCCTCCACCGCCGCCGCGCGCGCGGTACGCCGGGCCAGCTCGGGGTCGAAGCTCGCCGCCTCGCCGAGCGGCACCGGGAAGATCGTGCGGAAGCCGTGGATCACATCGGCGGCAAAGAACATCGGAATGCCGAGCCGGCTTTTCACCGCCTCCTGCTGGAGCTGGCGATGCCAGTCCGATCCGCGCCCGTTGAAGACCGACGAGACACGACCGGCACGCGCATCCGCCAGCTGCCCCCGGACATTCGGATTGCTGCCCGCCGGATTGAGCGCGGTCGCCGCCGTTCCGCCGATCGCCGACGCCATGATCGAAAGCTGGCCGGCCTTCTCCTCAATCGTCATCCGGTCGATCAGAGCATCGATGAACGCAGGTGTCGCCTTGCCCGCCGGGCCGAGTGCGAAGCCGACCGCCGGTCGCCCCGCCACCACCAGGGTGCCCGCGCCGGCCAGCATCGCCCTGCGCCCGATACCGCTCACGCCCCCTTCTCTGCCGAAGGATCGAGCCAGCCTCCCTTGAACCCGGCCTTGTCCAGCCCGGCCTTGATGTAGGGATTGCGGCTCATGATCTTCCAGATCAGGCCGGTGCGGTAATTCTCGATCATCGCCAGGATCGGCCCCTGGTCGATGCCGAGATAGACATTGTCGAACCAGCCCTTGCCGGGCACCAGCTTGCCCGTATCGATCTTGGTCTTCTGATCCTGGAAGGTCAGGTTGAAAGCGTCGAAGAAGCCATAGGTGCCATAGAGATCGTCGCCGTAGCGCTGGCGCATTCCCATCAGCGCCGGAATGCAGATTTCGGGCGCGAACGCGATCGAACCGCCGGCCGCGGTCGGCGCGATCGTGCCGTCGTCGATCGCCCCGACGCCGCGCGCCGCATAGCTGTGGAAGGCACGCTGCTCGCCCGCGATATCGAGCGTGACGTCGGCCGGGCCATCGCAGGCGGTGAGGCCGAACTGATCGGCGGCATAGCCGCGCCAGCCCATCGGATTGGCCAGCGCGTAATTGCGCTGGGCGATCGTCGCGCGGCGGCTATTCTCGAAATAATCGAGCCCCTTGGTGCGCATGAAATCATCCTGGATCTTGCGAAAATCGATCCAGATGTGGCTGTATTGATGGCCGAACATCGGCGGGAAGCGGAGCATCGACAGATCGCCGCTGTCGGTCCAGAAGGTCGCCAGTCGCTTGCTCCATGCGTCCCAGCTATCCTTGGGCAGGCCGTAGATCGGCGCGCCGAGCGCCAGGATATAGACCAGCATCCCTTCGTTATAGGCCACCCAGTCATAGGGGATGAACTCGCTCTCCGGCGTCCAGCCCAGCGCCACGACGGGGGCGCGGGTCATCGCCCAGCGCCAGTCGATCCGGGTGTAGAGCTTGTCCGCGAGGTCGCGGATCTCCTTTTCCTGCGGTTGGTCGTAATAGGTCTGGGCGAGCAGCACGCCGGCCATCAGCAGGGCGGTATCGACGGTCGAGATCTCCGACCCGCCGAACCGCACGCCGTCCTTCATGCCGAGGAAATGATAGAAGAAGCCCTGATAGCCGGTCATCCCCTCCGGCTTGGCGCCCTGCTCGGCACCGGCCAGGAAGCGCAGCATCGCCACCGTGCGCGCCGCCGCCTGCGCGCGCGGCACATAGCCCCGCTCCACCCCGATCACGAAGGCGGTGAGCGCGAAGCCCATCGCCGCGATGCTGGCAAAGTCCCCGGACGGAAAGCGATCCGGCGCGAGGCCCCGCTTGGGTTCCGTCGTCCACCAGAAATAGGCGAAGGTGCGCAGTTGCACGTCATCGAGAAACGCCTCCATCTGGGGCGTCATCTCCAGGGGCGGCAGGCCCGACGAGGCGGATCCCGAAGCAGATGCGATCGGAGATCGTATCTCGATCGGCGACTGGAACTTCACGCTGCTGCATCCCGCCAGCCCGGCCAGCCCGGCGCCCATCAGCACCCGCCGGCCGATCAGGCCGCTCTCGTTCTTGATATCATCCATCAGAAGGTGAAACGCGCACCGAACTGAAAGGTCCGCGGCGGGCCAGAAAGATCGTTCGGCGTACCGAAACTGGCGTTCGTGGTCGGCGAGTAGCCATCATAGCCACCAAAGTTAGCCCTGTTGAAAACATTGAACAATTCCGCGATCAGCTGGAAATCTGTCCGATCGTGGCCGAACAGGTGAATATCCTTGGTCAACCGGACGTCCACCTGCCTGAAATCCTTCGTGCGGCCCGTATTGGCGATCACCACGCCGGCGCCGGTGCCATTGCGGGTGTCGATCACCTGATAGGGTTGCCCGGAGCCGAATACCATCAGCGTGGAGATCTGGAAATCGAGCGGCAGCTGCGCCATGCCCGATACGACCACGCGATGCCGCTCGTCGCCGGCGTTGGGCAGATAGGGTTGCGCCGCCACATCGGGGTGATCGAAATTGAAATCATAGCCCCGTTCCTTGGAGAAGGAGAGCGTGTAGGCGATGTTGATCGACCAAGGCGAGGCCTTGGTGAACGGTTTGTCGATCGTCAGGTACATCCCGTCATATTTGCTGGCGCGCGCCTGCGTCATCGCGACGACGTTGGCGAAGCCGGTCACCGGGATGAAATCGTAGAAGCCGGTCGCATTGGGATTCACCGATCGGTTGACCGGATAATAGCCGATCTGATCCTGCGCCGAGACATGGTTGTAGCTGATTGAGGCGTTGAGCATCCGCCCGATCTTCTGGCGGACGCCGATGCTGAACTGATCGGTGCGCGGCGGCTTCACGTCGTTGCGGATGATGCGCAGCTCGCCGGCCGGCGCGTTGCTGCTGGCGATCAACTGGTCGAGCGCATCCTTGCTCATATAGCTGTCATTCCACTGGATGGTGTGCTGTCCGTTGCGATCGGCGCCGTCCTTGGAAAACTCGAAACTGCGCGAGGTATATTGGCGCAGCAGCTGCTCCTCGGCGGCGTTGCGGAACAGGGTGCGGTCATAATAGCGGCCCCAGCCGGCGAAGAAGACGGTGCGCTGGTCGCCGAACGCATCGAAGGACACGCCGACCCGCGGCTGGAAGGCCCCGAGGAACGGCTTCCGGTTCTTGCCGGTCGAGATATAGTCCGACGCGCGGAAGTCGCCGCCCTGCGCCGCCAGCGTGGTCTGCAGGGCATTGAGCGCCGCCACCGCATCGGGCGGGGTGACATAGCTGTTGTTCTTGGCGTTGGACTCATAATCCCAGCGCAGGCCGATGTTGAAGGTCACCTTGTCGGTCGCCTTCCAGTCGTCCTGCGCGAACAGGCCGACCTGGGTGTCCTTGGCATGGACGGTCGGATCGCCGACCCCGTAGAGCGCCTCGAACGGCTGGGTGAAATCCTCGTTCTGCGAGGGGTCGTTGTTATAGTTGAACACCGGATTGGCGTTGACCGCATCGTTCACCGTGTAATCGACGAAGGCGACCTTGCCGCCGAACTTGACGACATGGTTGCCGCCCAGGAAATCGATATTGGACAGCGTGACATTGTCGCGCAGCGTGAAGCCCTTCTGCACCACCTTCTGGCTGGTCGAGGCGCCACCGATGCGGATCGCATTATTATATTGCTGGCCGATCGTGTCGGGCTCGATCGGGGTCGGATCGAACTTGAAATAGAGATAGTCGACCGAGGCCTCGTTGAGGAAATCGCCCTTGTTGTGCTGCCAGCGCAGGCGCCCGGTATAGACCGTGTTCTTGATGTTCGATCCGGCCTCATAGGCGGTCTGCCCGCCAAATCCCTGCGTATCCTTCTCCTTGCGGATCGAGCCGGAGAGATCGATGGTGTCGGCCTCGGTGGCTTCGAGCGTCAGCTTGGCGAAGCCGAGATCCTCCCGGAACGGGCTGGTGAAGCTGCCCTCCTTGTCACCGAAGCGGGCAAGATTGTCCGGCGTGCGCTGGCCGAGCGTGACGCTCTCGACATTCCTCTGCTCATTGCCTTCATAGGCGACGAAGAAGTGCAGCCGGTCCTTGATGATCGGGCCGCCGAGCGAGGCGCCATATTGCTTCTGGCTGAACTTGCCGTCGTCGGCGACGCCGGCGGCCGCATTCTTCTTCTGGAAATAATCCTTGGAGCGCAGCGCGTCGATCTGGTCGAAGCCGAAGACCTCGCCGTGGAATTCGTTGCCGCCGGTCTTGGTCACCGCCGAGATCACGGTGGTGCCGGCATCCTCATATTCGGCCTTGTAGTTGGACGAGATGACCCGGAACTCCTGCACCGCCGCCTGCGGGAAAGGATTGCCCTTGGAGCTGTCGCCGCCGACGATGCCGCCCTGCTGGATGTCGGACTTGAGGCTGACGCCGTCGATGAAGACGTTGACCTGCGGCCCGCCCAGGCTCTCGCCGTTCGGGCTCTGGCTGACCCCCGATCCCGAGAAGGTCTTGCGGTTGGGATTGTTGCTCACCCGCACGCCCGGCGCGAGTTGCGCGAAGTTGAGGAAGTTGCGGCTTGCCTGCGGCAGGTTCTGGATCTGCTGGGTGGTGACGTTGGTGCCGACCTCGGAGGTACGCGTCTCGACCAGCCGGCGGCCGGTGACGACGATCTGCGGCCCCGAAAGCGCCGCCGCCACGGGCGGTGCGACATCGACATCCAGCGTCGAACTCTCGCCGACACCGACCGTCACCTGCTGCCTGGTCGTCGCAGCGCCGGCGGTGAAGGTGATCTCATAGGTGCCCGGCCGCAATCCGGGCAGCGCATAGCTGCCCTGCGCGTTGGCGGTCGCGCTTCTGCTGGCGCCGCTGTTGACGTCGACGGCGGTGATCGTCGCATTCGGCCCGTGCGCCACGGTGCCGCGGATCGAGGCGGTGACGGTCTGCGCCAAACCCGGTGTGGCGCAGGCCATCGCGGATGCCAGCAGGACGATACGAATGGAGGCGCGGCCGCACGGCGCGCGAGAAGCGGTATAGGACATCGGCATTCTCCCCTGTCGACCGGACGTATCGCCCTTATGGTCTTGGCGCCTGACGGCGGCGCTCGGGAGAAATCGGCTCGCGCGATGCTTTGTTCCGCCAAATGGCGGATTTAATGGCCCATTCGTCGCACGCGACGCTCAATTGCTACTAAAGTTGCAAAATCGCCGTCAGGCCGACGCTGCGCTACCCAGAATGTCATCGACCCAGGCTGGAACCAGCACGCCCGCCGTCCCCAGCCGGGTTTCGTGGAAATAGACGCTGCCAGCGGACGGCTCAAGGTTGAGCTCCAGCGTGTCGGCGCCGGCATGGCGCGCGGCCTGGACGAAACCGGCCGCAGGATAGACCGCGCCGGAGGTGCCGATCGAGACGAACAGATCGACAGCCATGATCGCCTCCTCGATACGTTCCATCCCATAGGGCATCTCGCCGAATAAGACGATGTCGGGGCGCAGTTCATCCTGCCCGCACGCCGCGCAGCGAGGACCGTCGTTCATCGCACCGGCGAACGCGGCGCGCGTACCGCAGGCGCTGCACAACGAGGACAGCAGCTCGCCATGCATGTGCAGCATCCGCTTCGCGCCGGCCCGCTCGTGCAGGTCATCGACATTCTGGGTGACGATCAGCAGCTCGCCCGGCCAGTGCGCATCCAGGAACGCCAGCGCCTTGTGCGCCGCATTGGGCGCGACAGAAGCGAGCCCGCGGCGGCGCTGGTCGTAGAAATCGAGAACCAGCGCGCGATCGATCGCCAGCGCCTCGAGCGTGCAGATCTCCTCGACCGCGCGCTTCTGGAGCACCCCGTCGGCATCGAGATATTCCCAATAGCTCACCGCGCCATGGGTACGGAAGGTCGGCACGCCGGACTCCGCCGACACGCCCGCCCCGGTCAGGATGACGATGTTCTGGATATCGCGCATCCCGCCATCATAATCCTTATGACCGGGGATCGCTATTGAGGAACGGGCGATGGAGCGCGTCGGACTTCGATCAGCGTGCCATGAACTCCACCGCCAGCGGCGCCGCGGCGAAGGCCTTCTGGAGCGCGATGATGTCGGCGTCCTCGCAATGCGCTTCCGGCGCGGGACCGGCCTCCGCCTCGATCTCGACGAGCGGCAGCCCCAGCCTCAGATGCAGCCAATGCGCGGTGGTGGTCATGTCGTGCGATCCCCTGCCACCAATCCGGCGGCCTCGATCTGGTTAACGACGGGCGCGCGGGAAGTTTTAGGGCTGTTTCGATCGAACCGTCGTTCAGCGCTCCGGCACGCCGGCCCGCGCCAGTTCACGGCCCAGTCGGCCGCTGATCCAGCAGCCATACATCACGAAATCCGCCGCGAGCGACCAGAGCGGATGCCGGAAGGTCGCCGGCCGGTTCCGCTCCACGCCGAAGTGCGCCACCCAGGCGAAGCCATAGCCCGCCACCGGCATCAGCCAGAACAACAGCGCGTGCCCGGTGATCATCCCGGCCAAACAACACAGGATCACCAGCGTCGTGCCGACATAATGAAGCGCGCGCGTCGCCGGTTTTGCATGTTCGCGGAGGTAGAAGGGCCAGAACTCCGCGAAGCTCTTCACCGCGACGCGACCAGTCTCGGTCGAGGCCGATCGACCCCCACCGGGGTCACGATCGGCGCCAGTCGGGCCGAGGCGATGCCTGGCAGCCGCTCGATCTGCGCGACCAGCTCGGCATCGAAGACATGGTCGTAGCCGACCCGCAGATGGGCGTGTCCGCCCTCCGGCAGCGCCGCCATGATATGCAGTTCGCCCTTGCCTTCGCGCGCGCCGGCGAGCGCCCGGGCCAGCGCCGCCACGCCCTCGGCACTATCGACCGTGACGTCCAGCCGCAGCCGCGTGGCCACCGTCATGCCCTCGAACGGGCGGATGTTGCGGATGGTGACGCGCGGCGTCTCCTCGCCCGGCTTGCGATCGAGCTCGACCGTCAGCAGCCCGCATCCACCCGCCTTGGCCGCCTCCTCGATCCTTTCCGACACATCGTCGTCGAAGCAGCTCGCCATGAACTGGCCGGAGGCATCCGAGCAGTTGATCATCAAATAGCGCCGGCCCCGCGCCGAGGTGCGCCAGCGGGCGTCCTCGATCAACGCCGACATCGTGGCCGTGGGCGCCTGCGGGCGGCGGCCGCGCTCGTCGGGCGCCTGTTCGGGCGGCGCCGGCATCGCGCACCATTCGGCGAAGCTGCGCGCGCCATGGGCCTGCGCGAGGTGGCGGTAGCTGTCGGTCGGGTGCGAGGAGAAATAATAGCCGAACGCCTCTTTCTCCGCCGCCATCGATTCGATCATCGACCAGCTCTTGCCGGCCGGCAGGCGGATCGGCGGCACCTCGATATCGTCGCCGCCGAACAGGCCGCCCTGCCCGCTGATGCGCGCGTCATGCGCCGCCTTGGCGTGGGCGAGGATGGTCTCGGCACCGGCCTGCACGGTCGCGCGATCGAGGCCGAGCGTCTCGAACGCGCCGCCCGCCGCCAAGCTTTCCAGCTGGCGCTGATTGAGCAGCCGCGGATCGATGCGATCGGCGAAATCCTCGAGCGACTTATACGGCCCGCTCTTGGCCCGCTCGACGCACAATTCCTCCATCGCCCGCTCGCCGACGCCCTTGAGCGCGCCCAACGCATAGCGCACCGACAGCACCTCGTCGGCGCCGACCTCGACCGAGAATTCGGCCTCGCTGTGGTTGATCGAGGGCGGCAGGCAGGCCACCTCCATCCGCCGCATATCCTCGGCGAAGATCGAGAGCTTGTCGGTCTGCGCCATGTCGAAGCACATCGAGGCGGCGAAGAATTCGGGCTTGTGGTGCGCCTTCAGCCACGCCGTCTGGTAGGCGACCAATGCGTAGGCGGCAGCGTGCGACTTGTTGAAGCCGTAGCCGGCGAACTTGTCGATCAAGTCGAACAGCTCATTGGCCTTCTGCGCCGGGATCTGGTTGTGCTCGGCGCAACCCTTCACGAAGATCTCGCGCTGCTGGTCCATCTCCGCCTTGATCTTCTTGCCCATCGCGCGGCGCAGCAGATCGGCGCCGCCGAGCGAATAGCCGGCGAGGATCTGCGCGGCCTGCATCACCTGTTCCTGATAGACGAAGATCCCATAGGTCTCCGACAGGATCGGCTCGAGCAGCGCATGGGGATATTCGACCACCTCGCGGCCATTCTTGCGCGCGCCGAACATCGGGATGTTGTCCATCGGGCCGGGCCGATAGAGCGAGACCAGCGCGATGATGTCCTCGAAGCAATCCGGGCGGACGGCGGACAGCGTGCGTCGCATCCCCTCCGATTCCAGCTGGAACACGCCGACGGTGTTGCCGCTCATCAGCAGCTCGAACACCTTGGGATCGTCCCAGGCGAGCTTGGACATGTCGACGCTGATCCCGCGCTTGGCCAGCATCTGCACCGCCTTGTGCAGCACCGACAGCGTCTTGAGGCCGAGAAAGTCGAACTTGACGAGGCCGGCATCCTCGACATGCTTCATGTCGAACTGGGTGACCGGCATGTCCGATCGCGGATCGCGATAGAGCGGCACCAGCTGGTCGAGCGGGCGATCGCCGATCACCACGCCGGCGGCGTGGGTGGAGGAGTGGCGTGGGAAGCCCTCCAACTGCTTGGCGAGATCGAGCAGCCGCTTCACCTCGGGCTCGCGCTCATATTCGTTGACCAGTTCGGCGACGCCGTTGAGCGAGCGCTCCAGCGTCCACGGATCGGTCGGGTGGTTGGGCACCAGCTTGGCGAGCCGATCGACCTGGCCATAGCTCATCTGGAGGACGCGGCCGGTATCCTTGAGCACCGCGCGCGCCTTCAGCCGCCCGAAGGTGATGATCTGCGCGACCTGGTCGCGGCCATATTTCTGCTGGACGTAGCGGATCACCTCGCCGCGACGGGTTTCGCAGAAATCGATGTCGAAGTCGGGCATCGACACGCGCTCGGGGTTGAGGAAGCGCTCGAACAGCAGCCCCAGCCGCAGCGGATCGAGATCGGTGATAGTCAGCGCCCAGGCGACCACCGAGCCGGCGCCCGATCCACGGCCGGGGCCGACCGGGATGTCGTGATCCTTGGCCCATTTGATGAAGTCGGCGACGATCAGGAAGTAGCCGGGGAAGCCCATCCCGATGATGATCTCGGTCTCGAACGCCAGCCGCTTGAAATAATCCGGATATTTCTCCTCGACCTCGGCCACCGATGCTTCCGCCAGCGCCTCGTCCGCGAAACGCAGCCGGTCCACCAGCCCGGCATGGGCGTCGGCGCGCAGCATCGCCGCCTCGCCTTCGCGATCGCCGGCGAGGCTGGGCAGGATCGGCTTGCGCTTGGGTGCCGCGAACGCCGTGCGCTGGGCGACGACCGCGGTGTTGAGGATCGCCTCCGGCAGATCCTCGAACATCCGCGCCATGTCGTCCGCCGGCTTCATCCACGCATCGGGCGAGGAGCGACGGCGATCGTCGCTGTCGACATAGGCGGAGTCCGCGATGCACAGCATGGCATCATGCGCCTCGTGGAAGCTGGCCTCGACGAAGCAGGCGGGGTTGGTCGCGACCAGCGGCCAGTCACGGGCATAGGCGAGCGCGACCAGCGGCTCCTCGGCGCGCTCCTCGATCGCATCGCCGCGCCGGGCGAGCTCGACATAGAGCCGATCGCCGAACAGCGCCGCCAGCCGATCGGCATAGAGCCCGGCATGGGCATCCTGCCCCTCGGCCAGCAACCGCGCCAGCGCGCCCTCGCCGGCACCGGTCAGCGCGATCAGCCCTTCGGTGCGCCCCTCCAGCGCCTGGAAGGGAACATGCGCGTCATCCTCGATCGGCCGATCGAGATGCGCCGCCGACACCAGCGCGCAGAGATTGTCGTAGCCGGTCGCATCCTGCGCGTAGAGCGGCAGCCAGTCGATCACCGGCGGTTTGCCGGGCTCGGCCCCGCCGCACTCCGCAGGCCGCGCCACCGCCAGCAGGGTGCCGACGATCGGCTGCACGCCCTCGCCCTTGGCCGCGCCCGAGAAGGCCATCGCCGCATAAAGCCCGTTGCGGTCACAGATCGCGGCGGCGGGAAAGCCGAGCTTCTTCGCCTGCTTGGCCAGCACCTTCGGATCGATCGCGCCTTCCAGCATCGTGTAGGCGGTGAAGACGCGCAGCGGGACGAAGGGGGTGATCATCGCGGGACTATGTGGTGCTTCGCCGAGTCGGTCCAACCCTCAGGCGCGATTATCCACAGCAAAGGGCAAGGCAGGATCAGGCCGCCCTCGCCAGCTCTGCCGCGGGCCGCCTCGTTGCCGCACGCTCCGCATAGCGCCGGGCCAGCGTCGCACAGACGAACAATTGGGCCTGGTGGAACAGCATCAGCGGCAGCACAATCAGCCCGATGGCGTGCCCCGGAAACAGGATCGCGGCCATCGGGATGCCTCCGGCCATGCTCTTCTTCGATCCGCAGAACACGATCGCGATCTCGTCCTCGGTCGAAAATCCAGCCCAGCGGCTGACGCGAGTGGTCGTCACGATCACCAGCGCGAGCATGGCGAGATCGATCAGCAGCACGACGCCGATGCTCGCCGGCGAAAGCTGGTGCCATATCCCTGCCACCATGCCGGCGCTGAACGCCGCGTAGACGACCACCAGCACCGATCCGCGATCCACCACCGAGGTCAGCAGCGGGTGCTGGAGCAGCCAGCCCCCGATCCACGGGCGCACGGCCTGCCCGACCACGAAGGGCAGCAGGATCTGGAGGGCGATATCCTCCAGCGCCTTGAGCGAGAAACCGCCGCTGGCGGCCGGCAGCAATTGCGATACCAGAATGGGCGTCAGGATCACGCCGAGCATGTTGGACAGCGATGCGCTGCACAGCGCCCCCGGCACATTGCCGCGCGCGATCGACGTGAAGGCGATCGAGGATTGCACCGTCGAGGGCAGCAGGCACAGGAACAGCAACCCGGTCAGGATGTCCTGCGGCAGATGCCCGCGCAGCAGCAGCGTGACGATTACGCCGATGACCGGGAAGAGGATGTAGGTGCTGGCGAAGATCAGTGCCTGCAACCGCCAATGCCCGAGCCCCGCCCAGATCGCTTCCGGTTTCAGCCGTGCGCCATAGAGCAGGAACAGCGCCGCAACCGCGAGATTGACGCCGATATCCACCACACCGGCGGACGCGCCGCGTGCAGGCAGGATCGCCGCCAGCGCGACCGTGGCGATCAGCAGCAGCAGATAGGGATCGAGACGCAGTCGCGAGCGGATCGTCTGGATAGCGGACATGGCGGCCTCCTTGCCGGTAGGGCCCTGAGCTAGGCGGCCGGCACGAGATAGACAATTCCGATAGCCAGGATAACAGTCATCACCTAGCATGATGACCGTCATGACAAATATGCTCATCCCGGCTGACCTGCTGCGAAGTTTCGTGGCCGTGATCGAGGCTGGCAGCTTTACGGGAGCGGCCCGACAGCTCGGCCTGCGCCAATCGACGATCAGCCAGCAGATCGGGCGGCTGGAGGGGCTCGCCGGACGCCGGCTGATCGACCGCGACACCCATCGCATGGCGTTGACCGTCGAGGGCGATCGGCTCCTCGATCATGCCCGCAAGATCCTCGACGCCCATGCCCGGCTCGAACAGAGTCTGTCCGACACGCCCCTTCGAGGCCGGCTGCGGATCGGCGCATCCGAGGATTTCGTGCTGTCGGCGCTGCCCGACGTGCTCGCCTCCTTCGCCAGACGCCATCCCGAAGTCGATCTCGAACTCAGCGCCGGGCTCAGCCACAATCTCTACGAGATGTTCGACAGCGGATCGCTCGACGTCATCCTCGTCAAGCGAAAGGCCGGCGATCGGCGTGGCATGACCGCGTGGCGGGAACCGATCCGCTGGGTCGGCCATTCCGAGTTCCGCGTCGATCCCGAGGCCCCGCTACCGCTGCTGCTCTACCCGCCGCCCAGCGTCACCCGCGCGCTCGCCCTGAAGGCGCTGGAGGCGGCGGCGCGGCGCTGGCGGGTGGCGTTCACCAGCGCCAGCCTGACCGGGCTGACGGCGGCGGCGCGGGCGGGCATCGGCATCATGCCGCACTCGGCGCGGCTGATGCCCGCCGGGCTCGTGGCCATCGCCGCGGATCGCGCCTTGCCCGCTCTGCCCGACGTCGAATTCACCGTGCTTGGCCCGGGCGCGGGGCATCCGGTCGCCGACGCCTTGATCGGCGCAATCCTGCACTGGGCCGCGGGCACGCGCTGATCACCAGGTCAGCCCTGTCGCACTATGCCCGGATCAGCCCCCGGCACGTTCGCTGGCATAGGTCTGGGTACCGCGGGTGATCAGCACGTCTCCCGGCAGCAGATCGGCCGGGCCGAGATCCGGTAACGCCGCCAGCCGCCCGTAAAGCGGCGCGAAATCCGTCTCGATCGTCTGGCGGAGCAGATCCTCGAAACTGTCGATGACGAAATAGACCTGCTGATAGTCGTCGATCCGATAGCGGGTCCGCATCACCCGTTCGAGATCGAACGCCACCCGATGGGGGCTCGGATCGTCGAGCGCGAAGCGGCTTTCGCCGTGGCTGGAGACGATGCCCGATCCGAACAGGCGGATGCCGCCTTCCTCGCGCACCAGCCCGAACTCGACCGTATACCAGTAGAGCCGGGCCAGCTTATCGAGCGCGCCGAAGCCCAGCGACCGCAACCCGCCCTCGCCATAAGCCTGCATGTAATCGGCGAACACCGGATCGGCGAGCATCGGCACATGGCCGAATACATCGTGGAAGACATCCGGCTCCTGCAGATAATCGAGCTGGTCGCGGCGGCGGATGAAGTTGCCGGCGACGAAGCGGCGATGGGCGAGATGATCGAAGAATACCTCGTCCGGCACCAGCCCCGGCACCGCCACCACCTGCCAGCCGGTCGCGGCATGGAGCCGGTCGTTCAGTTCGGCGAAGTCCGGGATACCGGGCTTCGAGAGACGCAGCACCTCCAACCCGCGCAGAAATGCCTTCGCCGCGCGGCCGGGCAATTGCTGCTGCTGGCGCGCGAACAGGATATCCCAGGTCTCGTGGTCCGCCGCGCTATAGGCCGACCAGTCCTGCGCGATGGTCCAGTCGGCGGCGGCGCCTTCGGGCGGGCGGTCGAGTACATGATCAGCCATGGCGAGAAGGTAACATCTGTTACGGATATTGCCAGAGGACTTGAGTCACGCCGCCATCGCCGGGCGATCAGCCCGCCGCCGCGACGATCGCCGCCCATTCCTCCTCGGTCGCCACCCGGATGCCGAGTTCCTGCGCCTTCTTGAGCTTGGAGCCCGCGTCCGCGCCGACCACGACGAGATCGGTCGCCTTGGACACAGAGCCGGCCGCCTTGGCGCCCAGCCGCTCCGCCTGTGCCTTGGCCTCGTCGCGCGACATGGTGAGCAGCTTGCCGGTGAACACCACCGTCTGGCCCGAAACCTCCGAAACCAGCGTCTCATGGACAAGGTCTTCGATGGTCAGTTCGGCGGCGAGATCGGCGACGACCTCCCGATTATGTGGCTCGGCGAAAAAATCGAGCAGCGCCTCGGCCACTTCCGGCCCGATCTCGCGGGTGGCGACGGATGCGACCAGTTCCTTGGCTCGGCGGATCTCGAACTTGCGGTCGGTCTCGCCGATCACCGGCGCCATCGCCGCGCGTACCGCCAGCGCGGACTCGATCATCGCCATGAAGCCGGCGAAGCTTCCATAGCGCCGCGCCAGCTCGCGCGCCGTCACCTCGCCGACATGGCGGATACCCAGCGCGAACAGGAAGCGATCGAGCGGGATGCGGCGCTTGGCCTCGATCGCCTCGAGCAAATTGTCGACCGAGACATCGGCCAGCCGCTCGCGGGCGATCAGCGTCTCGCGCTTGCTCCGCAACCGAAAGATGTCGGCGGGGGAGACGATCAGCCCGTCCCGGAAGAATTCTTCGACGCGGACCAGGCCCAATCCGCGGATATCGAAGGCATGGCGCGAGGCGAAGTGGATCAGCCGCTCGACCCGCTGCGCCGGGCAGATCAGTCCGCCGGTACAGCGGAAGATGACACCGCCCTCCTCGCGCTCCACCGCCGACCCGCATTCGGGGCATGTGCGCGGGAAGACGAAGGGCTCGTAAGCCGGATCGGGCGCCGCATCGCGGGTCAGCACCGCGACGATCTGCGGGATGACGTCGCCGGCGCGTTGCAGCACCACCCGGTCGCCCGGTCGCGCGCCGAGCCGCTCGATCTCGTCGGCGTTGTGGAGCGTCGCGTTGGTGACAACGACGCCCCCGACCGTCACCGGCTCCAGCCGCGCGACCGGGGTGATCGCGCCGGTGCGGCCAACCTGGATATCGATGCGCAGCAATGTCGTCTGCGCCTGCTCGGCCGGGAATTTATGCGCGATCGCCCAGCGCGGTGCCCGCGCCACCTGGCCCAGCCGCTGCTGCCAGTCGAGCCTGTCGACCTTATAGACCACGCCATCGATGTCGAAGGGCAGATCGGCGCGCTGCGCCTCGATGCTGCGATAATGCTGCAGGGCTTCGGCGGCAGAGGCGCAGCGGACAAGCTGCGCCGAAACCGGCAGGCCGAAGCCCCGGATCGCCTCCATCACCCCCATCTGCGTCGCCGCCGGAACGGACGAGACCTCTCCCCAGCCATGGGCGAGAAAGCGCAGCGGCCGCGAACGGGTGATCGCGGGGTCTTTCTGCCGCAGCGATCCCGCCGCGGCGTTGCGCGGGTTGGCGAACACCCGTTCGCCGGCCAGCTTCGCGTTGAGCGCGGCGAAATCGGCCTTGGCCATATAGACCTCGCCACGCACTTCGAAGATGGCCGGCGGATCGCCGTCCAGCACCTGCGGAATTTCCTGGATCGTGCGGACATTGGCGGTGACATCCTCGCCGATGCTGCCGTCGCCGCGCGTCGCCGCCTGCTCCAGCCGTCCGTCGACATAGCGCAGCGAGCAGGACAGGCCATCGATCTTGGGCTCGGCGGTCAGCGCCACCTCGGCATCGTCGGGCAATGCCAGAAACCGACGGACCCGGCTGACAAATTCGGTGATGTCCTCCTCCGCGAACCCATTGTCGAGGCTGAGCATCGGCCTGGCATGGGCGATCTTGGCGAGGTGGCCGCCATTCGGGCTGGCGCCGACCAGCGTGGCGGGCGAATCGGTCCGCACCAGATTCGGAAATGCGGCCTCCAGCGCGGCATTCTCGCGCATCAACGCATCATAGTCGGCGTCCGAAATCTCCGGCGCGTCCTGATCGTGATAAAGGCGGTTATGCCGCGCGATCTCGGCGGCGAGGAGGGCGAGGCGCTCGGCGGCCTGCATTTCGGTCTGGGCGATCATGGCGCGCTTTTGCCAAATGCAGGCGGCCATCGCCAGAGCGAAGGGGGCGGCCATAGGCCTGCCCCCGGATAGGTCAGCCCTGCTGCGGCTCCACGATCTTCTTCGGGCGCCCGCGCCTGGCTGGCACCTGCACCTCGGCGTCCGTCCCGAGATGCACGGCAGCCGCCGCCTTCGCCGCGAAGATACCGAGCGTCTTGCCCGCTTTCCTGACCGGCTCGACCATCGCCTCGGCTAAATCGCGCGGCTTGCGGCCAAGGCCGATCTTCACGGCCAGTTCCTTGCGCGTTTCGGCATAAGCCGGCGCGACCATCGGATAGTCGCGCGGAAGGCTCCATTTGGTGCGATATTCTTCGGGCGTCATCGCGAAATTGGTTCGCAGATAGCGCTTGAGCATCTTCAGTTTCTTGCCGTCTTCCAAGCAGACGATGTAATCATGTTTGATCGACGAACGGATCGGCACAGCAGGTTCCGGAGCGGCCGGCTCCACGACAGTCGGCATGTTCGTCTTGGCAAGAGCGTCATGCACGCTCTTGATCAGCGCGGGAAGTTCGGCCGCAGGAACATTGTTGTTCGTGACGTGCGCGGAAACAATGTCCGACGTCAGGCTGATCAGATCCAATTCGTTCGAGTCGGACACGCTGTGCTCCAGATATCGAGGATATCTGCGCTCTACGCCGATGTGACAGATTGTCGATATAAAATGGTCAGTTTTTCGAGGAATTTGTGACGCTGTGTTGATGAAGGACTGGGTGCGAGGGGATCGAAGTCGCAAAACGCCCGATGCAAATTGTGACGGCGTTTCTCGGCTCGGCGCCATATCGACGAACTAATCCATGATAGTCAATTTACTTGACTATCATGGATGCCGTGGAGTATCAGCTTCACCATGACAGACGAAACGCCATGGCATGATGCTTTGTCCCTTCCCGCCCTGCTGCGCCATGCGCGGAACACCTATGGCGTCGCCATGCGGGAGGCTCTGAACGCGGCAGGTTACGACGATATTCCCGGCAACGGCCTCTACATCCTTGGCGGACTGGCTCTCGGTGACGGCGGCGTGCCGATCGGCCAACTCTGCCGTGACCTGCGCATCACCAAGCAGGCCGCCGGCCAACTCGTCGATACGCTGGTGCTGCGCGGCTATCTCGATCGCACGACCGACGACGACGACCGGCGCAGGCTGATCGTGTCTCTCACCGCGCGCGGCCGGGCCGCCGCCAATGCACAGACCGAGGGTCGGAAAAAAGTGGATGCGGCCTTGCTCGCGGCCGTGGGCGACGAGGATGTCGCCCGCACCTGCCGCACGCTGGCGGCCTTGATCGTCATCGGCCGCGAAGACCCGAACCACGGCTGATAACCGTTTCGTCCTTCACGCTTTGTCAACGGACGGTGACTAAGCCGGTAACCATGTCGTCTGCCCTGTCCGCTCAGCCCGCTCTGCTCGAGAGTGCCCCGCAATCCGATCGACGCATCGCGGCGCGTTACGAGATCAGCATCGCCGTGCTGGTCTCGACCGTGGATGGCGTTCCGCTGTCTTCCGAAGTCACCAACATCTCGGCCTCCGGCTTCCGTGCCCATTCGGCGATGGCGCTCAAAAAGGGCAGCAAGGTGATCGTGCGCTTCGAAAACGGGATGCGGCGCCGCGCCCATGTGATGTGGCAGATCGGCGAGGACATCGGGTGCCGGCTGCTCCGCCCGCTGACGGCAGACGAACTGGCCGAAGTGCTGGCGGAATAAGTCCGGGGAATCAGACCACAGGATCAGGCCGGAGCGTGCGGGCCACGCTCGGGATGGCATAGCGCCATCAGCACCAGATCGACCCACGCCCCGTCGATGAACAAGGCGCGACGCAGCACGCCCTCCCGCTCGAAACCCATGCCGGTATAGAGCGCGATCGCCGCGTCATTATGGGCAAAGACGCTGAGCGAGATGCGGGACAGGTTGAGCTGCCGCCAGCAATAGGCGATGCCCATTTCCAGGGCCTCGCGGCCAAGCCCCCTGCCCCGATCGGCACGCTCGCCGATGCGAATGCCGATGCTCGCCGAACGGTGGATCGGGTCGATCTTCATGATCTGGATATAGCCGACGATATCCGCCGCCCCGGTCGCGCGGATCGCGAAGAAGACGCGGCTCGGATCATTCGCCGCATTGCTCCAGAAATCCTCCTGCGCCCGCCAATTGGGTGGCCGGTACGTCTCGTTGAGGGCAGCGGTCTCCGCATCGTCCGCCCAGCGATAGAGCGCGGGAACATCCACCGGCAGGGTCGGGCCGATCACGACCGAGCGACCGAAGATCATCGGCGTGGCGCGCCGGCGTATGGAAAGATAGCGATCATGCCCGTCTCGTGCTGCCAATATTCGGGATCCGTCCATGCCATGGGCCGGGCCGTGCCCGAAATGAACAAAGCGACACTTTTGCCGGTCGTCGCGACGCGCTTGCCCGGTCAGCCTCGCTGGCCTAGCCACATTTCATGTCGTTCACCGAAGGCTCCGTCATGCGTCGCACCCTGTCTGCCTCCCTCATCTCGCTGATCGCGGCGCCCGCCTTCGCGGCGGATCCGCCCTCGCCGATCCTGACGACGCCCGAAGCGCGCGACGTGCTGAGCTATGCCGATCCCAAGGTGGCGCGCGTCACCCATGTCGATCTCGATCTCGCCGCCGACTTCAAGTCGCATGTCATGTCGGGCACCGCGACGCTCGACATCCTCGCCGGCAAGAATGCCCGACAGATCATTCTTGACGACAAGAAGCTCGCCATCGCCAGCATCACCGATGGCGCCGGTCACGCCCTGACATGGTCGGTCGGCCCGACGGACGCCTATAAGGGCGCGCCGCTGACCGTGCAGATCGGCACTGCGCGCAAGATCGTGATCCGCTATGCGTCGAGCCCGGATGCCAGCGCGCTCCAGTGGCTGCCGCCCGAACTCACCGCCGGCAAGGCGAAGCCCTATCTGTTCAGCCAGGGCGAATCGATCAACAACCGCAGCTGGATCCCGACGCAGGACAGCCCCGGCATCCGCCAGAGCTGGTCGGCGAAGATCACCGTGCCCGATGGCCTGATGGCGGTGATGAGCGCCGAACGGCTGACCCCGAACGGCGAGCCGGCCGGTCCGGGCCGGCACAGCTATCGGTTCCGGATGGACCATAATGTCCCGCCCTATCTGATCGCGCTGGCGGTGGGCGATCTTGCCTTCCGGCCGCTCGGCCCGCGCACCGGCGTCTACACAGAGCCCGCGATGCTGGATAAAGCCGCGCGCGAGCTGTCCGACACCGAGAAGATGGTGGACGCTGCCGAGGCGCTCTACGGCCCCTATCGCTGGGGCCGCTACGATATCCTCGTGCTGCCGCCCTCCTTCCCGTTCGGCGGCATGGAGAATCCCACTCTCACCTTCGCCACGCCGACGATCATCACCGGCGACAAGTCCAATGTCGACGTGATCGCGCACGAGCTGGCGCACAGCTGGTCGGGCAATCTGGTCACCAATGCGACCTGGTCGGACAGCTGGCTCAACGAGGGCTTCACCACCTATTTCGAGAACCGCATCGACGAGGCGGTCTATGGCAAGGAGCGCGCGGCGACGCTCCCCGACCTCAGCTGGGACGATCTGCAGGACGAACTCAAGGAAAATCCGGCCCGCGCCTCGCGCCTGCATGGCGATCCGGAGGACGGCGCGGTCGACTACACCAAGGGCTCGACCTTCCTGCGGACGATCGAACAGGCGGTCGGCCGGCCGCGCTTCGACGCCTATCTGCGCTCCTATTTCGATCGCCACGCTTTCCAGCCGCAGACCACCGCCGGTTTCCTCGCCGATCTGCGCGCCAACCTGATCAAGGGCGATCATGCGCTGGAAGCAAAACTCCAGCTCGATACATGGGCCTATCGACCGGGGTTGCCGGGCAACGCCGTGCATGTCACCTCGGCGACGCTCGCGCGGGTGGATCAGGATCGCAAGCGCTTCGAGATGGGCGCTGCGGCCAGCTCGATCGACGTGAAGGGCTGGTCGACGCAGGAATGGCTGCGCTTCCTCAACGGTCTGCCGCGCCAGCAGCCCCCCGAGCGGCTGATCGAGATGGACAAGGCGTTCGGCCTCTCGGCATCGCCCAATGCCTATATCCGCTGCGCGTGGCTGGAGATCGCGATCGCCAACCATTTCGAGCCGGCGGTGCCGGCGCTGGAACAGCACCTGACGACGGTCGGCCGGATGCTGCTGGTGACGCCGCTCTACAAGGCGCTCAAGGCCCAGGGCGCATGGGGAATGCCGATCGCCAGCCGCATCTTCGCGAAGGCGAAACCGACCTACCATCCCGTCGCGCAGGCCGCGATCGAGCGGATCTTGGCCAACTGAGCCGGCCCGCGCTCCCCGTGAGAGGCGCGCGGGCCGGTCTGGCGGTTCAGGCGGTCAACGCCGTGACCAGCGAACGCACCTTCTTCTGCCGCCATTGCGGCAGCGGCGCGATCAGCCAGTAAGTCTCGTCCGACGCCTTCTCGCCGAAGCGGACCAGCCGCCCGCTCGCGAGATCGGCCTCCGCGAGCAGCGCCGGCACCGTCGCCCGGCCGAAGCCCGCTGCGGCGGCATCGAGCGCGAGCCCGGCATCGCCAACCGTCACGCCGGCCGCCTTGGCCTCCTCGCCGGGGCAGCCGGGCCAGGCGATGGTGGTATCGGCGCCGCCTTCGGCCCCCACCGTCAGAAACCCGGCCGCACCCAGCGCGACGCCCTCATGCTCGCCCTTGGCGCTCGACAGGCAGACTGCGAGATCGAGATTGGCCTGGGTGAAATCCAGCCCGTCATCGGACGAGAGCAGCACGAAGCGCAGGTCCGGATCGCTCCGGGCATAGTCGGCGAGCTTGGGCGCCAGCCATTTGGCGGAGAAATCCCGCGGTGCCGCGATCGTCAGCGTCTTGGACGACTGGCCCGCCTGCATCGCACGAACCGCCTCCTCGAACTGCAAAAAGCCTTGCCGCAGGGCATCGAGACCGGCCTCGCCCTCCGGCGTCAGTTCCAGACCGCGCGTCGTGCGGCGGAACAGGACGACGCCCAGCGTATCCTCCAGCGCCCGGATCTGCTGGCCGACCGCGGCCGGCGTCACCGCCAGCTCGTCGGCGGCGCGGGTAAAGCTCAGATGGCGCGCGGCGGCATCGAGCACGCGCAGGCCGTTGAGCGGGAGATGGGTCCGCTTCATCGCGCGGTCGCCGGTGCGTGGAGCGGGAACATCGGGATCGCGGCATCGAACGGCTCGCCATCCGCGCCGATCATGCCATAGCTCCCCTGCATCGATCCGGTCGGCGTCTTGAGCGGACAGCCCGAAACATAATCATAGCTCTCGCCCGGCTCGACGACCGGCTGATCGCCGACGACGCCCTCGCCGACCACTTCGGCGACGGCGCCGCGCCCATCGGTGATGATCCAGTGGCGAGTGAGCAATTGCACCGCCCGGTCGCCGCCATTCTCGATCCGGATATGATAGGACCAGAACCAGCGGCCATGCGCCGGCTCGGACTGTTCGGGCAGATAGCTCACCGACACGCGCACGGTCACGCTTCCCGTCACCGCTTCGAACGGGAAGAGCGCCTTCATAGCCCGACCACCTTCAACGCCCGGTCGAAATCCTCGATCACATCGTCGGGATCTTCGAGCCCGACCGAGAGGCGCAGCATCCCCTCGGTGATCCCCATCTCGGCCTTCACCTCCGGCGAAAGGCTGGCATGGGTGGTGGAGGCCGGATGCGTCATCAGGCTGCGCGAGTCGCCGATATTGTTGGAGATATCGACCAGCTGCAGCGCGTCGAGCAGGCCATGGGCCTGGCTGCGGCCGCCATCGAGGAACAAGGCGACGATCGTGCCGCCCGCCGACATCTGCCGCATCGCCAGTTCATGCTGGGGGTGCGAGGCCAGCGCCGGATAGAGCAGCTTGGGCACCCGCGTCTCGAGGAAGCTCGCCACCTTGAGCGCGTTCTCGCTCTGGCGATGGACGCGCAGATCGAGCGTCTCCAGTCCCTTCAGCACCACCCAGGCGTTGAACGCGCTGAGCGTCGGCCCGGTGTTGCGGGTGAAAGCGAGCAAGGTCTTCTCGATGAATTCCTCGCGCCCGGCGACGGCACCGGCGAGCACGCGGCCCTGCCCGTCCATCATCTTGGTGGCGGAATAAGCGACGACATCCGCGCCGAACTCCATCGGACGCTGGAGTACCGGCGAGGCGAAGGCATTGTCCACCACGGTGGTGATGCCGTGCGTCTTCGCGATGTCGCAGATCGCCTGGATATCGCAGATGTCGAGCGTCGGGTTGGCCGGCGTCTCGAAGAAGAACACCTTGGTCTCGGGCCGGATCGCCGCTTCCCACGCGGCAGGGTCGCGGCCGTCGACGATCGTCGTCTTGATCCCGAACTTGGGGAGCAGGGTGTCGGTCAGCCAGCGGCACGAGCCGAATGCCGCGCGCCCGCCGACCAGATGGTCGCCCGCTTCCAGCTGGCAGAGCAACGCCGCCGTCATCGCCGCCATGCCCGATGCCATGCAGCGCGCCGCCTCGGCGCCCTCGAGCAGGGCAATGCGCTGTTCCAGCATCTCCACCGTCGGGTTCTGGAGCCGCGAATAGGTCATGCCCTGCTGCTCGCCGGCGAAACGCGCCGCCGCGTCGCCCGCGCAGTCATAGGCGTAGCCGGAGGTCAGGAAGAGCGCCTCCGACGTCTCGCCGAATTCCGAGCGCGCGGTCCCGCCGCGGACTGCCTGTGTTGCCGGTCGCCAGCGCGTGGTGACGCTGCGATCCTGTCCCGTATACCTCTTCATGATGCGACGCTTTGCCGCGCCCTTGGCCTCCACGTCAATGCAGACCTATAAGGAGGACCGTCCGCGAGGAGAGGATAGACGCGATGACCGATCTTTTGGCGATCCCGATCAACACCATCGATGGCCACAAAACCACGCTCGGCGCCTATGCCGGCAACGTGTTGCTGGTGGTGAACACCGCCTCCAAATGCGGGCTGACCCCGCAATATGAGGGACTCGAGGCGCTCTACACCAAATATAAGGATGACGGCTTCGCCGTGCTCGGCTTCCCGGCCAATGATTTTGCTGGCCAGGAGCCCGGCAGCGACGAGGAGATCGCGACCTTCTGCACGACCAACTTCGCGGTCGATTTTCCGATGTTCTCCAAGATCACCGTGTCCGGCGTGGACCGCCACCCGCTCTATTCGGCGCTGATCCGCGCCGAGCCGATGGCGATCGGGACCAAGGATTTCCGCACCAAGCTCGTCGGCTACGGGATGACCCCGAACGCCGAGCCGGAAGTGCTGTGGAATTTCGAGAAGTTCCTGATCGGTCGCGATGGCACCGTCGTCGGCCGCTTCTCGCCCGACATGCTGCCGACCGACGACGTCATCGTCTCGGCGATCGAGCGGGAACTGCACCCGAGCGAATGACCTGTCTTCCCCTCCCCGTCGGGGAGGGGACAGCCTCAGAGCGCCGCGAGCACCGCGTCGGCCATGTCGCGCGTGGTCGTGGTGCCGCCGAGATCCGCCGTCCGATGGCCGGCTGCCAGCGCCGCCGCCACGGCGGCCTCGATGCGATCCGCCGCCGCATCCTTGCCGAGCGAATAGCGCAGCATCATCGCCGCCGAGAGGATCGTCGCCAGCGGATTGGCCTTGCCCTGCCCGGCAATATCCGGCGCCGAGCCGTGGATCGGCTCGTACAGGCCCTTCTGGTTCACATCGAGCGTCGCGGACGGCAGCATCCCGATCGATCCCGCGCACATGCTCGCCTGGTCGGAGAGGATGTCGCCGAACAGGTTGCCGGTGACGATCACGTCGAACTGGCCCGGATCGCGCACCAGCTGCATTGCGGCATTGTCGACATACATGTGGCTGAGTTCGATCTCGGGATAGTCGGCGGCGATCTCGATCACCACGTCGCGCCACAGCTGCGAGGTCTCCAGCACATTGGCCTTGTCGACCGAACAGAGCTTGCCGCGCCGGGCCTTGGCCGTCTCGAAGCCGACCCGGGCGATGCGCGCCACCTCGTCCTCGTCATAGCTCATGATGTCATAGCCCTGGC